>CAZBUP010000067.1:0-2552 GCA_964495145.1 uncultured Staphylococcaceae bacterium | reverse complement strand
CTATGCGGCCCCGAGCGGAATCCTTTGGACTTCCACGATAGGGATGTTCCTGGGGCGACTGGAAATCGTCATCGTGCTAACGGCTTTGCTGAAAATGCTCTATCATGTGAGGGGAAAGGAGATGCTTTGATTGAAACGACCGATTTTCAAATGGTTTCTGATTCCTTTGGCCATTTTTCTTCTGGCCTTGGGTTTGGCTTTGGCTTTTGATCAATTCGGAGTCCGAAGCGAAAACATCTTCCTTCTTTTTGTGATTGCCATCTTGGTTGTCATTATCGAAACGCACAGCATCTACATCGCTTTGGTGGAAACGCTGCTGCTTATCCTTTCGTTCAATTTTTTTCTGGTAGAACCGAAATACACCTTTGCGATCGACGATTCGAATTACCTCATATCTTTTTTGATTTTTTTCATTGTGGAACTAGTCGTCGGCTCGTTGGTGCTCCGGCAACAGAAACAATACGAAGCCGCTAAGCGCAACGAAAAGCGGATAAATTCGCTTTACCAGTTATCGCTATCACTCATCAATGCCAGCAATCGGGAGTCGATCGTGGCCCTCAGTCTCCAATTCATCACCGGCAATATTAATCGATCGACCACTTTCGTGACGACGGACAACCGTCAATTCGGCGACCATTTTGACCAAAATGAAGAATTGCGGTTCCAAGTCAAATACGCTTTGGATAACAACATCATGATTGGAAACGGGGAATTGAAATATCCCGAGCTTCCTTTCAATATTTTTCCGGTGGTCGGGGCGGCGCCTCACGGCGCGTTCATTGTCGCCAAGACCAAAACCTTGACGCTCGATGAAATTAATTACGTCAACAGCATCATTATGATCATCATCATCGTGCTTGACCGCCTCCAAGCGACCGAACGGCAAAATGACAGCCGATTGAAAATCGAACAAGAAAAATTTAAAACGGCTATCATGCGAAGCTTGTCGCATGATTTGAAGACCCCCTTGACCTCGGTCCAAGGCGGCAGTTCCTTTCTTTTGGAAAATCCCCAGGCCGACGATGAAACCAAAAATCAAATCGTCAGGGACATTTATGAACAAGCGATAGGTTTAGGGCAATTCATCGAAAATTTGCTTGATTTGACGAAACTCAGCAACAAACAACTGGTCAATCGACGCCTTGAAGTCGTCGATGACTTGATTGTGGGGGTGCGCGAAAAGATCAAGCATCGGATTAAAAAGCATCAATTGATTTATGAACATCACGATGAAACGGTAATGGTTTACTGCGACGCCCTGCTGTTGACCCAAGTGCTTTACAATTTACTCGACAATGCCTTGCGCCACACTCGGGAAACGAGCGCAATCACCCTCAGTTATTCACAAGACGAGCAAGGTGTCGTTTTTGACGTATCCGATAACGGTGGGGGACTAAAACCAGAGATGATCGATCATTTATTCGAGGACCAATTCGATTATTATGAAATCGAACATGCCGGGACCGCCAATGGATTCGGCCTATCGATTTGCCGCGCCATCGTCGAGGCCCATGGCGGGCACATCCATGCGTATAATAATGACTTAGGGGGAGCGACTTTCTCCTTCAACATCCCGAATCGAGCATGAACATGGATATGACCATACTAGTAATTGAAGACGATCAAGCCATCGTCCGTCTGCTGAAAGCGGCTTTGTCCGCGGCTGACCATAAGGTGATCAGTGCCGGCACGGGCCTTGAAGGGTTGAATCTCTTTCTTTCCCATCATCCCAGTCTCGTGCTGCTTGATCTTGGTTTGCCGGATATCGAAGGCCAAGAAGTGCTCCGTCAAATGAAGCAGATTTCGGCGACTCCGGTCATCATCCTGTCCGCCCGCGACAAAGATCAGGAAAAGGTCTTGGCGCTAGACGCCGGGGCCGACGATTACATTACCAAGCCTTTTTCGACCAACGAACTCAACGCCCGCATCCGCGTCGCTTTGCGCCACCATCGTCAAAACACCCCCAGCCGCACCACTTTCGTTTGTGGCGACTTGTCAATCGATTTTGAAAAGTATCTGGTGTCCAAAGGAGGGGTCTTGATTCATTTAACCCCGATCGAGTTCAAAATACTGGCGCTCTTAGTCAATAACCAAGGCAAAGTGCTGACGCATAGTTTTCTACAAAATAATGTGTGGGGTTACCCGACGAACGACGACTACCAAACCCTCAGAGTTTTCGTGGCGGCCTTGCGAAGGAAAATCGAAGACTTAAGCAACCAGCCGACATACATTTTCACCGAAATCGGCATCGGTTATCGCTTCGTTGACGAATGACATTTGGCAATAAGCAATGTCCATTGTTCATGCTGGGCTCATGAAAAAAGAAGTTAGCATACTCGAAACGACGAAAACCGGAAATCGTGACGCCTTGGCCGATCATTAGAAAACAAACGACTATCAGGTCATTTTCCACGAGAGTTACGCTCATGCCAAGCATGAGTGGCGAACGAAATCGATGCCCGACGAGATTAAACACCCAATTTTTCGAAAGTGATAGAATAACCACAGGGAGAAATACCATGATCAATCCAAAAACCAGTGCCATCTTGGTG
>CAZBUP010000066.1:0-2556 GCA_964495145.1 uncultured Staphylococcaceae bacterium | reverse complement strand
GTCGAGGAATTGGCTAAACCGATCTCTTTGGGTCTGCGGCTATTCGGCAACCTTTACGCCGGCGAGTTGGTGTTCATCCTGATCGCATTATTGCCGCCGATCGTGCAGCCTTTGCTGGGCTTCCCGTGGGCCGTATTCCACATTCTGGTCATTACTTTGCAGGCTTTCATATTCATGGTTTTGACCATCGTTTACTTGAGTCTGGCCTGCGAAGACCACTAACCGTTTTATTTTTTACATTCATATCAATCTTTAGGAGACATTATGGAACTCGCATCATTAATCGCCAACGTTCAAGGCTTCACCGTTATTGCCGTCGGTATCATTTTAGGTTTGGGCGCGATCGGTACTGCTATCGGTTTCGGCCTGTTGGGCGGTAAATTCCTGGAAGGCGCGGCCCGCCAGCCTGAATTGGTACCGATGCTGCAAGTCAAAATGTTCATCATCGCCGGTTTGCTTGACGCGGTAACCATGATCGGCGTAGGTTTGGCGCTGATGCTGACTTTCGCGAACCCGTTCCTTTCTGCCGTTCAATCCGTTGCAGGTTAATTAACCCACCCATCTGTAACCTGAGGCGTAAGCCTTTTGCGTGTCGTTTATTGCGACTGCGGACAGATAGACTAACAACGGCATTACGAGGAAAGCATCAATGAGTATCAATGCTACTCTGATCGGGCAGATGATCACTTTCACGCTTCTGGTGTGGTTCACCATGAAGTATGTCTGGCCGCCGATCATTGCTGCTCTGGAAGAGCGCAAAACCAAAATTGCGGAAGGTTTGGCTGCGGCGGAAAAAGGTCAGGAAGAGATCAGACTGGCCGAAAAGAAAGCCAAAAGCGTTTTGAAAGAAGCCAAGGAGCAGTCGGCCGAGATCGTCAGCGCCGCACAAAAGCGCGCCAACCAATTAGTCGAAGAAGCCAAGGAACAAGCTAAAAAAGAAGGCGAGCGCCTGTTGGAAGCAGCGAAAGCGCAAATCGAACAGGAAATGCTGCACGCCAAGGAAAGTTTGCGTAAGGAAGTTTCCTCTCTGGCTTTGCGTGCCGCCGAGCAGATTTTGAAAGAAGAAATCGACAAGGCCAAGCACCAGGACATTATCAGTAAAGCGGCGGAACAATTGGGTTAAGCGATGGCTGAAATATCGACATTAGCAAGACCTTACGCTCAGGCCGCTTTTAAGCGGGCCAAAGAAGCCAATGCTGCCCAAAACTGGTCCGATTCTTTAACGTTTTTGTCTTTGTTGGTTCAGGACGAGGCCTTAGCTGGTATCGTCGCCAATCCCAGAGTCAACAAACAGAATACAGCACAGTTGATACTGGATATTTGCCAGGATCAAATTCACGATGAAGCCAAGAATCTTCTCAAAGTGTTGATCGAGAACGACAAATTGCCTTTGTTGCCTCAAATTTCGGTGATGTTCGAACAGTATAAGGCCGACGACGAAGGTTACGTTAATGTCGAGCTGCAAAGCGCTTATGCTTTGACAAAAGCCGAGCAAGGCAAATACGTCGCCATGCTCGAGAAATTTTTGCAGAAAAAGGTCAACGCGTCCGTGTCTGTCGACAAATCGTTAATTGGGGGCATCCTCGCCAAAGCCGGCGACAAAGTCATTGACGGTTCCATTAGAGGCCAGCTTCATCAATTAGCTAAAAGACTTTAAGAGTTAGAGCGGGAAAATAACATGCAATTAAATCCATCAGAAATAAGTGATCTGATCAAGAAGAAGATCGAGAATTTCGACGCGCATCTCGAGGCCCACACCGAGGGCACCGTAGTCAGCGTTACCGACGGTATCGTTCGGGTTCACGGTCTGTCTGAAGCAATGCAAGGCGAAATGCTGGAATTTCCTGGCGGCTCTTACGGCATGGCTTTGAACCTGGAAAGAGACTCGGTCGGTGTGGTTATGCTGGGTGCATACCAACACATTACCGAAGGCGACACCGTCAAGTGCACCGGCCGCATTTTGGAAGTGCCGGTCGGCGAAGCCTTGTTGGGCCGCGTGGTCGATGCGTTGGGCAACCCGATCGACGGCAAAGGCGCGATCGAGACCAATCTGACCTCCCCCATCGAAAAAATCGCTCCGGGCGTTATTGCCCGCCAATCGGTCGACCAACCGGTCCAGATCGGATTGAAGTCTATCGACTCTATGATTCCGGTCGGCCGCGGCCAACGGGAGCTGATCATCGGCGACCGCCAGACCGGTAAAACCGCGATTGCCGTCGATGCCATCATCAACCAAAAAGGCACCGGCATTAAATGTATTTATGTCGCCATCGGCCAAAAACGTTCGTCGATTGCTAACGTGGTACGCAAATTGGAAGAGCACGGCGCGATGGAACATACCATCATCGTCGTGGCATCGGCTTCCGAATCGGCTGCGCTGCAGTTCATCGCGCCGTACACCGGTTGCTCCATGGGCGAATACTTCCGCGACAACGGTCAAGATGCGCTGATCATTTACGACGATTTGACCAAGCAAGCTTGGGCCTATCGCCAAATCTCATTGTTGCTGCGCCGGCCGCCGGGACGTGAAGCGTATCCGGGCGACGTGTTCTACAT
>CAZBUP010000065.1:0-2558 GCA_964495145.1 uncultured Staphylococcaceae bacterium | reverse complement strand
AACGGTAAGGGCGTAACCAAGACTCAAAAGACCATTAGCAATGCCGATGGTATGCTCAAAACGATTGAAGAAATCAAGAATCATGATTTCGAAGGCATGTGTTTTATTAACCTCGTGGATTTCGATTCTGAATATGGGCACCGCCGTAATCCAATCGGTTATGGTAAAGCCATCGAGGAATTCGATGTGTTGCTTGGTAAATTATTAGATTTAGCTCGTCCTGATGATTTGATCATGATCACGGCCGACCACGGGAATGATCCAATCCATACTGGAACCGATCATACTCGCGAGAAAGTCCCTTTATTGATTTATAATTCCAAGTTCACTAATGGACGATTCCTTGGCGAGCGTAACTCATTTGCCGACATCGGCGCCACGATACTAAAAGCTTTCGCCCTGCAAAAACATGATGGTCTGATTGGTGAGCCAATCGAAGAGATTTTCGAATAGGAATATAATAGTATATATTTAGTATATATTTAATACTCGTCAGTTGTGGATAACCACCACAATCGGACGAGTATTATATTTTACATTAAGTGACCCGAATATGTGTAAATGAGTCTATAACGCGATTAATTTAGAATATTGTTAACATAATAAAGGTTATGCGAAGTACTTCCAATTCGGTTTCCGTGCATTATTTATGTCCGAACTCGCTTGTTGATCAACTTCTACTCATGAAATCAGTCGTTGGTAGATAGTAATAATGAAGAGACTCGCATTCGTTTGTCCAATGATTGAAATCAAAATAGTTAGTTGGGCTTTCTTTATTTTTGGCTATATTCCTAGACTACGAGTGGCATCGTGTCTGGATTATTGGGATCGAATGGTTCATTCGCCCACATGATGGTGACGAGGTCAGTCGCGCCAATGTTTTGGATGTTATGAGTGTAACCAGGAGGAATGTCCACTACTTCTAATTTGGATCCTCTCACACGATATTCGATGACTTCCATAGATAAAGCGTGGCGAAACCTAATGATCGCTTCGCCAGACACCACTAGGAACTTCTCGTTTTTGGTGTGATGCCAATGATTACCTTTTGTGATACCTGGTTTGGTAACATTGACCGATACTTGGCCATAGCCCTTCGTTTTGATAAATTCGGTAAAGGAACCTCGAGCGTCTTCATTCATCTTCAAAGGATATGAAAAATCATTTTCAGGTAAATAACTAAGATAGGTACTATACAGCTTTTTAGTAAAAGGATCATCTGAATTTGGGATATATCGATTCTTGCGGCCTTCCCTGAACGAGTATAGCAATTCGACGATAAGGCCAAGCTTAACGGAATAGACTTCCGGGACGTAACAAAACTCATCCCGGCGATGCTCGTGGCTAGACAAAGCGTTAATGAGTTCTTGAATGACATCGTCGACATAGACGAGGTTCAAGATGGCTTCTGGATCATTGACCTTGATTTCGAGGTTTCGGGAAATATTGTGACAGAAAGTGGCGATGGCGCTATTGTAGTTGGGACGGCACCATTTGCCGAATACGTTCGGAAACCGGTAAACAAGCACCTTGGCGCCTGTTTCAATGCCATATTGGAATACCAGGTCTTCTCCTGCTTTCTTGCTTTTACCATAGTCGTTATCAAGCAAGGCCTGAGTAGAGGAAGCCAGCATAAGCGGACAATTGTTGTGATGCTTCTTTAAGGTATCCAATAAAGTTGAAGTAAAACCGAAATTGCCTTTCATGAATTCAGACTGATCCTTGGGGCGATTGACGCCGGCCAAATGAAAGACGAAATCCGCCTCTTGGCAGTAATGATCGAGCAATTGAGGATCCGTATCCACATCAAACTCAAGAATATCGTCGTAGTGACGGTTCTTCAGTTCACTGATCAGGTTCTTTCCGATGAATCCGTTTGATCCGGTAATCAGAATTTTCATTTGGCCTTCCATTGCTTTAGCTGCTCGACGACGTAGTCGAGTTTCAATAATTTGGTCTTAACTCCTTCAACGTCGAGTCGCGTGGTGTTATGCGAGTTGTATTCGTCCTTTAAATCGCCCTTTTTATAACCTTCGACGAAATATTTATCATAATTCAAATCGCGTTTGTCGGCGGGAATGCGATAGAAATCGCCCATATCAACAGCGACAGCGTATTCTTCTTTGGTGAGCAAGGTCTCATATAATTTTTCGCCATGGCGCGTGCCGATCATCTTGATGCTGTTGTCGACATTGAAAAGCTCCTTGAGGGCTTGAGCCAGGACGGCAATGGTCGAAGCGGGTGATTTTTGGACCATGATGTCGCCCGCTTCGGCATGTTGGAAGGCAAACACCACCAATTCAACGGCTTCTTCAAGGCTCATGAGGAATCGAGTCATGTCGGGATTGGTAATCGTCAAAGGCTTTCCTGCTTTGATTTGCTCAATGAACAAGGGGATAACCGATCCACGGGAAGCCATCACGTTGCCATAACGGGTGCCACAAATCAGGGTTTTATCGGGACTGACGGTTTTGGATTTGGCAACGAACACCTTTTCCATCATCGCTTTGGAGATGCCCATGGCGTTGATCGGATACGCGGCTTTGTCAGTCGATAAG
>CAZBUP010000064.1:0-2578 GCA_964495145.1 uncultured Staphylococcaceae bacterium | reverse complement strand
GTGACCACCTCGTCATCGCCTTTCCCAATGAGCCAATCCCTTAGCACATGATAGAAACGTCCAAGAATCGGTTCAAGGATATGGCTTGGAGTTCGGTAAAAGTCTCCGATTGTATCAATTCCCATTTGCTTCAGTTTAGGAAATGTCTTCTTTCCAACGCCAAATAGGTCTTTGATAGGAAGTGGGAATAAAATCTTTGGTATATCTCTTTTACGGATAATGGTTATTCCCAGAGGTTTTTTATAATCGCTTCCCATCTTGGCTAAAAATTTAGTGGGACCGATGCCGATCGAACACTTCAATCCTGTTTCGGACAGGAGTTGTTCTTGAAGCGTTTTAAAATAGGCTTCGACGTCACCTACGCTTTTTAGAGGCTCGCTCATGTCGATGAAACACTCATCGATGGAAGCTACTTCGATGATCGATGAATACTTGGAGATAAACTCGCGAAAGCGGTCGGAATACTTCTTATAGATATCAAAATGTGGTGTCTTAATAATCAGTTGCGGGCATAGTTCCATCGCTTGATAGGTCGGTATGGCGGCGCGTACGCCGAAAGCCCGCGCCTCATAGGAAGCCGCTAGGATGATGCCGCGCTTACCAAGACCGCCGACCGCCATGGGTTTATTCAGTAGAGATGGGTCCACTAGTTGTTCGCAGGTGGCGAAGAATGCGTTCAAATCAATATGAACAATGACTCTGCTCATATCGATATTCTAACTTATTTTGGTTAACAATAAAATTATTGAATTTGTTCTTTAATTAAGTTTAAGATACTGACTTCGTCAACTTTGCAATATTGCATTTGCTCTTTGATAGTCGCCTGTTTAATAAATTCATCATTGACGGCGGCATCAATCACGTGACCATGGTAGTTCATGTCGCTGAGCGCGCTCTTCACATCATTAATAAAACCATGTTTCGTCGCATAGGCATCATGGATAATGATTGTCTCATAGGGTAATAATGCCGCTAAAATGGCCATATCAATCGGTTTTTGGTAAATAGCATTGATTAGCGTTACGTCAATATTATTCTCTTTTAGTGAATCACCAATCTGTCTAATTATGGGGCCATAACTTATCACGGCAACGCGTTTATCATGGCCACTTGTCAAAAAATGCCAAGAACCAATCTTGAGGACAGAAGTATTAGTTTGGATCAGAGGTAGATAATCTCTTGGCAAGCGTATAGCAAAAGGCCCTTTGTAATCCATTGCGGCATTAAAGAGACCAATGGCTTCTTCCGTATCACTCGCCATAGCAACGATAATATTCGGAGTATTCAATAGGAAAGCCTGATCGAATATGCCTTGATGGGTATCCCCATCAGGACCGACGAGACCGGACCGGTCTATCAATATAAGCGCTGGTAACACTTGCCTAGCCAAGTCATGACTGACTTGGTCTAGGGCTCGTTGAAGGAATGTTGAATATACGGAGACGATGGGATATTTGCCTGCCAAAGAGAGTCCTGCCGCCATCGTAAGGGCGTGTTCCTCGCCGATTCCTACGTCAAATGTGCGGGCAGGGAAGGTCTTGAATATCTCATCAAGATTCGATCCCTTGATAGTCGCAGGATTTATGAGCACGACATTCGGGTTATCCTGCATCTTCTTGTAAATCAAATCGCTGTACAAGTGGCTCCAAGAAATTTTATCGGGATGGTTAACTTTCGGCAATCCAGAAACGACGTCAAACGGAGTGACGCCATGCCAATAACCCGAGATGTCTTTTTCAGCTGGAGGATAGCCCTTTCCCTTTATGGTCTTAACATGAACGATAACAGATAAACCGCTTCTTTTAGCCTGATAAAAGGCTTTTTCAAGGGCTTTGAAGTTGTGGCCATCAACTGGTCCGATGTACCCAAGCCCCATCTGCTCGAACAGGTTGCTTGGTGATATGTAACTGGCAATTTTGTTTTTAAGTACCTGCGTAAATTTAAAAATGGAATATCCAATTTTAGTCTTGAACATCATCCTTCGGTAAGCTTCTTTGTTCTTAAGGTACTTGGGAGAGAATCTGATTCTCCTAAGGTAACGGGCGAATGCGCCAGACGAAGAGCTGATTGCCATGTCGTTGTCGTTTAAAACCATAATGACCTTGTGTCTATTGTGTCCGATGGAATTCATCGCCTCAAAGGCCATGCCATTAGGAATGCTACCATCTCCGATGACAGCTACAATATGGTGTTTTCCCTTGTTTAGATCCCGGGCAATGGCCATGCCGTATGCCGTCGATAACGATGTGGCAGCATGTCCGGCTTCGAAATGATCATAGGGCGATTCATCTCGTTTGAGGAAACCACTGACTCCGTTTTTGGTGCGCAATCCTTCTAGTGATCTACCAGTAAGTATTTTATGGGTATAAGCTTGATGTGATACGTCGAATAGAAGCTTATCGGTCTTGAAATCAAACGCTTTGTGCAGGGCCATCGTGAGTTCAACGACGCCAAGGTTACTCGAAAGGTGGCCGCCGTAGCTAGCTGTCTTTTGAAGTATTTCGTTTCGGATGTCTCGGGCAATCGATTGGAGTTCCTTTATGGATTTGCCTTGAAGTACTTCGGGTCCTGTTAATGT
>CAZBUP010000063.1:0-2613 GCA_964495145.1 uncultured Staphylococcaceae bacterium | reverse complement strand
ACTGAAAGGGATCAACATTCCGGAGCATCTAGTGCCGCTGGCGATCGACGAATTTCCGGTGTTGTTCGTTGCCGCGTCTTGCGCCGAAGGTCAAACCGTATTGACCGGCGCAGAGGAATTGCGAGTCAAGGAATCAGACCGGATTCAGGTCATGGCGGACGGTTTGCAAATTTTGGGTATAGACGCCCAGCCGACCAAAGACGGCATGGTCATCAACGGCGGCCAATTGGGTAGCGGCGAAGTCGACTCGCACGGCGATCACCGCATCGCGATGTCGTTCTCGATCGCCGGCCTGCGCGCCAACGGCACGATTACGATTAACGATTGCGCCAACGTCAAAACCTCGTTCAAGGAATTCCCGACGTTGGCGACGCAATTGGGGCTGAAATTGGGCACACTATAACAATGTCGATTCCAGTTTTAACGATAGACGGCCCCAGCGGGGCCGGTAAGGGCACCGTCAGTCGGGCGGTCTCGAAAATTTTGGGCTGGCATTATCTGGATAGCGGATCGATATACCGGTCGTTGGCGGTTGCGGTTTTGGATGCCGGTCTGGACTTGAACGACGTTGCCAAAATTTGCGCTGTCGCTGAAGCGATGTCGTTAGAATTCGAATGCGGCGACGAACTCGTGGTGCGGCTCAACGGTGACGATATTTCCGGCCGCTTGGCGACCGAAACTACCGGCAATGCCGCCTCGATTATCGCTGCCTATGCGGAGGTCAGAGCGGTATTGCTACAAAAACAAAAGGATTTTCAACAACTTCCAGGCTTGGTCGCTGACGGGCGCGACATGGGTAGCGTGGTCTTTCCCGAAGCGAAATACAAGGTTTATCTGACCGCCAGTGCCGAAGAAAGGGCGTTGCGTAGATATAAACAGTTGATTGAAAAGGGAATTGATGCTAACCTTCCGCAAATCACTCGAGAGATAGAGGAGCGCGATCGTCGCGATAGCCAGCGGGCGTCTGCGCCGCTCACCGTGCCTGAAGGCGCGCATTATATCGATTCATCCAGCTTGTCTATTCAACAGGTGATTGATCAGGTAGTAAATTTAGTCGAATGAGACTTTTGGCAGTTATCGGCGCGAGCCGATAGCTTTTATTAATTTTTTGATAATTGTTAAAACTTGCTGGTGTTGTGGCAAGTTTGGGAAAGTAAAGATGGGCGAAAGCTTTGCAGAGTTGTTTGAAGAGAGTTATGCCAAGACCGAAATGCGTCCTGGCGCGATGTTGATCGGTACCGTTGTCGACATCGAAAACGAGTTTGTCATCGTCAGTACACAGGCGAAATCGGAAGGTGTCATTCCAAAATGGCAATTCCTGAATGCCGACGGCGACTTGGAAGTCAATATCGGTGACGAGATCGAAGTAGCTCTCGATCTGTTCGAAGATGGCTTGGGCGCCACTCTTCTTTCCCGCGACAAAGCCAAGAAAAGCAAAGCGTGGGCTGAATTGGAAAAGGCCTTCGAAACGCAAGAAACCGTTATCGGCCGTATCAACGGCAAAGTCCGCGGCGGTTTCACCGTGGCAGTCGGCGCGCTGCGCGCGTTCTTGCCGGGTTCTCTGGTCGATGTGCGTCCGATTCGCGACACCGCGTTTTTGGAAAACCGCGATCTGGAATTCAAGGTCATCAAAATCGACCAAAAACGTAACAACGTCGTGTTGTCACGTCGCGCGGTCGTCGAAAGCGAATACAGCGCAGAGCGCGAAGAATTGGTCAAAACCCTGCAAGATGGCGCGATCGTTACCGGTATCGTTAAGAACCTCACCGATTACGGTGCGTTTATCGATCTGGGTGGCGTCGACGGTCTGTTGCACATTACCGACATGGCATGGCGCCGCGTTCGCCATCCGTCCGAGTGTGTAGAGATCGGCCAGGAAGTCAAAGTCAAAGTCCTGAAATTCGACAAAGACAAAACTCGCGTGTCTTTGGGCATGAAACAAATGGATGAAGATCCATGGCAAAACATCGCCCGCCGTTACCCAGCCGGCACCCGCGTGTTCGGTAAAGTTAACAACCTGACCG
Organism: uncultured Staphylococcaceae bacterium; assembly: GCA_964495145.1. Classification (GTDB taxonomy): domain Bacteria; phylum Bacillota_I; class Bacilli_A; order RFN20; family CAG-826; genus UBA6120. The sequence continues at coordinate 589 of CAZBUP010000063.1, read as the reverse complement.
ATTACGGCTGCTTCGTCGAAATCGAAGAAGGCGTCGAAGGTTTGGTGCACGTTTCCGAAATGGACTGGACCAACAAAAACGTCAATCCATCCAAAGTCGTTCAGTTGGGCGACGAAGTCGAAGTCATGGTTCTGGAAATCGACGAAGAACGTCGCCGTATTTCTCTGGGTATGAAACAGTGCAAATCCAATCCTTGGGACGAATTTGCCGCTACCCATAACAAAGGCGACAAAATCACCGGCAAAATCAAATCGATCACCGATTTCGGTATCTTCATCGGTCTGGAAGGCGGCATCGATGGTCTGGTACATATGTCCGACATCTCCTGGAACGAGAACGACGAAGAAGCGATTCGCAACTACAAAAAAGGCGACGAAGTCGAAACCGTTATTTTGGCGGTGGACTCCGAGCGCGAACGCATCTCGTTGGGCATCAAGCAACTGGAGCAAGATCCTTTCCAAAACTACATCGCGCTGCATGAAAAAGGCAGCTTGGTGAAAGGCACCGTCAAAGAAGTCGACGCCAAAGGCGCCATCGTGACCTTGGCCGACAATGTGGAAGGTTATTTGCGAGCTTCCGAGATTCAGCG
>CAZBUP010000062.1:0-2679 GCA_964495145.1 uncultured Staphylococcaceae bacterium | reverse complement strand
CGTCAATGACAATTATGTTAAGGGAAGGATCCGGCACTTTTTGTCAATGTCATTTATTTTTTGCTTGATCGTAAAAGAAAGCCATACCGGCCTCGGCAGTTTCCTTGTATTTAGGATGCATATCCAGTCCAGTTTGATACATAGTGCGGACGATCATGTCAAACGATATCTTTCGAGTATCGCTTAAGAAATTCGATAGTTCCGAAGCGTTGATAGCCCGGATCCCAGCCACGGCGTTTCGTTCGATGCATGGGATTTGGACATAACCGTCGATTGGGTCGCAGGTCAGCCCCAAGAAATGTTCCATGGCGATTTCCGCGGCATACTCGATTTGATCAAGGCTGAGTTTCGATAAGTAGGCATGTGCCGCTGCGGCCATGCTGCAGGCCGAACCGACTTCCGCTTGGCAACCACCGACGGCACCGCTGATGGTGGCGTTCGCTTTGATAACATTGCCGATGACTCCGGCAACCGCGAGCGATTCAATGATTCCGCGAACTGGTACGCCGCGATGCTTGTGTAGATAATAAAGGACGGCTGGGAGTACACCCGAAGCCCCGCAGGTCGGGGCGGTAACAATCACGCCTCCAGAGGCATTTTCTTCGCTGGCCGCGAAGGCGTAAGCGGAAACTAGACGTATAAGTTTGGCGGTATCGGTTTCTTCTCGTTTGGCCCGGTCGATCAAGACTTTCGCCTTACGAACGACTTTCAATGGACCTGGTAGGAGCCCTTCGGTGACTAATCCCTTTTCAACCGTTCGGCGCATCTGCCGCCATATGCCAGTCAAAAAAGCATCGATATCGGGTTCATAGTGTTTGGCGTATTCATAGAGCGAATAACTATTGGCAACGCAAAATGATTTGATTTCTTCAAAACTCTTTTCAGGATAAACATTGTCGATGTCATGTTCTTCGGCACCAAAGAGAATGTCGCCCCCTCCGATGCTGCGCACTTCGATGGTATCAAGAAGTACTTCGTCCTTATATACTTCGAATGTCATGAAATTGGGGTGCTTATGAATATCGATCTTATATGCGAAGGTCACGGGTATTGGCGCAAGCTTTTGCTTGACGATGGTGTCGGTCAAATGGCCATTCCCAGTCAAAGCCAAGGAATTATATAGGGTGACCACATAGCGATTGGCTTCGGGATGTTTCTTGCGGACGATCTCCGAGGCGAAGCCCGGCCCCATGGTATGTGACGAGGAGGGCCCGTGCCCTATTTTGAATAGTTTTTTTAACGATTGCATATAGCCTCCGTAACATGAGTGGGTGGTTAACCATTCCCTTTGATCATCAATGCTTTCATTGGAACAATGCCAATGTCCCATTGATTATAAATACTATTGGCGTATATGCAGCAAAAAACATCAGAAAAAGTAAAAAAAGACTATGGTTGGATTTATATCAAAACCAGGAGATTCTAGAAAAACGATTGATGACGTTAAATAATAACGTGAGATGTATATGTAAGAGCTTAAGAAATCAGTTCAAATATCGAAATGAACCTCCGTCAGTTGTTCGGATAAATCCCACAATTGCTGAGCGTCTTTAAAACTATAAGAAGCTTTGCTTGATTTGACCAGTTTCGGAGGAAGAGGTTTCTTTTTGGTGCCACCAGGACCGTAATAGGCACCACTTACCGCGTTTGGATCTACACAAGCTCGGATTTCGGGAAGTGCTCCTTGATAAGCGGTTTGGGCATATTTGAAAAACATCGTGAAGAGCGGGGCGAATATTCCCTTCATGTTCATGTAGCGGCCTAAATTAGTGGCGGCTACGCCGGGATGGGCTGCTAGCACTTTGACATCAAGGTGTTTGGATTGGATTCTTCGATCCAGTTCATAAGTGAATAATAGATTGGATAACTTGCTGCGGCCGTACGATCTTAGCTTCCCGTATCGACCATGTTCGAATAGATAATTACCAAAATCCATTTTACCTAATTTGTGGGCGTTACTGCTGACATTGACAATTCTAGAACCGGGAGTGTTTTTTAAATAATCGAATAGTTGCGCTGTTAAGGCAAAGTGGCCGAGATGATTGATCCCGTTTTGAAGTTCAAAGCCATCTTCTGTCAGACCATAAGGTACGGTCATGATGCCAGCGTTATTTAGAAGGATATCCAATGTTTGATATTTTTGTTTGAACTTTGTTACGAAAGTTTTAATTGAAGCCAAACGGGATAAATCTAATTCAATCACGTCAATAATCCCGTTATTGGTTTCCTTTAAGATGGCGTTTTTGGCTTCGGTGGCCCGCTGGGCCGAACGGCAGGCCAAGATGACAGTGGCGTTGTGCATAGCAAAAACCTTAGCCGCTTCAAACCCCAGCCCTGAGTTACCGCCCGTCACGATGATAATCTTATTGCTCAAATCGCCAATCATTTTGACATTCCAATCCATAATCGTCACTCCTTCAGACGCCGTCTTGTTTTGATATTAACACATTCAAGACAGACTTGAGTCCGGCTCTCGTTGATTATAAAACCATTCTTGGTATCGTTAAATTTTCGTGCACCCGGCCGTGAGCGATTCGCTAATGGCTCTTGAATACCTCTATCAGATGAATGGCGACAAGGAATTCGATGCCGGGGATCTATCCGATAAAAAGGCCGCCGAAGAAGCCATATCTTCGTGGAAAACGATCAACCGTACTTGCTATTCTGCCATGAATGGGT
>CAZBUP010000061.1:0-2784 GCA_964495145.1 uncultured Staphylococcaceae bacterium | reverse complement strand
GATTCAGGTTCTAGTACTTAACGGTATAGGAGTTCGAGTCTCCTCGGCTGCACCAAATAGCAAAATATGTCGTCATAGACGGCATATTTTTATTTTCTTCATACTTCTAATCATCGTCATGGATCACCATTACCTTGATTTATCACTTGGACCGGGACTTCCTCTTTACTTTTTCTTTATGCCTAAGAGGAAAATACCGATGCCGTCTTTATATCCATTTGGCTAGTATGATGACGAAAGAAGGAAAATGACATGAACGATTTCATTGGAAAAACCTTACAAATTATCATGTTTTCAACAATTGGCGTAACGACATTCAAGGCGACATACATAAAAGAGAATGCCAATTTTCTCGTTGTCAAAAGAGATTACATCAATGCTTCATCAATTGAATATCTAGCCCTGAGACAAATCATTTCGATTCGCATCATTGGCGAGGCCTCTTCACATGCTGACAAATAACAAGAGCGTAATCGTGGTCATCGGTATCGGGCGGTTGGGTGCCAGCATTGCCAAAGAATTATCCATCCAACAATATCAGGTATTGGCCATTGACAAAGACGAAAAATCCTTTAATAAACTCGACGGCATTAGCGGATATAGCGGATTCACGCTCATGGGTGACGCCAGCGACATCAGTTTCATACGCGCCCACAAAATCGACGAAGCCAAGACGATCATAGTGGCGACCGATGACGACAACGCCAACATATTCATCGCCTACATGTGTTTCTTCGTTTTCAATGTGCCGAATATTTTGATTCGTTTGTATGATAGCGATAAAAGAAAATTGCTTGAAAAAACGACGATAAAAGCCATTTATCCATTTGAACTCTCGATGGATGTCTTCAAAGTCATGAAGCAAAATTGGAAGTCGGCCATATGAAAGTCATCATCGCATATGGCGCGCACGAGGCCGATTACCTGATTAAAACCTACGCCCGAAACCACAATGAAATCGTTGTCGTCAATCCCGATCAAGCCACGGCTGAATATCTGAGCACCAACAATGGGATTACCGCCATCGTGGGCAATCCCACCAAAGAATACGACCTGCATTTAGCCCAAATCGAGGAGGCGAATTTATTCATCGCCTTATCAAGTCAAGACGTCGATAATTTCGTCGCTTGCACAATGGCCAAACGTCTTTATCGCGTAAGAAAATGCGTAGCCACGGTCACTAATCCGAAAAACGTCGACTTATTCAAAACCATGGGTGTCGACATCGCCATCAGCTCGACTTACTTATTGGCGCAGTCCATTCAAAAAGAAGCCGACATCAGTCAGGAAATCAAAACACAATTGATCGGCGAAACAAGCGTGATTATCACCGAACTTGAATTGAAGACCGATAATTGGATGATTGGAAAGCGCTTGGTAGACTTGAGTTTTCCTCCTAACGCCAACATCAGCTGTATCTTCCGATACCCTCAGGTGATAATCCCGAACGGCATGACGGTTTTCGAACCGAAGGACCGAATGCTGGTCCTGTCCACGCCGGAAGACCAAAATGAAATCATTCGGTTCATCGACCATAAATAATATGTCAACCAAGAACATTGCCGCCGGTTATCGGTTGATTTTGGGTTATCTGGGAATATTCACCATCCTAATCGGCATCATCTTGATGGTGCCGCTATTGGTAATCCCCTTTTATCCGGAAGAGATCAAATACGCGCTGAATTTCTTTTTGCCGGGAGCCGGCGCCATCTGCCTAGGGTATGCCTTGACCTTCTTCATCAAAAACCGCGTCAGCGCCAATCTCGAAAACATGCAGGATTCCATCTTGTTGCTGTTTGTCTGGATCGTCGCCATCGCGATGACGGCCTTGCCCTTTTTGATGACGGGTGAATATAATTTTACGCAAAGCATTTTCGAAGCGACCAGCGCTTTGACCACGACGGGTTTAAGCGTGGTCGCCGTCGACCAAGCCCCCCATATTTTCCTTTTTTTCCGAAGTTTCATGCAATTTGTGGGAGGGATTGGCATCGTCTTGGTTTTGATGAGTATCATCTCTGACCGGTACTCGCTGCGAATCTACAATGCCGAAGGGCATAATGACCGTTTGATACCCAATCTTAAAGGATCGGCCCGATTGATTGTACTTATCTATTCGGCTTACGTCATCATGGGGGTCATCGCCTATGTCATCGCGGGGATGGGTTGGTTTGACGCCATCAATCATTCGATGGCGGCCATTTCGACCGGAGGGTTCGCGACACATGGCGACAGCATCGGGTATTTCGACAATCCGGCCATCGATTACATAACGGTCGCTTTGATGCTGCTTGGCAGCACGAACATCCTCATGCACCTGTTTCTGATTCAAGGACGCGTCAAGCAAATCTGGAAACACATGGAAACCAAATTCCTCGTGTTCTTGCTATTGATAAGCGTTCCCCTCGGTTATATGATCCTTCGGCCGGCCAGCGGCAATGAATCGGCGGAAGCGACTTTTCGTCAAGCCCTATTCCAACTCGTATCTTCCATCACCACGACGGGTTTTCAAAATGTCAGGTCATTCACGCACTGGCCGTTGGCGTTTTTATTCATGATGACGACTTTCATGGTGATTGGAGGCGGGTACGGATCGACCGCCGGCGGAATCAAGCAATCCCGATTCGTGATCGCGTTCAAGGGCGTGTTCCATTATTTTCGGGACAAAGTGTCCAATCCGCGCGTCGTCCGGACCCATTATGTCGACAAAGCCGGCCGTCCGAGCATTCTCAACGGCGATGAAGTGATGGCCAGTTGCGGTTTCATCCTGCTTTATCTATTGGTATT
>CAZBUP010000060.1:0-2802 GCA_964495145.1 uncultured Staphylococcaceae bacterium | reverse complement strand
GCGTCGATCAAACGGCGATAGGCGTCTTGTTTCATTTGCGTTCCTCGGGTTTGACAAGCCTCAAATTGACATGGCAGTAACCATAGGGGTTCTTATCGAGATAATCTTGATGGTAATCCTCGGCTAAATGGAAGCCGGCTTCCGGGAGCACTTCGACTACCAATGGCCGGGTATATTGCCGGGCTTTCTTTTCTAGAAATGCCTTGATGGCGTCAACGTCATGGGAATCGAGATAGTAAATCCCGGTTCGGTATTGGTGGCCGATGTCGTGGCCTTGCCGGTCGACGCTCGTCGGATCGATGAAGCGAAATAAATGTTCTAATAATGCCTCTAGGGTAATGACCGCCTCATCGTAAGTGATGGCGACGGCCTCGGCATGGCTGGCCCGATGCGAGGTCAAATCCTCATACCGAGGCTTGTCCATGTTGCCGTTGGTGTATCCGACCGCGGTTTCTTCAACCCCGCGGAGCAACTTGAAATAGGCTTCGACGCCCCAAAAGCAGCCGCCTGCCAATACGATTCTTTTCATAATGCCAACTCCTTCTTCTTCATATAAGCGTCTCTGATCCATGCGCTGAGCCCAATGCCGAGGAAGGCCCCGGCACTATCTAATATAACATCAACCAGGGTTCCGGCCCGGCCCGACGCAAACAGTTGGATGATTTCGCTCACGGAGGCCACGAGAATCATGGCTAGGGCGGAAGCCAATAGAAACATCCACCCGCGACGTAACCTGAAGAACGAGACCGCCGTCAAATAGGCGAAGACGCCGTCGGCCATGAAAATCAGAAAATGGCCGATGACTTTCCGGACGATGGTCGACAAGGCCCCGACCGCGGCTTGGCCCAAGTCGAAACCGAACCCGTGCAGGAATGCCACGATCGCTTCGACAAAGACACTGCTTTGGTCGGCCGATACTTCGCCGGTGAAAGACGCAAAGAGGAAAATGACCCCGGTTATTATAATGAAAACCGACAAATAGACATAGGAAACGAATGTTACGCGTCGGCTTTTATCCATGCTAGTAGTATAGCAATCGGGCATTGAATAATTAATACAAACGATACTTTGCTATACTGATGATAATCAATTCATGACACGGAGGTCCTTTTATGATCCTACACGAGCATTTCACACTATCCAACGGCGTCAAAATCCCCAAAATCGGATTTGGCACCTGGCAGATCCAAGAAGGCGAAGAAGCCTACCATTCGACCTTGACGGCCTTGAAGGCCGGCTATCGCCACATCGATACGGCCGCCGCCTACGGTAACGAAAAAAGCGTCGGTAAAGCCATCAAGGATTCGGGCTTAAAACGCGAAGACATCTTCGTGACGACAAAACTGCCGGCCCGCTATAAAGGCTACGACCTAGCTTTAAAAGAAGCCCGGCAATCGTTGAAGAAACTCGGGCTTGACTACCTTGACCTATACCTGATCCACGCCCCGTGGCCCTGGGACGATCGCGGCAGCGACCATACCGAAGGCAACATCGCATCATGGAAGGCCATGATCGAACTTCATCAAGCGGGCAAACTGCGTTCTATCGGGGTTTCCAACTTCGAAATACAAGATATCGAAGCCTTGATCCAGGCCACCGGTTTCGTCCCTCACGTCAATCAGATTCCCTTCTACGTCGGGCGGCCCCAAACTGACCTACGGCGCTACTGCGCCGAGAAGCACATCTTGGTCGAAGCCTATTCGCCCTTGATCACCGGACGAATTTTCAAGATGAAAGAAGTCCACGAATTGGCCCAAAAGTACGGCGTGACCGTCGCCCAGTTGGCCATTAGGTATACGCTTGAGCAAAATACCTTGCCACTTCCGAAATCCACTCACGAAGAATGGATCAATGAAAACACCAAAGTCGATTTCAAAATCGCACCTGAAGACGTCAAAAAACTGGAAGCCATCGTCGGCGGCTATAAATAAGCGGAGGACCTGCAAAAACGCAGGTTTTCTTCATTCGAACAATTTTTGTTCCAATTTGAGCAAATCGGCCTGGTCGAGTCCGATCAAGGTCAAATAGTGTTGGATCGATCCGTATTTTTCGTCGAATAAATCAAAAAACTTTTCAATGAATTCACGTTTGGAGTGGCCCAAAAAGGACGGGAACGTCGGGTCGTAGGTACGGATCCGCTCCAGGTTTTTATCAATCAAGGTCGAAGACAGGGCATAGTCTTTCGCAATCGTGTCCCGAGACACCCCGGCGAACTCCAATAAAAGAAAGGCGACCATCCCGGTCCGGTCCTTGCCGGCCGAGCAATTGAAGATGACGCCGTCCGGGGCTTCGATCATCGTTTTGAAGATCTGATGGAAAGTCGTCCGATGGGCGATCATCTGCATGTACAAAGCCGGGACCTGTTCATCTTCGAGGGGAACGGTCGTCCCTTCGCTGATTGGGACAAGATGGTACGCGAACCGATTATCGCCGGCAAAGGCCGACGGGTATTTTTTCGAAACGTAAGGGGTCCTTAAATCGATCGAGGTGGTCACCTTGCGATCGACCAAAGACTCGATTTCCTTCTCGGTCAAATGGACCGGAGCGTCGCTTCGCAGAAACCGGAACGGTTTGATCACGCGCCCGTCGCGGGTGGCGTATCCGCCTAGGTCGCGCGTGTTCAAAGTCCGATTGAAGTTAAGAATTTTCATGACTTTCTTAATATAGCACCTTTAGAGGAGAATGCACGAATAATGATGAATGGAAAAGGGATTTCCGTTTATTTGGAAATCCCTTTTTGAATCGAGTGGTGGAGCTGACGAGGATCGAACTCGCTACCTCTTCCATGCCATGGAAGCGCTC
>CAZBUP010000059.1:0-2807 GCA_964495145.1 uncultured Staphylococcaceae bacterium | reverse complement strand
TCAGATGACGCCAAGGATTATTTCGTCAGCGGAGGGACCGATTCGGAAATCCTCGCCGCTCGGGAACGATATCTTTATCTCATTAATAAGTATGGTACGTTGGCGGCTGACTCCTTCGTGGTGGATTCGCTCGGCGAACCTTACGATGGAAGTTACGATCCGATCCTCCCGCCGGTGACTGAGGGCAATCAAACTAAATTGGCGCTAGCCTTAATGATCACTTTGTCAACCGCCTTGCTCGCCGGAACGGCCTTCATCTACCTGCGGAAAAAGAATCGAGTTTATTAATCCGCGATGATTGCGACATCTTGAAACGTCCGCTGATTTTCATTATCGGCTTATTGACGGCCACCGGCCTGCTTCAATCGAAAACCGCCCCTTATCTCGCGGCGGCGGCCGGTGGGTTTTCCCCTGTGGCTATCTCCAGGATGGACAACTTGTCATCGAATCCGACCAACTATTCGTTCGTCGATTGGAAAGACAAAACCCAAACCTACATCGATTTCCTGTTCAATCGAGCAAATACGGTGACCACCCTCGTCAACAGCACCCCGAGGGTGCAACCGGTCAGTTGGTTGGCGACGGCCCCTAACGTCGATACGTACTTCAGCGAAACCGATCATCGCGTCATCGCTTTCCCCAGTTATTTCGGCATGAAGAACGATCCGAATACCGATACGACGCGCGGGGAAGGTATCGCCGTCCTGGCCGCGGTCTTGTCGGCCAGTCTCGTCGGTTACGACATGACCGCTTACGCGCCGGAGGGATCCGACCAAGCCCCGCTTGATTATGTCAAACAGATGGTCAATTACTACGCCATCCATAATGGCGAAAAAGTGGTATTGAACAATAGCACGAGCAATACCGGGGGCAGTTGGTGGTATGAACTACTGCCTAGTTCCCTGTTCACGGCTTTGTCCAGTTTGTACCTCGATCGCGACGATTACGATGGGGCTTATCTTGAAGATATCCTTTTGAACATGGCCCGCCAATGGTATGGCGTCGTCGTGGCGGCCGGGGGCGCCAACGCCAATTTCAGCGACCGCAAATCGTACAGCATCCGTAACGGCACGTTCACCTCCGGCGGTTGGAGCGAACCCGATGCCGCCGCCGGAATGGCGTTCGTGCTCTATATGGCATACAGCCATTTTAAAGACAAGATTGCTTATGAAAGCGACGTTTCGGATTTCTTAAACGGGGCCAAATGGTGCATGAATTTCCTATCAAACCTCACCTATAATCCGTTTTACGAGGTTTTGATTTACTTTGCCCCACTCGTGGCCGCACGCATGAATCTTGAGCAAGGCACCAATTACAACATCACCAAAATGATCAATTGGACTTTGGATGGGTCTAGCGCCGTTCGAGGCGGTTGGGGCATGGTCAACGTCAATTGGAACGGTTACAACACCCAAGGATTGATGGGCAGTCTGACCGATGGCGACGGCTATTCCTTCATGATGAATACCTTCGACGCGGCTTTGGGCTTCTTCCCTTTGGTCAAGTATCATCCCGGGTACGCCCGCAGCATCGGCAAATGGATCCTCAACGTCTCCGATAGCGCCAAAAACTATTATCCCGACAACTTGCCTTCGACCAACCAAACCTGTTACGATTGGGCCCAATTGAACGGAACCGGTTCCTTCATCGCTTATGAAGGCTTGCGACGCGTCAATAAAATCAACGCCGCTCACTCCCCGGCCGGTTGGGGTGACCCGCTTGATTACGACTGGGGCCCTTTGACCGATTTCGGCTATGGCAACAACCACGTCGGCTTTTTCGCTTCAATCGAAGCCACGAACGTCAACCGGGTCTTGCGGACCAATCTGAATGCCCATGATTTCTTCCAAGATCATGATTTTGACACTTACCTCTACTACAATCCTTACGATGCCTACCAAAACATCGAAATCGCCCTCGATGACGCTTACCTCTTCAATGTGACCTCGGGACAGCGCCAAAGCCTGACCGCGATCGGATTCGGCAAATACTCATTCGCGCTTCCAAGCGGCGATGCGGCGGTCATGGCCGTGATTCCAAACGATGCCGAGATTACGTTTCAAGGCAGTCAAATGCTAGGCGACGGCAAGTTCGTGGCCTGTGTGCAACCGGGCATGAACACCTCGCGTCCATTGTATTTGACCGATGATAACCATCTTCTGATCGATACCCATTATCCCGACTTCATCAAGCCCGACCGAATCGAGGTTTATGCCGGAGCCCAATTAATCGGTCAAACGGACCTGGAAGGCGATGCGGCGGACGTAACGATATCCATGAATCGAAGCGGCAATGGTTACCTTCCCATCACCATCGTTCCTTTGCGCGAAGACGTTCCCATCGAAATCAGAAACGCCCAAATGCTGGCCATCGATGAAACGACGGTACCCGGTTTAAATCCGGCGACCGATTCCGATCTCGCGACCATGTTCCAAACGGCTTACAGCGCTTGGAATGGCGGCATAAATCCCGATAAAGGCAGTGCCGACAATTATCGGGCCGCGGCCACCTTGTCGGAATCCGGCGTTAGGCTGCGACTCGTCAGCGATACTTGGGGCGTGGCCGGGACGAGCTCGGTCAGTTTGAATTTCGACGAATTGACGACGATCCAATTCCGCGTCGTGAGCGTTTCCCATCGTTGGGCGGTCAAAGTATACGTTGCCGGCGGCGATCGCTGGGGCTATTACCTCAGCGGGGAAACTGCCGATACCGGCCTGATTACCATTGACGTGAAAGAAAGCGCCCAAGCGCGACACTCCTCCTTCGCTTTTTCGGGCCTAAAAACTTGTTACATATGGTTTATCCCG
>CAZBUP010000058.1:0-2968 GCA_964495145.1 uncultured Staphylococcaceae bacterium | reverse complement strand
GTGCCTTACAAAATCATGGAAGCCAACAACGGCGACGCCTGGGTAGAATGCCACGGCAAGAAAATGGCGCCGCCCGAAGTATCTTCTCGCGTGTTGATGAAACTGAAAAAAGACGCCGAAGCGTTTTTGGGCGAAGAAGTCACCGAAGCGGTCATCACCGTGCCGGCTTACTTCAACGACTCGCAGCGTCAAGCCACCAAAGACGCCGGTCGTATCGCCGGTCTGGACGTCAAACGCATCATCAACGAACCGACCGCGGCGGCCTTGGCGTTTGGCATGGACAAACCCAAAGGCGACACCACCATTGCGGTGTACGACCTGGGCGGCGGTACCTTCGATATTTCCATCATCGAAATCGCCGAAATCGAAGGCGAGCACCAATTCGAAGTATTGGCCACCAACGGCGATACCTTCCTGGGCGGTGAAGACTTCGACTTACGCATCATCGATTTTCTGGCCGGCGAGTTCAAAAAAGACACCGGCATCGACTTGCACAACGATCCGTTGGCCTTGCAACGTTTGAAAGAATCGGCCGAAAAAGCCAAAATCGAATTGTCGTCAGCCGAGCAAACCGACATCAATCTGCCCTACATCACCGCTGACGCATCGGGCCCGAAACACTTGAACGTCAAATTGACTCGCGCCAAATTGGAGTCTTTGGTCGACGATTTGATCGAACGTACCAAAGGTCCTTGCCTGCAAGCGATCAAAGACGCTGGTATTTCGGCGGCTAAAATCAACGACGTGATCCTGGTCGGTGGTCAAACCCGGATGCCGAAAGTGCAGGCGTTCGTTAAAGAACTGTTCGGCAAAGAGCCGCGCAAAGACGTCAACCCAGACGAAGCGGTGGCCTTGGGTGCGGCGATTCAAGCCGGCGTATTGGGCGGCGACGTTAAAGATGTGTTGCTGCTGGACGTTACCCCGTTGTCTTTGGGTATTGAGACCTTGGGCGGCGTGATGACCAAATTGATCGAGAAAAACACCACCATCCCAACCAACGCGTCGCAAGTATTCTCGACTGCCGAAGACAACCAGACTGCGGTGACCGTGCACGTATTGCAAGGCGAACGGGAAATGGCGTCCGGCAATAAATCGTTGGGCCGTTTCGATCTGCAGGACATTCCACCGGCACCGCGCGGCATTCCGCAGATCGAAGTATCGTTCGACATCGACGCTAACGGTATCTTGAACGTATCGGCCAAAGACAAAGCCACTGGCAAGAAGCAGTCCATCGTGATTAAGGCTTCCAGCGGTTTGTCCGACGACGAAGTCGAACGCATGATCAAGGATGCCGAAGCCCATGCCGACGAAGACCGCAAGCTGAAAGAGCTGGTTTCAGCCCGCAACGCGGCCGAAGGTATGATCCACGCTACCGAAAAGTCGCTGAAAGAGCTGGGCGACCAAGTCAGCAGCGACGAAAAATCGGCGATCGAGGCGGCCATTAAAGACCTGCATGCTGTGCTGAAAAGCGACGACAAAGATGCCATCGAAGCCAAAACCAACGCCCTGACCGAACTATCGGGTAAACTGGCCGAACGCGTCTATGCCCAAAAAGGCGGCGCCGAAGCGGCTGCATCCGGTAGCCACGAACACGCGGCCGGTGGCCAACAAGCCGAGCCAGACCACAATGTGGTCGATGCCGAGTTCGAGGAAGTTAAGGACGACAAGAAGTAAGGTGTGAGGCGGATCGCGAATGCTGTCCGCCTTTGCTTTTTACATGGCGGAACGCTTAGCAACCTCCGTCTTACCTGTCGCATTTCTATCGATATATCGTGGTTAAAAAATGCCAAAAAAATTCGCGCATGGTAGTAGTGCAATTCAAGATGGAAAGCTACGGGGGACAACTGATACGGATTATTTTTATTTCTTCTGTCCGAAATGCGAAGATGATCAGATTGTTAGGGTATTAGATTACAGAATTGTAAAAGAAGAAATGATCAACCCATATGATTTAGGAATGAAGTCAAAGTCCGAGAAGGGTTTTGTTTTGCAATTTCAACTCCACTGTGAGAAATGCGAACATTCGGATACTGTCAAGATTTCTAACCTTGGTTGGCAAGTTGGAAATCTTTCTAAAATGGATAGAAAGTGAGCTTGAATGTTTTCAAACTTTTGCATTATACGAGTAGAAGGGAGTTGGTATGACAAAGGGTTCATTTGTTTTCCCGAAAGACAATATTTCTATGTCGTCGGCTGCATATGGATATTGGTCTGTTAGATGGCCCTCTTTTGCATGGCCAGAAGTGCGAGGACATTCTGATTTCAGCGATATTCAAGTATTAGAAAATTGTTCTTACTTGCAAAGTTTAATTACGTATCTTCAAAACCATGCTGTGATTACTGCGTCATATTGGATTTATGCAGTTTATTTATTGGGTTTGCCTGAGGAGCAAATTGATGAGCTGACGAAAGGGATGATGACTTCAGTTGATGAGCTCCAGTTTGAGGGTAAACCTCTTGATCCTGAAGCTGTTGAGCTGTTCATTGAATTCTTCAACAAATATTATCGTGCAATTTATGATGATATTTGGGGTGGTAAAAAAACTGAACCCGGGGTACTGCAGTTTGATTGTGGTTGTTTATCTAGATTGTTTATAAAAGATATAGAAGAATATAACTTTTCAAGCAATGAAAGTATAGGTGTGATAGAAAGTCTTTATATTCAACAGCTTGTTGCTGCAAAGCCTCTTGCGTTATTTGATAGCTTAAAAGAACAGCAGGTATATTTTGATAGCCAGTTAGTTTCAGAAATATAACCTTTCTCCGAGCTATTAGCCATGTAGGCTACGCACCGCGTACCTTTTTGTTTTTGCGAGGTAGATATGCGAACTGTTGTTACGGAAGTCAAAGAAATACTGGACAGATTGCCCGAAGAAAGCGGCTATGAAGATATTCAATATCACCTTTATGTCATGGCTAACAGGCTGTTGATTTTATCTCCCCCGCAAGCCGCATTAATTCGTTGAGC
>CAZBUP010000057.1:1411-3310 GCA_964495145.1 uncultured Staphylococcaceae bacterium | reverse complement strand
GACGCGACCGGGTTGATCTTTTTCGGCATATGCACCTCAATCATCCGCTTGCTGCTTGGAACGAACACCGGCGGGATCGGCTTAGCCATCGCCATGCCGTTCATCGAAATCGGTTCCTCGATTCTCATCGGCGCCATCCTGGGTTTCATCACCGTGTTTTTGATGCAATGGTTCAAAGGCCGCGGAAACCGAACCTCGATCATCATCGCGATGATCTTTCTCATGATCGCGCTCGCCAGGCTTTTTACCTACGAGTTCGACATCGGGCTCTCGGCTTTGATGATGTCGATGGCGTTTGGGTCGATCTACACCAATTTCTCGAAGACCGTCGACGTGGTGGTGCCCTTGATCGAACGGATTACGCCGCCGATCGTCATCATTTTCTTCGTGATGAGCGGAGCCGATTTGAAACTTGAATCGATGTCGTTGATGGCCGTGGCGATCCTGGCGATATATTTCTTCACGAGAATCACAGGAAAAGTCGTTGGGTCATACGTCGGCGCCCGAGTTTCGAAAGCGCCCGCAGTCGTCCGCAAGTATACCGGGTTCGGCCTTTTGCCACAGGGAGGCATTGCCATCGGGCTGAGCCTGTTGATGATGGAAATATTGCCGGTGGCCGAATCGGGCCCATTGGCCGTTTATAACGGCATGCTATTGCGCATCGTCGTCATCGGTGCGGTATTTTTCAGCGAAATTTTCGGTCCGATCCTGTTGAAGGTCATGCTCTTTAAAAGCGGCGAAGCCGTCCAATCGCAATCGTGATAGTATTATCAAAGGAGTCGCATCATGAAACTAGTTATCTACGTCTTAATCAAAACCGATATCCTGCAGAACCTTTTGGCAAAATTGGCCGATGCCCGCATTTCGGGGGCAACCATCATCGAGACGACCGGCATGGGTCGCGAATTGGCCGATGTCGACGAATTTTCGATCTTCGGGTCGCTTCGGAGCCTATTCACCAACAATAATCGCCAAACCAAAACCCTCCTTTTCGTAACCGAAGATGACAAAGTATCGGTCATCACCGAAGTGATCGAAAGCGTGGTGGGGCCCTTGGACGGACCCGACTCCGGCATCATTTTTTCAGTCCCGATCGACGCGATCAAAGGATACAAACAACGCTGAGGCGCGGGATAATCTCCCCTGACCAAACCATATGGAACCAAAAAATAAAATTCAAGAATTTCTCATTGCCGTCAAATTTTTGCTGATTTCGATCTCGGCCGGCATCGTCGAAATCGTCTCGTTCACCTTATTGAACGAATTGTCGAACTTTCCTTATTGGCCCAGCTATCTGATTGCCTTGATCCTTTCGATCGTTTGGAATTTCACCATCAATCGCCGCTACACGTTCAAATCGGCCAATAACATTCCCTTAGCCATGCTGCAAGTCTTTGGGTTTTACGCCGTGTTTACCCCGGCTTCAACCTTATTAGGCGACTATCTGGCCGACACCCTTTTATGGAACGAATATTTGGTGACTTTATTGATCATGGTAGCGAACTTCCTTTTGGAATATCCCTTCCAACGATACGTGGTGTTCAGAAAGACGCTGAATACGAATCAGATCGCCAAGAAGCAAAGCGAAAAAGCCAAGCTAGAACAACCGCCATTTAAATAAATGCCGAATCTTACCATTATTAAATCCTAAAATTCCAATATCAATAGCAAAAAAACAACACTTTATAAGCAACCATACCACTATGTAGCGGCTTATTAAGCATGAAATAATGATGTGAGCCGATTTTTTATCATTTTTTACCCATGATTAATGATTTATTCATCGTTTACAAGAAAGGAAATATTATGAAGAAAAAAGTATTGATTACCATGATGCTTGGAGCGGCAATCATGATGGGATTCGGGATTGCCGGAACTCAAAAAGATGTCGTCAAGACC
>CAZBUP010000057.1:0-1311 GCA_964495145.1 uncultured Staphylococcaceae bacterium | reverse complement strand
AAAGTCTTGGAAGGTTACACCACCTGTTCTGACAGCGCCATCAATGGATATGGGGCGTGGGCTAATCTGGATTCATATTGGTATGACAATCTCGTATCGACCGACTTGACTGGATTAACGCTGCTTGACCATGACGTGACCGACATCGAATCGGGCATCTATAAAGACGATGTCTACAAAACCACCTCGGTTTCCGTCCAATTGAAGTGGAACATGATGGGTTCTTTATATGAAACCCTCCCACTGGCTCCCGAAATGGTTCTGATGAATGATTTATCGAAGAATTCATTAATCGCCGCGATGGGCGTGGCCTTTATATCGCTCGCGGCCTGCGCGGCTTTATATTTCAAGATCCGCCGGCATAAGTACAACTAAAAATAGAGCGCGAAAGTGCTAATAAGCGGCGGATCCCCGCCGCTTTTCTATTAAAAATCATGAAACATTGCCAATGCCGGTCGATTTTAGGCCATACTATATTAAAACCCGAAAGATAGGTGATTGCATGGGCGTCAACGAGAATTTTTATGAAAACAAGCAACACGGCGAACCCGGTTTTCCGATCCGGTTGTACGAATCGGTATATTCGGGGTTCAAGGACTGCTACTTGCATTGGCATAAGGAATTCGAAGTCATGCACGTTTTGAAAGGGGAGGCCGACATCTACGTCGATGGGTTGATCGAACGCGCCCATCCCGGCGATATCGTCCTGGTCCCGAAAAACTCGCTTCATCACATCAAGCAAATCCTCGGGAAAGACGTGTTGGCCATCAACGCTCTGGTCTTTGATTTGGATCTGCTCAACGGAAACGATCGCGATTACGTTGAACAATCACTCATAAAACCGATTGCCGAAGCCAAAATGGCGGTGGCCGAAATCATTCATCCAGAGGATCCCGGTTATCCCCTTTTAGTCGAACGCATCAAGAAAATCAGCGACCTAATGAAAGAGAAGCCGATTTGGTTTCAAGTCATGGTCAAGAGCGATCTTTACGCCTTGTTTTACCATATGGTTCGGTTTGGCTACTTAGTCCCGCAGGAAGAAAGTTATCTACCAAACTCGAAGCAATTGTCGATGATCAAGAAAGCGGCGGCCTACCTGAGCGAACATCTCCGGGAACGGACCACCATCAAGGAGTTGGCCGAAAAATTCGGCTATAGCGAATACCACTTCTCGCGCCTATTTAAAAAGCACACCGGCAACACCATCAACAGTTTCATCAATGACCTATCGATGAACCGGGCCAAGCATTTGCTGACGAGAACCGATCTTTCGATGGACGAAATCGCCCAGGAAGTCGGCTATAACGGAGC
>CAZBUP010000056.1:0-3333 GCA_964495145.1 uncultured Staphylococcaceae bacterium | reverse complement strand
GATGATGATGATCGCCAAGATGATTTCGGGGAGGACCCGGCTCATCACGAGAATGGCTTAGCTGACTTTGGCCCATTTCTTGCCGACGACGTTGACGGCGGCCAAAAAGCCGAAGGGGATCGCCAGCAAGGCCCCGAGCAAGGTGCCCATGAAGGCGATGGCGATGGTCTCAATCGTTTTAAAAACAATTCCTTCGCTGAATTCAAATCCGTTCATGCCGAAGAAGAAGTCCCAATTGATGTTGACCAACCCTTTGATCATCACCGCGAAATTGGCGGGGAAGTTCTCCAGGCGGAACCAGTTGATGGTCGATCCGACGAAAGAAATGCCAATGACGAAGAGGATGGCGACCGCCAATAGAGAATTGGCAATCCACTTTCGTGGCCTTTTGTTGTAAGAGGTCAAGACCCGTTCGTTCACTGGAGTTTCCTCCGGATGTAATTGGATGAGAATTGGAAGATCAAGATGACGACGAACAAGACGATGATCGTCGCCCCGACGCGGTCGGGATGATACAAGACGTTGTCTTTGATGACTTGCCCGATGCCGCCGGCCCCGACGTAACCAAGCACGGCCGAAGCCCGAATGTTGATTTCGAATATGTAAATCGTATAGCTGATGAAGATCGGGGCAATCTGGCTGAAGACGGCGTAACGGAAGGAAACCACCTTATTGGCCCCGGTGGCTTCGACTGCCTCAAACGGGCTCATGTCGACGGTTTCAATTGCCTCATAGAGCATTTTAGCCATGATGCCAAACGAGAAGATGGCCAGGGCGAGAATTCCTGATAAGATTCCAAGCCCGACCACGAAGGTGGCCAAAATCGCCAGAACCATGGTGGGAATGGTCCGAATCAAGTTCATGAGGAATTTGATCGGGACGCTGATGATCGGCGTCTTGAAAATGTTCTTGGCGGCGGCCACGGCCACCGGCACGGCCAACAGGCAGCCGATGATGGTGCCGGCCACGCTCATTTTCAAGGTGTCGACGAGCGGATTCCACAATTCGAGCATGAACGCGAAATAATCGCCCCAGGTCCGATTGTGCGAGGGCGTGAACAAGTCGACGAACATGTCGCCCAACCCAGTCAAATTGATGGTGCGCCATTTGATCGGAATGAAAAGCGACAATCCGATGGTGATGACCAAAAAGACCCCAAGCACGATCCAAAAGCGGTTGAATGGTTTTTTGACTTGTTTTCCGTTGCGGAGCTGGTAAACGGTGGCCATCACTCGACCCCAAGGATTTCGCTATGGGCCAGGGAGCGGCCGTAAATGTCGACCAAGGTTTGATCGGTCACATCTTTGGACGGACCGTCGAACACGATTTGCCCGTCGCGGACGCCCACGATGCGGGTGGCGTATTTTAAGGCAAGGTCGACGTGGTGCATGTTCGCGACAATGGTAATACCAAAATCGTGGTTGATTTTGGTAAAATCATTCATGACTTGGACGGTCGTGATCGGGTCGAGGGAAGCCACCGGTTCGTCGGCGAGGATGATTTTCGACTGCTGGGCCAAGGCACGGGCCAAGGCGACGCGCTGCTGCTGACCGCCCGAAAGTTGGTCAGCCCGCGAAAACGCCTTTTCCAAGATGCCCATCGTGTCGAGGGCTTCTAGGACAATGAGTTTGTCCTGTTTGGGAAAAATGCCGAAGAACGTTTTAAAAGTAGAATGGTAGGCGACCCGTCCGGCCAATACGTTGTTAAAGACCGACATGCGCTTGACGAGATTGAACGATTGAAAGATCATGCCGATGCTCCGGCGCAGCAGGCGCAAAGGTTTGCCCCTTAATTGGCCGACGTCGACACCGTCGACCAATAGCTGGCCGGAAGTGATCGGATGCATTTTGTTAATCGAGCGCAGCAATGTCGATTTGCCGGCGCCCGATAAGCCTATGATGGCGACGAATTCCCCGTCATTGATTGTCAAATTGACGCCTTTAAGGGCCTGGACACCATTATCGTATGTCTTAGAGACATCAATGAATTGGATCATGCGGGGACTTCCTTTGGATGGTAATTTCTACAGATTGTCGCGTTTGAAACGGTAGACTTCGCGTTCGCCTTCGTAGTCGGCGTCGTCGGCGCGGATATAACCGGTATGGTTATAAATCGACAGGGCGGCTAAGCCGAATTCGGTCTCGATGATTTCGAGGAAGGCGGTTTCGATTTCTTCCTTCAGTTCATCGCTGAGGCTGGAAACCGCGGAAATCGTGTCGTTGTAAATGCCGTTGGACAAAGCGACGACCCGTGTGTCACGGAAAATGTTTTGGCCTTGGACGGCGTTATAAGCGTCAAAGGCGGTCGTGCCGGTGCGGGCATCTAGGAACGCAAAGGCGGCATCCACGTCATCGTTGAGCATGGCGGTGATTTGGGCTTGGTGACCGCCGGAGATGGTGACGGCTTGAACTTCGTTGTCACCGGGTTCGTCCGTCGTGAAACTCAATCCGTTTTGATCAAGCAACACGGCCGGATAGACATAACCGGATCCGGAAGTTTGGGCGCCGGTAGCCACGCTCTTGCCTTCAAGATCGGCGACCGAATGGATGTCGGAATCACCTTTGACGAGGAGCATGGAATAATACGAGGTAACCTTAACCGTATCATGGTATTGACCCGCGTAGGTATTGGCGTTGACGTTGGCGATGATCGTGTCCTTATCGGTGATTTCGTTGCCTTCAGCGTCGATTTGGGCGGCATAGGCGTTACGGACCGAGGACAAGAGCACTTCGACTTTTCCTGGTTCTTCTTCAGTCACGTAAGCGTATTGTTGTGAAGTCAGGAAGCCGACGTGGACTTGGCCTGAGATCATGGCGGCCGTCAACGTGTCGTAATCGGCGACGACGTCGAGGTCGAACGTGTGGCCTTCAATCTTCTCTTCAAGCATCGCTTCGATTCCTTGAATCTTGAGAAGCATGGCCGGGTCGGCGGTGGCTTGGTTGGATGGGACGAACCGGACGACGATTTCTTCGGGATCATCGGCGGTAGGACCGCAGGCGGCCAAAACTGGTAAAGCTAACAATAACGGAAAAAACAGAGCAGAAATCTTTTTCATAAGTTGTTCCTTTTCCTCCTATGGGAAGTCCGATAGATTTTAATACCGACCAAAGTAACGCGATTGTCCAGCGATCGGTTTTCGGGGTATTTTGGGCTAGTAATTTCTGGTACTTCCTTCGCCATTTTAGCACGAGGGAATGGGCGTGAATAGGGTCTATCGACTAGTAGAAAACTGGCACTTTTTTATGCTTTTAATTTCCATGGGATTGGTTAAAATATAATGTTACAAGAAATATATAATTATTTGTTATCATTATTATATTTAGACATATAAGC
>CAZBUP010000055.1:0-3640 GCA_964495145.1 uncultured Staphylococcaceae bacterium | reverse complement strand
GTCAAACCCGAGGAACGCAAATGAAACAAGACGCCTATCGCCGTTTGATCGACGCCTTGCCGACGCTTTTCTCGCCAAAGACGCCTTGGTTAACGTTTTTGTCCAATCTAAGCGGCGAACTCAAACAGCGGTTCGAAGCGATTTCTTGGGTAGGCTTTTATCTATTCGATGGCGAGAAATTGATTGTGGGTCCTTATCAAGGTCTCCCGGCCTGCGAAGAAATCGCTCTGGGACGGGGCGTCTGTGGGACGGCGGCCGCCAAGGGTGTCACGCTGGTGGTGCCCGATGTGCACCAGTTTCCGGGCCATATCGCTTGCGATAGCGGCTCTCGTAGCGAAATCGTCGTCCCGATGGTTCAGCGTGGGCGCTTATTGGGCGTCTTAGACCTCGACAGCCATCGCCTGGCGGCCTTTGACGAGATCGATCGAACCGAACTGGAAACCATCGTCGAATTCATTGTCAATACGATCAACATACCGGCGGGAATTTTCGCGTCGTAGACGTTTTGTAAGCACTATCATCGGAGGCGCCTTTCTTTTTAAAAGAAAGCTGGGCGCTTTTTTTGTTATAATCATTTATATGATATAACCCATAGGAGATCATCGTGAAAACCTTCATTCTTTTAAGCGCGGTCCCCGGAGCCGGAAAATCAACCTGGGCCTCCGCGTACGCAGCCTCGCATGACAATGTCTTCATTGTCTCAAGCGACGAAGTGCGCAAGGAAGTGACTGGAGCCTATCAGATTTTTAACCAAGAACCGCTGGTGTGGGAAACCTTTCGCCGGCGCATCCACGAGTACGGGGCCCTCCATCCCGACGCCACCGTAATCGCCGACGCCGTCAACGACACCAACATCCTGCGCAAATACTACGCCAAGGAAGCGGCCGAATTCGACCGCAAGATGTTCGTCTTCATCGACAAACCGGTCGATGTCGTCATGATGCAAAATAAGATGCGTCGCGAGGACAAATGGGTGCCCGAGCACGTCATCGTCGACTTTTTCAAAAAAATGGAACCGCCGTCGGAAGAAGCCTTGGGGCTTTTTCACGAAGTGCTGCTCCTGAAATAGGCCAAGAAGCCCATTAACGCTCGATATTTTATTGTGGTATTATATACCAAGGTATTTTCATGCAAGCCTACAAAGCCATCGCCTTTTTATTCATAGCCCTGACGGGACCGGTGTCCTGCAGTTTTTCTTTGGGCTCAAGTTCCCTAGACGATTCGTCCGTTTCCTCCGGTCTCAGCGACGCGACGAGCCAAACCAGCTATTCTTCCTACGAAACCACCGATGAGGATTACGACATCTTTTTCGCCCCGACCACCAAAATCGACATCGAATTGACGGTCACCCAAGACAATCTATCTTTGGTTCAGGAATATGGACTCAGCGACGACGAACGGACCGAGATTTACCTGCCGGCTTCGATCTTGATTCAGGTGACGGCCGACGATTATCGTCGAGACTATTACTTCGCCGAAGTCGGCGTGCGCATGAAGGGCAATACTTCGCGCGAGGACTTCGTCGATGACGGGCATATTTACGCTTTGACCCATTATAAAGTTGCTTTCGATGAGTTCGTCGAGGACCAACGGTTCCTCGGCATGGAAAAGTTCGATTTGAAGTGGAACCGCAACCTCGACCATACCAACATGCGCCTGCCCTACGCCTACAAGATGTTCCAACATTTCATCGGGATGGCCTCGGGCGCGACTTTGGCCAGCTTTGACATCACCCAAACCGGATCCAACGGGACCAACACCACCCACATGGGCGTATATAACGTCATCGAAGCCATCGACAAACGCCTGATCAAGCGGTTCTACGACGGCGATGACGATGAGGGTAACCTCTACAAAGTCACCTACAACAACCGCGGCCCGGCCGATTTCTTGATGTCGGGCGCCGTCACCCAATCGGGTTCGACTTATAGCGCCATTCCCGGCGGGAAGATCGGCATTGAAGACAATGCCGTTTACTATACCCCGACCTATGATTTGAAAACCAACAAGAAGAGCCCCGATTATTCGGACATGGCCACTTTGATTGGACGGATAAACAGCACCACCGATTATGATTCATCGACCATGGCCGATATCCTTGACCAATTGATCGACCTCGACCGATTCCTCCTTTTGGAGGCGGTCGCCTACTTCATGGGCAATCCCGACGATTTGAGAAACGACTACAATAACGCCTACGTCTATTTCGTTCCTTCATCGGGACAAGCCGTGTTCATGCCTTACGATTTCGACCGGGCGTTCGGGGTCAACGGCAACTGGGATCCGACTGGCAATTCGATGACCGAAGTGGGCCCCTATTCCGATGACGCCGAAGGCTATTGGGGCGATTCATACAATATTAACCCGCTATATCGGGCCACGGTCATGTCGACGGCCCATCCCGCCTTGCGGTCGCAATATACTGACTACCTTCTGGATGTCTATGAAAGCGAATGGCTCGATTACGACTTCTTTTCGATCATGTACAATCAATACAAGGCCAACTACGTCGATGAGGTAATTCCCGACAACGGCATGGCCTACGTGCCCTTTACGCGGGCAGAGACGACCGAACGCAATTGGACCATGGCCAATTATCTAGCGGCCAAAAAGCAAACGGCCCGGGAGGCTTTAGGCTTATGAACGAAATGAAAGCTCGCCGCGAAATCAATCAGGTGACCTTGATTGGCTTCATCGCCAATATCTTCCTTTCGATCGGAAAACTGACGATCGGGATTCTCGCCTTCTCGCAAGCCTTGATCTCGGACGCCATCAATTCCTTCGGCGACATTTTATCGACCATCATCGCCTTCATTGGCCTGAAAATATCCCACAAGAGTGATGACAAAGACCATCCTTTCGGCCATGAGCGCTTCGATAGCGTGGCCGCCATCATCCTCGCGGTCATTTTCTTCATCACGGCCTTGATCATCGGGGGCCGGGCCATCGTTAGCATCGTCAATAATGACCTAGACACCCCGATCCCGGGCACGGCCGCCTGGATCACCGCCCTCGCGGTGGTCGTCGTCAAAGAAACCCTCTTCGTGATCACCTTTACGTCGGCCAAGCGGCTTAAGAGCTCGTCATTGCGCGCGGCCGCGCTCGATCACCAGATGGACGTTTTGTCTTCGGCCTTCGCCTTGATAGGCATCGTCTTAGCCCGCTTCTTTTCGCTACCGATGCTTGACCCGATCTTCAGCCTCCTCATTTGCTTGATGATCATTTTCACGTCGGTCAACGTCTTTGTCGAATCGATCAACAAGATGATCGACAAGGCCGCCCCGGAAGCCACCGTCAAACAAATCCAAGGGGCGATTGAAGAAGTTACGGGCGTCTGCCGCATCGACGAGTTGAAGACCCGGGTGTTTGGTAACCGCCTATACGTCGACGTTGAAATCGCCTGCGGCGACGACCTATCACTGGTGGCCGCCCACGATATCGCCGAGAAAGTCCATGACACGGTCGAAGAAAAGTTTGCCGAGGTCAAGCATATCATGGTCCATGTCAATCCTGAGACTACCAAAAAGAAATAAAACCATATATGATATTAGCCATGCAGCCGTGGCGAAACTGGTAGACGCGCTAGATTCAGGTTCTAGTACTTAACGGTATAGGAGTTCGAGTCTCCTCGGCTGCACCA
>CAZBUP010000054.1:0-3757 GCA_964495145.1 uncultured Staphylococcaceae bacterium | reverse complement strand
GAGCGCTCGTTATATTATACATAATAGAACATATATCTTATGAGTAAAATCGTCGCGCTCGGGCATTGTCTTAAACTGACGAGCGAGAGCAGTTGACTAGCAATAATGACTTCAATGATTAAAATAAGCATATAAATTGAGAATTTTTGGCCATTCTTATATATTATTGAGGTAAAGGAGAACGTATCTATGGCTAAGTACTTCCAATTTTTTAAAGGTGCGACCGAAATCGATCGGTTACGCCGATTCAACGTCATCATGGGGGCCATTCACCTGATTCAAGGCATCCTCATGATTTTCCTCGCCGGCGCCGTCATTCAAACGATTGCCGAATTCCAACCCGAAATTGTTCAATTCTTCATCACTTACGACCCAATCACCCAAGCCCTCGTCGTCGATTCGAAGCCGCTGTTCGACCTGCCGTTTGGCATTTTGGTCGCCTCGTTCTTGTTGATTTCGGCTTTGGCCCACGCCATCATTTCGATTCCGAATGCGACTTTCGCCATTTATGAGCGCGATTTGAAGCAGGGAATCAACAAATTCCGTTGGTTCGAATATGCCTTTTCAAGTTCGATCATGATCGTGTTGATCTCGACCTTGTTCGGCGTCAAGGACATCGCTTCCTTGATTCTGATTTTCATCGTCAACGCCGCCATGAATTTGTTCGGTTTGGTGATGGAACAAATGAACGCCAACAAAGAAAGGTCGCAACTTCGTTGGGGTCCCTTCGTTTGGGGAACCATCGCCGGATTGGCGCCCTGGGCCGTCATCATCATTTACATGACCGGAACCGGCAATTACGATCAAGTGCCGTGGTTCGTCTGGGCCATCGTCGCCACCTACTTCGTGGCTTTCAACACCTTCCCGATCAACATGATCCTGCAGTATCTCAAAGTCGGGAAATGGAAAAATTACCTCTATGGCGAGCGGGTCTACATTATTTTATCGCTCGTGGCCAAGTCGATTCTGGCCTGGCTGGTCCTCTTCGGCGCCATGCAGCCGAGCTAACCGACCGCAATTGAACGAAGCCAATGGTTCGCCATTGGCTTTTTCTTTTGGGTCCCGGCTCAAGGCCGGCTGCTTCATCAATCCCATCGAAACCGGCGTTTCGTGTGCTAGAATACTTATGTTAATCTCTTGGAACCAAGAGACGGAAGCAGTAGAGGTCCCCATTGATTTACTTAGTCGCCGCCGGAATCGCCCTTTTAATGGCCGGGATCGGCGCCATCATCACCACGCGATTGATCGATAAGCGTAAACTTGTGCCCAAATACAAAGTATTTGCGTTGGGGCTCATGGCGGTTTTCTCCATCCGTTATTTCTCGTATTCCGATCAATTGTTGAATGTCATCGGTTTGGATAACGGGCTCTTTTCGCCGGCCGTCAACTTGATGGCCACGCTCGGCATTTGGTTCGAGTTGGCTTTGGCGATTTTGCTGATGTGCTATCCGTTCTTCAAGGTCAAGACGATTGGCAATTTATTGAAGTTCGTTTTCACCCCCGGATTTTTGGTCTATCTTGGATTTTCCTATCAAGCGACGGCTATGCAACTGGCCGGGTCCTCCGGTTTGGCATTGACGCTACCTTCCATCATGACGGGCTTGGAAGCCGGGCTTGTCGCTTATGGGTTATTTCTCGTTTGGAAAGCCGATTCTCGAGTTAGGATTTCCAAAGGGGAACTGATCAACCTATTGATCGTTGTCATTCCGGTTTTGCTGGCGACGATGCCGATTTATGCCCCACAGATCATTTTGGGAAACGCCAATATCCGCTACGAGGTCATCGACATCAGCTTGACCCACCGCATTTTCATCTATGTGGTCATCTTCATACCGTTTGCCCTTTATTTTGCCCTTCGTAATAAAAATCAGGAAATCATCCGCTTTTCGATGGTGTTTTTAAGCGTTGCCACGATGATCACCTTTTGCCGGATGTACTCCTACGCCGACTTCTTCACGCCTTGGACTTGGCCCATTCACTTATGCAATACGGCCATGTTCTTGATTCCCATTTGTTTAATTTTTAACGCCAAGCGCCTATTCTATTTCACGTACTTCATCAACGTCTTTGGGGCTTTGATGGCCATGTTGATGCCCAATTACGCCGAGACGGTCAACTTGACCAACCACATCATCGTTCATTTCTGGTATAACCATTCGATGGCGTTTTTCATGCCGCTGCTCCTGGTGGCCTTGAAGCTATTCCCCCGTCCCCAGATGAAGCAGATGTACTATTCGTTAATCGCCTTCACGGTGTATTTCGTCTTGGTGCTGTTCATCAACGTGTGGTTTTCAAATTACGCCTCGGTCGATTTTTTCTTCATCAACAGCGATTTCATCGTCGACAAACTGGGCATCTGGGCCGAACGCATCTTCAATTTGTCAATCAGTTTTTCGGTGGGCGAGTTGAATTTCGAGTTCCACCCGTTGTACCAGGCCATGTTCCTGCTCGTATACGTCGGCGTGTCGTTCGCGATGTGGTTTGTCTATACCCTGGGCTTTGGCGTAGCCGATTCGCTCGGGGATTTGAAACGGCGCCAAAAAGCTATCCAAATGAATCGATTGGCTTTGCTGGCCGCTTTGAACGGAAGGGGGTTGCAAGAACCCATGGAACCTAATGCAGGCACCCGCCTCGAATTGAGACATTTCTCGAAACGGTATGGCCGCAGCAAGAATTTTGCGGTCAAAGACGCTTCCCTCCTGGTCAACGGGGGCGAAATATTTGGTTTTCTCGGGCCCAACGGCGCCGGGAAATCAACGACCATCAAATCAATCGTCGGCATCCAAACGATTACCGAAGGTTCGATTTCCATCTGCGGCTACGACGTCGAGAAACAACCGGTCGAAGCTAAACGGTTGATCGGTTACGTTCCCGACCACTATGCCCTTTATGAAAAGCTGAGTGCCCGCGAATACGTCAACTACATCGCCGACATTTACGGCGTCAATCAGCACGACCGCGACGAACGCATCGCCCATTACGTCAAGTTGTTCCACCTCGAAGACGTTTTCGACAGCCAAATCAAAACCTATTCGCACGGAACCAAGCAGAAAGTCACCATCATCGCCGCCTTGGTCCATGAACCGAAATTATGGCTGCTCGACGAACCGTTGACCGGACTTGATCCCGACAGCATCTACCAAGTTAAGGAATGTATGCGCCAACACGCCGCCAAAGGCAATATCGTCATGTTCTCAAGCCACATCATCGACGTGGTCGAGAATATCTGCGGACGCATCGTCGTCATCAAAAAGGGTCATTTGTTCGATCCGATTGCCATTGCCGAGGTTCACCAAAAGGAAACATTGGAGTCCTATTATCTCAAGATGGCCGTGATTGAAGACGACCAGACCGATTTGAATCCCCAAACGGCAGGATAGATTTGCATGAACGATGTCAAGACGCTCGTCATGATGCAGTTGACCGACAAACTCGATTTCAGTTTCGTCCGCGATCGGCCGGCCTTGATTCGAAGGATCGTTTTTTTCATCCTGCGGTTTCTCATCGTGACGTTGCTCGCCTTGGGACTATTCTTCCTGGCTTCGTTTTTAAAGATCTTCCACAACTCGCCCTACCTGCCGACCTCGGTCATGACCATGGTGCTTTCGATCATGTTGGTCATTTCGACCTTCAGTTGCACGAATGGGCTCGTCCAGTCGCTTTATTTGGCGCAAGACAATCAGGTCTTGGTCACCTATCCGGTGTCCGCCAACCGCATATTCCTATCGAAAATCATTATCTTTTACATATATGAAAT
>CAZBUP010000053.1:0-4186 GCA_964495145.1 uncultured Staphylococcaceae bacterium | reverse complement strand
GCCTTCATGAGGACCTTCAGTATTTCCACTTTTTGTTTTTGACCAACCGACAATGCTTTGCAAGGAAGGTTTATATCGACGTCGAACTGGTATTTTTTGCAAAAATCATTTAGTTGATTCAGCATTTCTTTATGGCGTAACCAACCAAACTTTGAAAGTTCGGCGCCAAGAAAAATGTTTTCCATGACCGTTAATTCGTCAACGAGCATGAAATGCTGATAAACCATTCCGATTCCGCGGCTCAATGCATCAGACGGAGATCGAAGATGAACCGGTTGCCCGTCGAAGATGATTTTTCCGGAATCGGGCCGCTCAAAACCATTGAGCACCTTCATCAATGTGCTCTTGCCGGCGCCATTTTCTCCGGCAATCGCATGAATCTCGCCTTCATATAAGGTGAAATCAATATCTTCATTGGCTAAAAACCCGTTGTCATAAGACTTCCGGATTTTTTCCATCCTGATGATTTCGCGCAGGCTATCCATAAAAACCGTTATTGTTTATTAGGATCAAGGGAATCATAAAGCGCATTAAGCGCGTCGACGGACGTAAAACGTTTTAACCCGCTGGCGATCTCGATTGAGCCATTAATGATGCCTTCAATCAATTCATCGACGAAGGCACGATCAGAAGCGCTGACGATCGCCTCGTAATTCGCGTTTTCAACGATGCCGATTTTGCCTTCCTTAAGACCGACATATTCGAGTAAACCGAATTCTAGCGTTCCTTGCATGAAAGCGAGGCTCGCTTCATAAAGGGCGAGATCAACGCGTTTTAATACCGACGTTACAATGCGCCCGGCTTTGACCGGATCAATCGTACTGAAATAATCGTATTGGTCGCTATCTACGCCGATGATATATTTGCTGTTGTTTTTAGCGGAGTCAAGACAACCCAAACCCGCTTGCGAAGCCGCGGCAAACAAGATGTCGACGTTTCCTTCTCCATACATCGTATCGGCCAGCGATTTGCCTTTTGGACTATTGAAAAAATCACCGATATAACTGTTATAGGCCAATAAATTCGTCGCATACTGAGCATTGACCGCCTGGACGCCCTGCATAAATCCATATCCGAAGTCATTGATGATGTCGATTTTCATTCCCCCGATAAAACCGGTTTTCGTTTTTCCGGAAGCGATGGTGACTAACGAGGCAACCGCGCCGGCGATATAGCCACCCTCGTTTTGTTTGAATAAAATCGATTTTACGGTCGGATAAGCCGCCGAGTTGTCATCTTCGATTTCGGCATCAAACAAGACAAAGCGTTTTGAAGCATAACGGGTATTTCGGACGAGACGTTGAAGTGGTTCCCGCATATCGTTGGTTCCAACGATAATCAAATCATAATCCTCGTTCGCGGTTAATCGAAGCGTCGGTTCCCACCGCGTATTGTCAGTTCCCATCTCGATGATCGTGACAACGGCCTCGGGATAATCTTCTTGAAAGAGTTTCATTCCAGCGGCAGCGGAGTCAAAGAAAGACATGTCGCCGAGATTACCGTTAATGAGTAAAGCAATCTTCGTTATTCCATCTTCGGTGTGGTCAATTGAGGAAGAACCATCGCTATTTGATTCTGAAGAACTTCCGCATCCCGAAAGCGACATTCCGAAGATAAGCAGACCGGCAAAGATGAATGTCTTCATTTTTTTCATGTGATTTCCGCTCCTTGGTTTTGATGGAAACCCACCCCGTGCAACTGCACGGAGTGGAAACCATCTTTTATAATCTTTAAGCTATTTACCAGACGACGACATCATAAGTCCAAAGCATGTAGTCGCCTTGACGCATCTGGAACTGATTGCATCCCCATGACGGAGTAATTCCACTGACGGTAAACATCCAGTAGATGCTATCTTCGGCGTTATTAACATAATCGCCGATCGTCGTGACAAAACCGACATCGATGCCTTCTTGCGCCAATGCCTTATCAGTCACGGCCGCTTTTAGGAATTCGCTTGCCCACATGGTGTTTGATGTGAGCTCGACGGTTCCATTGAATAATACGTCATCGCTGCCACCGACGATCTTCAGATTGATGGTGAATGCTGGCGACCATTCTGTCGCATCGATGGCTTCGGCCACCACTTCGTCAGTGCCTACTTCAAATGCCCAATCGCCCGTCGGCCGTCCCGGTTCTACCGGAGTGGCGTCCCAGTCGACAACTTCATAAGTCCAAAGCATGTAATCGCCATCGCGCATTTGATATTGATTGCAGCCCCATGAAGGAGACACGCCATTGACGGTATACATCCAATAAATGCCATCTTCGGCGTTATTGACATAATCTCCAAGCGTTGTCACAAAGCCGACGTCGATGCCTTCCTGCGCCAATGCCTTATCAGTCACGGCCGCTTTCAGGAATTCGCTTGCCCACATCGTGTTTGATTTGAGTTGGACGGTGCCGTTATAAAGCACGGTTTCCGAACCGCCGACTACTTTTAAGTTGACGGTAAACGTCGACGACCATTCTGTCGCATCAATGGCTTCTGCCTCAACAACGTCGGTTCCGACTTCAAATTCCCAATCGAAACCGGTGTCTTCGGAAGAGGAGATGCTGCTACTACCACAACCAGACAACACTAGGGTTGACATCGCCACACCAAGCAATGTCCAGATAAACGACTTTCTCATATTCATCCTCCTACTATTTTATGCAGCCTATTGCTGCTTATAGCCACTTGCAACATCATTGGAAAAAGATTGGATTCGAAATCGCATATTGGGCCGCGGGACCAAATGCCTCAATCACAATCCAATCGCCGCTGGCTAAATTCGTTAATGCGATATCGTCATTGACACAAGTGCCTGAAATTTCATCAATCGATGCGATTGTCACGCCGTTTTTAACAATTCCGATCGATTCGAAACCATCACGGGCGAACGCCTCCAACTCCAATGTTGCCGTTGACCCCGATAAAGTAACCGTCTCTCCATAACTTTTGCCGGATACGGTCCCGTAAATTAGCGGGCCGTTTGTCATGAAACTATGACCTTTCTTGATGGCTTCAAGAACTTTGGCTTGGTTTATCGGAGCATCAAGTTTTACGTATGTCCGCGGCGATCCGGAATATTTTCCATACTTAAGAAATAATTCGTTGTAATCTTCAAGTGTTTGAATGTTTTGTTCATCAAATCCGGCTTTT
Source organism: uncultured Staphylococcaceae bacterium (assembly GCA_964495145.1). Classification (GTDB taxonomy): domain Bacteria; phylum Bacillota_I; class Bacilli_A; order RFN20; family CAG-826; genus UBA6120. The sequence continues at coordinate 1,041 of CAZBUP010000053.1, read as the reverse complement.
GGCGAATAAGGTCCGGAAATGTCGTGGTTGTCAGTTCCCGCGGTCGCCGCAAGAAAGTGGCCGCCATCCTTAACTTCATTAAGCAATTCGAACCATTTCATCTTGCTACGATAATTTTGTCCCTGATAACCGACTTGTTCTGGCTCATACCTTCCATCGCCCGGGTGAAAATATCCATTCCAAATCTCGATTGTGTCAAAGGCATCGATGGTGTCCCAGGCTGAAAACCCCATGGTGCTCGATGAGTAGGGATGATTAATCTGGGCAACGCCGCCAGCCCATTTGATCGTTTCGCCAATATAACGGATCTTCTCCTTGATAATAGCTTCCTTTTCCGCGGTTGGCTTGACTCTTTCGCTTTCGCGAAGAAGAATTTCATATAGATCGAATGTCAATCCAAGGCCAAACGTCTGATAATGGCCGAATTCGGTCGTCACTTCCACGGCATCGTAAGCGTTGAAGAGACGCTCGTCATCATTGGCGTCGATATAGGCGGCCATGCGATTCCCTTGCGCCCACTCGGATAATCCCCGTCCAGAGTTATGATCGGACAGAAAGCCATAATAAAGGCCGTTGCTGATGCTGCTCACCAGCACGTCGGGCACGCTATTGACGCCATCGGAATAGTAGCTGTGCATGTGCAAATCGCCGGCAAACCACCCCTTGGCATAAGTATCCTCAAGGTGGATTAAGCGAACATCTTGAATATAGTAGGTTTTATACTCTTCAACAGTTAACGTCTTGGTCACGATCGAATATTCAAATCCGCGCACAAAATGAAATTTGTATGTGCCCGGACTTAGTCTTAGGTTATAACCGGACAGCATATTGGTCATCGTTCGATAGGTCTCGCCCGCTTCGTTTTCAACGATGATGCCGGCGGTGACCATTGCGCCATTGTCAAGCAAAATCTTGCCGCGGACTGTCGCCATCCGCCTCGTGTCATAGACTTCCTCGACGGAGCTGTTTTCGCTAGAAGTATCTTGTGGCGAGGAGTTGCCGCAAGACACGAATAAAAGTGCTGGCAGCATCCCGAATAAT
>CAZBUP010000052.1:0-5391 GCA_964495145.1 uncultured Staphylococcaceae bacterium | reverse complement strand
GACACCTTGGTCGTCGTGTGCGACGTCCACCGTCCTTCGATCACCATGTTCCCGAAACTGCTTGAGGAAGCCACCAAAGTGGTCGTCATCGACCATCATCGCCGCGCCGAGGAATTCATCGACAACCCGGTATATAGTTACGTCGAGCCAAGCGCTTCCAGCGCTTCGGAACTCGTCGCCGAATTGATTCGGTACGCCTCGCCCAACCCGCGCATCACCATTCCCTCGGCTTACGCCACCATCATGCTGGCCGGCATTTTCCTCGACACGAATTATTATCGGTCAAAGACCGCCGGCATGCGCACCTTCGAAGCCTCGATGTTCCTAAAGCAAAGCGGGGCCGACAACGCCTTGGCCGACACCTTCCTAAAAGACGATTACGAGGAACACAACCTGATTACCAAGATCATGGCCAACTCGAAGACGCCTTATTACGGCATCATCGTGGCCTTGGCCGACGCGAGCGACATCATCGATCGGGCCACCTTGGCCAAAGTCGCCAACATGAACATCCAAATCAAGGGCGTCAACGCCACCTTCGTCATCGGCAAGACCGACGCCAAGGAAGTGCGGATCTCGGCCCGAAGCGACAATAGCATCAACGTCCAATTCCTGCTTGAAAAACTCGGCGGGGGCGGCCATTTCTCGTCGGCGGCCTGCGCTTTCAACAATTTATCAATCGAAGAAGCCGAAAAGAAATTAATCGAAGTGCTTGAGACTTATTTGCCGGCGGCCCGTACCGACGGCAAAGCGACCCCAGGAGACGCATCATGAAAGTAATACTGTTGGCCGACGTCAAGAAAGTCGGCAAGAAAGACCAAATCGTCAACGTGGCCGACGGCTACGCCCGCAATTTTCTCATCGCCAACAAACTGGCGGTGCCGATGACCGACCGCAGCCTCGAGATCGTCGATACCCAGAAGCGCGAAGCCGAAACCGAATTCAAGGCCAAACAAACCGAAGCCCAAGCCCTGGCCGATCAAATCAAGGACATCACCTTGACCTTCGAAGGGCGTTTTTCCGAGGACGGCCGCATGTACGGAACCATTTCCACCAAGCAAATCGTCGAGGAACTGAAAGCCAAGCACGGAATCACGGTCGATAAACGCAAGTTCGTCGATCATTTTCTCGTCAACGCCGCCGGGATGACCCACTTAAGAATCGAACTGTTCAAAGGCGTCATCGCCACGATCAACGTCCTCGTCACGGAGAAAAAATAATATGGCGCGCGGATTACCATTCAACATCAATGCCGAAAAGACGGTCTTAGGGGCCATGCTCATCGACGAGATGGCGTTGGCCACCTGCGTCGGCGATTTGATCGACGCCGATTTCTATGGAGCGGAAAAACGCCACCAAATCATTTACCAAGCGATCACCGGTCTCGTCAAAAAGCACATACCGGTCGACGTCCAAACGGTGACCGACGAACTGCTCAACAGCAAAGAACTCGATAACGTCGGCGGAGTCGACTATCTCATGGAATTGACCCAAAGCGTCGTTTCGCTTTCCAACATGGATTTCTACATCCGCATCCTCAAGGACCATCGCATCCTTCGAGAACTGCTGATGGCCATCGATACCGTCCGCAAAGAATACGACGAGGAAGAAATCGACGATATCACCAACTTCATCGCCCGGGCCGACTCCAAAATACACGACGTGACCCAGAAACGACGCATCTCGAATTTCGTCAGCGCCCAAGAAGTCGCCAACGTGGTCGAATCGGAACTCAAGATCGTGGCCAAGCCCGGCGGGCTGACCGGCCTTGACGTCGGTTACGCCAAACTGAACGACTTCACGCACGGTTTCCAAAAGGGCGAAATGGTCATCCTGGCGGCCCGACCTTCGGTCGGCAAGACGGCCATGGCCTTGAACATCGCCTTGCACGCCGCCCGGCGCAACAACCTTCCGGTGGCCGTTTTCTCATTGGAAATGCCGGCCAACGCCTTGATTAAACGCTTGATTGCCACCGACGCCGGCGTCAATTTGGACCAGATCCTCAAAGGGACCCAATTCTTAAACGCCAAGGAAAAGGCCGCCGTCGGCCAAGCCATCAAAAACGTCGGTAGCGCCAACCTTTACATTGACGATACCGCCGGCATCAAATTAATCGACATCATCGCCAAGTCGCGGCAACTGAAAGGCCGCCTCGGCGATTTAGGACTGATCGTGGTCGACTACATCGGGCTGATTACCACCGGCGAAAAGAAAATCGAAAACCGCCAGGTGGAAGTCAGCAACATATCGCGGCAACTCAAAGAGTTGGCCCGCGAATTGAAAGTGCCGATCCTGGTCGTTTCCCAACTTTCCCGGGAAGTCGACAAGCGCGACAACCGCCGCCCGATGCTGTCGGACCTGCGCGAATCCGGATCGATTGAGCAAGACGCCGACGTCGTCTTGCTGATGTACCGTTCGAAGTACTACCAAGGCTTCGGCGCGCCGAAGCGCAATGCCTTTGGAACCGACCGCAAGAAGGGCGAAGACGTCTCCCGCAAGGAAGAAGAACTGCTTCAGGGCATCAGCGAGGCCCTCGACCTCGTCGAACTCCGGGTGGCCAAAAACCGCAACGGGCGCATCGGCAACATCAACTTGCTGTTTTTCACCTCCTATGGGCGGTTTGAAACCCCGAGCGAGGATTTCGAAAAGAAACTCAACGAAATTCGTTACGAGCACAACGTCAGCGACATCGAAGACTAATCATGCGTTTTTATATATTGGCAAGCGGATCCAAGGGCAATGCCACCTTGGTGACCGACGGTAAAACCCATTTTCTCATCGACATGGGATTGACGAAGAAATGGCTTTTGGACGGCTTGGCGGAAACGCCGGTCGCTTTCGAAGACATCGGTTTCGTCTTATTCACCCACGATCACGGCGACCATGCCGGCGGGGCCCGCTTCATCGAACTCGAAAAACGTTATGCCACGCGCGGCACGGTGGAAATCGAACCCGGGCATGAGCTGGCGCACTATCAGACGCGGCCATTCGGGGCCTTCAAGGTTACGCCGCTTCCGACCAGCCACGACGCCCTTGACGGCGTCGGTTTCGTGATTGAAAACGGTGACCAAAAATTGGTCTACATGACCGACACCGGCTATATCAGCCAGGCCAACATGGCCTATATGAAAAACGCCGATTATTACGTGATCGAAAGCAACCACAACGTACGGATGCTTTTGCAAACCGATCGGACCTTCACCCTGATTCAACGGATCTTGGGCGACACCGGCCACCTGTCGAACGAGGACTCGGCCATGTATTTGACCGAACTCGTCGGCGATAAAACCAAGGAAATATTCTTGGCCCATCTTTCGGAAGAGGCCAACGCCCCTGAAGTGGCCCTCAAGGCCCACTTGGCCATTTATCAGCGCAAATACATCGACATCGATAAAATTCGAATCGTTCCCGCTCCCCAATACGGCGTCGTCAGCGGCGGGTCGCTAGAATGAAACTGAAGATCATCGCCGTCGGGAAACTGAAAGAACCGTTCTATCAAGCGGCCGTGGCCGAATACAAGAAAAGACTCGGGGCCTATTCGGAAATCGAGCTCGTTGAGATTGATGAATATCGATTAGGCGACAAACCAAGCCGATCCCAAATCGAACAGGGACTCGAAGCCGAAGCGGCGGACATGCTCAAACATATCGATGCCGATGATTACCTCATCGTCCTCGATCGCCTTGGCCGCGCCTACACCAGCGAGGGGTGGGCCGCCCGCCTCGACGAGATGATGACCCGGGGCAAAAGCTCCTTCGCCTTCTTGATCGGCAGTTCCTACGGACTGGCCGAATCCATCAAGCTCAAGGCCCATGAAAAAATCACCCTGTCGGAGCTGACGTTTCCCCATCAGCTGGTTCGGGTGATCTGGCTCGAACAATTGTATCGGTCCTTTAAAATCCTGAATCACGAAACCTACCACAAGTAGGTTTTTTCATTCGATCAGGCCGAAGTGGCGCATGGCGTTGGCCCAGCCGTCGGCGTCGATGTCGTCGGTGATGTAATCGGCTTCGCGCTTGACTTCGGGGCGGGCGTTTCCCATGGCCACGGAGATGCCGGCGAAGTTCAGCATTTCGATGTCGTTGGGATTGTCGCCGAGGGCCATGCAGTTTTCGGGGCCCCAACCATAATATTCAAGTACGGCTAATATACCTTTGGCCTTGTCGCTGTCCTTGGGCATGATGTCGACGGCGTAGTCGTCCCAGCGGGCGCTTTTGCAGGTGGTCAAATGCGGGAGGAACAGCGATTCGTCAAGCTCGTCGCAGAAGCAGATGGCTTGGTAAATGGTCCGATCGTAGTGATCGGGGAATGTCCGCGGCTGCGGGAAGCGGGTGCCGTATTTTTCGTGGGCGTGGATCACCCGTTCGTCGACGTAGTTGATATGGCCTTCGGCTTCTTCGATCAAGGTGAGCCCGAACTTGAGCCGTTTCGAGAATTTGATCAGCATGTCGACTTCGGTTTCGGGAAGCGGGTAGCGGTAGATGATCTTGCCGTCGATGATGGCGTTGGCCCCGTTCATGGTGATGAAGCCATCGGGTTTGACGTAGTCCAAAACCCCGACTTTGCCAATCAGGTAACGGTTGCGACCCGAGGCCAAGAAGACTTTGACGCCGCGTTTTTGCAGCTCTTTGAATGCCTTGACGGCACTTTCGGGAACTTTTTTGTATTTATGCGAAAAAAGTGTTTGGTCGATGTCGGTGACCACCAATTTGATCTTTTGATCCATCGTAAGTCCTTTCCTTTGCACTTCAACCGCGTTTTCGATATAGTGTTGGCGGTGGTTGATCATGCAGATATTCGAGCCCTTCGCTTTAAAGCGAATTGAAGATAAATCAAATCCGTTTTCAGCCCTGTTGGAAACGGAAGACGGTGGTCGTTTCTATGTCGAACCGGCGTTTTATTCGCAACTAGTGGCAATCCAGGAACGCGAACCCGACCAACTTGCTACTATCATAGAGGAAATGCTGCGCTTAGTCAAAAAGAACCGCCGCATCGTCTTCACCCTCGATTTCAACCGGCCCTTGACCAACGTCGAAGATTATATTTACCTGGAATTGCCCGACGTGCTCGGCAATCTCAAGCTATATTTCGTCAATAGTTCTAATATGCGCGGACGCGCGGTATAAATGAGTTAGTCGACCCGAAACGATTGCTATTTGACCTCGGATAGGCAAAAATATAGGGTAAGGAATCACCCATGGCCATCGAAGGATTATTAGTTTACAACATCGCGCTTGATAATGCCCGTTACCAAGAGGAAATCGCTTCTTTCTTGACGGCGTTCCGCAAGAACGGCCTGCGCTTGACTCCGGTTTCCAACATCAAAGTATTCAATTTGGTCGAAGAGAACCCCAACCGGTTCGGCTTTGCCGTTTTCTGGGACAAAGACAT
>CAZBUP010000051.1:0-5435 GCA_964495145.1 uncultured Staphylococcaceae bacterium | reverse complement strand
CGGCGGCTTAGGCGCCAAGATGATGAAGGGCGTCATGAAAAAGAAGAACGTCCCCCTGTTGGAAAAACAACTTGAAAACGCGAAACTGGCCGGGGTCCATTTCATCGCCTGCACGATGAGCATGGACATCATGGGCATCCGTCCCGAAGAAATCATCGACGGCGTCGAATATGCCGGGGTCGCCACGTATTTAGCCGAAAGCGACAAGGCCGGCGTCACCCTCTTTATTTAATCGTCGTTAGTTTGGCAAGTTAGTCATTATTTATTGATATAGATTTTTTTGATGTATTCGTTTGAACGAAATTTTAAAATTCCGCCTCTTCGATAGTGTACGAGATGATCTCGTTGTCGTCGGTGCCTTGATCGTCGTCGTTATTCATGAAATTGAACGTCGCTTTGATTTTTTTGCCTTGGAGCACGAGCGGCAGCCAATAGAGGTCGTCTTTCCACATGTCGTGGTAAGGGATCTTGTCCAAAGGAAACCAGACTGGACGCATTTCTTCGGATTCGCTGGCTTGACCGTGCCATTTGGTGCAGACGTATAGGTGCATGCGAAGAAGATAGCTTTCGCCAAAATCGATTTCGCCAACCTTGTGGCAATCAATAACCGTCAAGCCGGATTCTTCATAGGCCTCCCGGATGGCGGCATCTTTGATGGATTCGCCCGGCAGCGGTTTCCCGCCGAAGCCGTTGTATTTGCCCATGCCAAAGCCCCTTTTCTTATAACCGAGGAGAATTCTGCCCGGCTCGATGAAAAGAAGATTGGTGACGTCTTTGATTGGTTTGGGTTCTAGGCTCATATGGGTTATCATATACCATTTTAATCAACGATTGGTATGGTTGATTCCTCTTGGGCGGAAAACATCCTCGCGGATCACTTTACTCAATCGGGTCAAATGCCCATTTAACAGGTCGCGATTTGTAGTCGTTCGAGGAAACCGCTACAATATTCAAAGAGACTCAGGGAGGAATGACGATGGATTCAAAATACTTTATTGATTTGGAGCATGCCTATGGCGCCCACAATTACCATCCGATCGAAGTCGTGATCAGCCGCGCCAAAGGCGCTTATGTCTACGATCCGGAAGGTCGCCGTTATTTGGATTTCCTCTCGGCCTATTCGGCGGTCAACCAAGGCCATCGCCATCCCAAAATCATCAAAGCCTTAATCGATCAAACCAAACGCCTGACTTTGACCTCGCGGGCGTTTTATAACGATCAATTGGGACCATTTCTTAAAAAATTGACTGAGATTTCCGGATTCGAAGCGGCTTTGCCGATGAACACCGGCGCCGAAGCCGTGGAAACGGCCATCAAGCTGGCGCGCCGCTATGGTTACTTGCAAAAGGGCCTGGCCGAGAATCAGGCCGAGATCATCGTGGCCGCCCAAAATTTTCATGGTCGGACCACGACCATCGTCAGCATGTCGACCGACCCAGTCGCCAAAGATTATTTCGGCCCCTATACTCCGGGATTCGTCACCATCCCGTTTAATGACGCGGCCGCTCTTGAAGCGGCCATCACCCCGAACACGATTGCATTTCTCGTGGAACCGATTCAAGGCGAGGCCGGCGTGATCATTCCCGAGGAGGGATATTTAAAAGCCATTCGCGCCATCACGGAAAAGCATGGCGTTTTATTGATGCTGGATGAAATTCAAACGGGTTTTGGCCGCACCGGAAAACTATTCTGCTATCAACACGAAGGCATCCGCCCCGACGTCCTTATTGTCGGAAAAGCGCTCGGGGGCGGCATTTTGCCGATATCGGCGGTCTTATCCGACAAAAAAATCATGGACGTGATCACGCCGGGAGTCCACGGCAGCACCTTTGGCGGCAATCCCTTGGCCTGCGCCGTCGGAACGGCGGCCATCGACGTCCTGCTTGAGGAAAAGCTTCCAGAGCGCAGCCAGGAACTGGGCGATTATTTTTTAGCCAAACTCAAAAACATCAAAAGCCCGCTCATCAAGGAAGCCCGCGGCAAAGGGTTACTGATGGCCATCACCTTGACCAACAAGGCGCGGCCATACACCGAAGCGCTCAAAGCCCGCGGCGTCTTGGCCAAGGAAACGCACGAGGATACCATTCGCTTTGCCCCGCCATTGATTATCAAAAAATCGCAATTGGATTATGCCCTTCGTCAAATAAGAGCCGTGCTCACCGAGGTGAAATAACATGGAATATCAAGGAAGAAGTTTATTGACGTGGCTTGATTATACTCCGGACGATTTTAACTATTTTCTACGGTTGTCAGCCCGTTTAAAGGATGAAAAGCGCCAAGACATTCACCACCGCGTCCATGAAGGCAAACAGGTTGCACTCTTATTTCAAAAGGATTCGACTCGAACCAGGTGCGCCTTTGAAACGGCGGCCCACGATCTTGGCATGGAGGCAACGTACATCGGACCCAGCGGATCGCAAATGGGCGTGAAAGAATCAATCATGGATACCGCCCGCGTGCTTGGACGCATGTATCAAGGGATTGAATTCCGCGGCTATCGCCACGAAGACGTCGAGTTATTGGCCCACCATAGCGGCGTTCCGGTATGGAATGGGTTGACCGACCAGTTCCATCCGACCCAAGTGCTGGCCGACTTTTTGACGATTGACGAGGCATTCGGCCATCTTAAAGGGATTACCCTCGCTTATGTCGGCGACGCCCATAACAATGTCGCCAACAGTTTGATGGTTGGCTGCGCCAAGATGGGATTGCATTTTCGCGCCGTCGCCCCCAAGGAACTTTGGCCGGAGGAACCTTTGGTCGCCGCCTGTCAAAAGATCGCCCAAGAAACCAAGGCTACCATCGAATTGATCGAAGACATTGACCAAGGCGTCAAAAACGCCGACGTCATTTATACCGACGTCTGGGTCTCGATGGGGGAACCGAAAGAGACATGGGCCAAGCGCATCGCGCTTTTAAGTAAATACCAAGTTGACCGCGAAATGATAAATAAAGCCGGCAAAAAAGCCATATTCTTACACTGCCTTCCGGCATTCCACGGTCTAGACACGGAAATCGGACGGCAGATTGCGACTGAATTCGGTGCCCGATACCCGCAGCTTAGCCAAGGCGAAGTCGAAGTCACCAACGAAGTTTTTGAATCAAAACAAAGCCGGGTTTTCGAACAGGCCGAAAATAGGATGCATACGATCAAAGCCATCATGATGGCGACGCTATGACGATGAGACTTTCCGGTATTTGATTATCCATAGGCCATAGAACGAGTCATATCGTCCCGGTAATCCATCTGATTGGGTGAACTTGCATGAGTCCGATTAGGTGACGTTCTTTTAGTTTTTTATCGCGCCAATTATTCGATTGAAAACGCTTACACGGCACGATAAAATTAAAATAGTACGAAGAAGGATAAGAGTGCAAATTAATGGAAAAGCCAATCTTTCTATTTTCGACTATCGTGATTTCGCTATTGGCATTTGGGTTTGCTTTCTTGTTGTACGCCTGGCTAAGGAAACAGCCGGCCGGCAGCGACAAGATCAAATCCATCTGCAGCATCATCCGAAAAGGCGCCAATACGTTTTTGTCCAAGGAATACCAGGCGTTAGCAAAATTTGCCGGCGTATTGGCCTTGATCATTTTCGTTTTGTTGCCGAAACCGATCTGGACTGATGGTGGCTCCGGTTGGTTGACTAACTTGACGATGGCCGTTGCCTACATATTTGGCAACGTCTTCAGCGCCATCGCCGGAAAGGTCGGTATTTTCGTGGCTACGGCTGCCAATGGCCGGACGGCCGTCGCCGCCCAAAAAGGTATCAAAGACAGCTTCATGACTGGATTCCGCGGCGGTGCCGTCATGGGAATGGCCGTCGTCGGGGCCAGCATCCTTGGCATCAGTATCCTTTTTTGGATCACCGGACATTCGACCTCGCTCCTCGGTTTTAGTTTCGGGGCTTCAAGTTTAGCCCTGTTTGCCAAAGCCGGAGGCGGCATTTTCACCAAAGCGGCCGACATCAGCGCCGACCTAGTCGGTAAAGTCGAATTGAACATACCCGAAGACGATCCGCGCAACCCGGCCGTCATCGCCGATAACGTCGGCGACAACGTCGGAGACGTGGCCGGCATGGGCGCCGACTTGTTTGATTCCCACGTCGCCTCGATGGTGGCCGCCCTCGTCATTGCCATGTCAATTGACGGAGACGGGGTATTCGGCCTCAACGTCGAGATGGTGTTCGCCTTCGCCGGACTGGGATTGTTGTCATCGATCATCGGCGTGGCTTGCGCCCGCATGGGCAAAAAGGGCAATCCCAACCACGCTTTGAATACCAGTACCTACCTGACCACCGGAATTTATGTCGTCCTGACGGGTATCATCACTTTGATACGGGCTTATGATTGGAGGCTGTGGCTCATCGCCATCATTGGCCTGGCGGTCGGGCTCATCATCGGCATCACGACTGATTATTTCACCAATGATGAAAGGCGCCCGGTCCGCCGAGTCACCGAAGCCAGCACCAAAGGGCCGGCTTTGACCATCGTCACCGGGGTCAGCTACGGATTCTTAAGCGTGTTTCCGGCCATGATCGGCATCGGTCTGGCCGCGCTGCTTTCCTATAAGATCGGCGAGACGATTGGCGCCGGTTATGGGATGTTCGGCATCGCCATGGCCGCGGTCGGGATGCTATCGATCGTCGGGATGATCATATCTAACGATGCCTACGGACCCATTGTCGATAACGCCCGCGGCTTGGCCGAAATGGGCGGCTTGGGCGATGAGGTGTTGGAAATCACCGACAAACTTGATTCGGCCGGCAACACCGTCAAGGCCATCACCAAAGGCTTTTCGATCGGGGCGGCCGGTCTCACCGTCATCGCTTTGCTCGGGGCGTTCATCTCGGAAGTAAACGACGCGGCCATTGAAATCGGCCTGGTCCTTCCCGGGCAGGCGTATCTCACTGGATTTGACGTCACCGATCCGCTGGTATTTTTCGGCTTATTGGTCGGAGCGGCCCTTCCGGCCATCTTCAGCGCCCTGTTGATGCTGGGCGTCACCACCAACGCCGAACGCATGGTCAAGGAAATCCATCGTCAATTCGATGAAATAATAGGGCTTAAAGAAGGTAAAGAAGGCGTGGTGCCCGAATATGACAAGTGCATCGCCATTGCCACGAAAGGCTCCTTGGCCGAATTGATCAAAGCCGGGGTCGTCGCCATCTTGTTGACCTTGGTAGTCGGCTTCGTCGGCGGGGTTAAAGCCATCGGCGGATATTTGGTCGGTAACATCGTCGCCGGGTTGCTTTTAGCCTTGTTTATGTCCAATAGCGGCGGCTTGTGGGACAACGGCAAGAAGTACGTCGAAGCCGGTCATTATGGCGGCAAAGGCAGCCCGACTCATAAAGCGGCCGTCGTCGGCGACACCGTCGGCGATCCGTTCAAAGACACGGCCGGGCCGAGTCTCAATACCCAAATCACCGTCGTCA
>CAZBUP010000050.1:0-5910 GCA_964495145.1 uncultured Staphylococcaceae bacterium | reverse complement strand
GGCTACCGTCCACAAAGACGACCGATTGTCGTTTTACGATATCGAAAACGGGACCGGTAAAATCGTGTCGGGACCATATTTGCTGCCAGAACTCACATTTGTAAGGAAGGGGAACTGATCCCATGTTCGAAACCGAATATCAAAAACTGGCCGGGGCCGACCAAACCGAATTTGCCCGCGTGGTCAATGCCTTGCTCTTGAAATCGTTCATCGTCCGCGACATGTTCGATTCCAAGGAACGGGCCATGAAAATCAATCCGGACTACCGCTTTCTCGAGCGGTTCTATGATTTGGTGGGCGATTACCTCAAGTTCTCGGGCTGGACCCTCGACAAGGACGTCTTAAACGGCGTCTTCACCTTGTCGAACAGCTATGAAAGCAATCGCCTGCGGATCGACCGCGAAACGAGTCTTTTGCTTTTCACCCTGCGTCTCGTCTATGAAAACGAAAAGAACCAAAGCAGCCAGACCGGGGAGTCGATTTACATGACGACGCCGACCCTTATCAAGACAATGCTCGATTACGGGATCACCTTGTCGGGAAAGAAACTGACCGGGCGCTTGATCGGACGCGGACTCCGCTTCCTGACCACCCACAACATCATCGCCAAAGTCAGCGGCTCCTATGACGAGGGTAACGTCAGTTTCTACATCCTGCCCTCGATCATCTACGCCATCGATAACCAGAAAATCGTCATGATGGCCGAGGCCCTCGAACAGATGAAGACCACCGAAGAAGGAGAAGACAGCGACTTATGAAACTCCTACGGAAAATGAAAATCATCAACTGGCACTACTTTTGGAACGAAACCATTACCTTTGAACCAATCGTTTTCTTGACGGGTTTGAACGCATCTGGCAAATCGACCTTGATCGACGCCATGCAGCTGATCTTGCTGGGGGACACCACCGGCCGCTATTTCAACAAAGCCGCCAGCGACAAGTCGACCCGGACTTTGAAAGGTTATTTAAAGGGAGAACTCGGCGATGCCGAGGAAGGCGGGTTCAATTACTTGCGGACCGGTCGCTTCACCTCGTACCTGGCCATGGAGTTCTTCGACGACAAAACCGAGAAAAGCTTTACCTTCGGCTGCGTGTTCGATTGCTTCGAAGACAATAGCGAAGAGCACCGCTTCTTCCTACTGGAAGACAAGATCCCCGGCAACGAATTCATCGAAAACAACGTGCCGATGGAATACAAGAATCTATCACGTTTTTTGAAGGACAATTATCCCGAGGCCCACAAGTTCTTCGATTCGAACCGGCAGTACACCGAAACGATCAAGCGCCGCTTCGGCGGGCTGAAGGACAAATATTTCTCCTTGTTGAAAAAAGCCGTCAGCTTCACCCCGATCACCGACATCGAGACGTTCATTACCGAATATGTGTGTGACCCGCAAGCCAACGTCAATATCGAGCCGATGCAGGAAAACATCATCCAATACAAGAAACTCGAAACCGAAGCCCAGATGATGCAGCAGCGGATCGACCGCCTCGAAGAAATCGAGCGGACCTATCAAGCCTATGCCGGCCATAAGGAAAACTTCGACATTTTTTCCTACTTAATCGATAATAGCGAACTTCACATCGATAAAGAAACGCTCGAAACCTACGTTTTACAGCTTCAAAAGGCCAAGGAAAGACTGGCTGGTATCGACATCGACCTAGCCGACGTCTCCAGCAACATCTCGGAACTGGAAAAGAAAAAGTACCGGCTCATCGCCGATCGCGTCAATTCCGACGCCTACAAACTGACCGACGAGCTCCAAGAGACCAAGAAGACGACTACCCAAAAACTCAAATCCCTCGTCGACGAGATCAACGGCATCTTGACGAACCTCCGCCACTACGCCACCAACTACGCCACGATTGGGCATGCCTTGGTCGAAGGCGTGGCCGCCCTCGATTTGCGGCTGCTCGATAGCGAACGGGCCGACGACCTGCGCAAACTTCTCGACGTGAGCGAAGCCGTCGCCTCCCAATCGCTGAAGCTCGAATCATTCTCGATTGAGCGAATCGACAGCATCGACATCAATGAACTGAACGCCTGGCGCGAAGGGCTGACCAAATTCAAGCAAGCGGTCTCGGTCACTTCGGTCAACTTGGCCCGAACCATGCTGGCCCTCGATCAAGCCACCGCCACCTTGAAGCAGGAAGAAGCCAACATGCGCCAAGGCGGCAAACCCTATGAATTCGCCCTCCTGTCCATCAAGCGCGAACTGACGGCCCGGTTGTCGGAAGAAACCCGTCGCGACGTCGAGGTGTCGATCCTCGCCGATTTGATCGACGTCAAGAATCCGGTCTGGGCCAATGCCATCGAAGGCTATCTCCACAACCAAAAATTCAATTTGATCGTGCCCGAAGAGCATTATCTCAAGGCTTACGACATTTTTAAGGGCCTGATGGAAAAGTATCGTTTCTACGGGACGCAACTCGTCGACATCGGCGCTTTGATCGACCGCAATTACGTGGCCGAAATCAACTCCCTGGCCGAAGAAATCGTCACCGACCACGAAGGGGCCCAAGCTTATGTCAACTTTTTGATCGGGCGCCTGAAAAAATGCAAAACGCCGCAGGAAGCCCGTTCTTCCGGAAACGGCATTACCCCGGACACCGACATTTACCGCAACTTCACTTTGGGTCGACTCCATCCCAACACCTATAAGATTCACTATATCGGCCGGCGCATCAGCGAAGAGCAGATGGCCCTCAAGCAACAAGAGATCATCCATAATAACCGCTTGGCCAACGAACTCAAAAAGTTGAACGAAATCGTCAGCCAGGCCAATGGCCTCGAATTGATCAACAGTTATGAAATGACGAGTTCGCTCGCCACGTTGGCCCGGTCCCGGGACATCCGCGGCCTGGAGCAAACGCTCGCCTACGTCGACGCCGAACTCGGCAAGCACGACTTAAGCCAAATCGCCAGTTACGACCAGCGCATCAAGGACATCGACGAGGACATTGCCGGCCTGCGGACCGACCAAGCCGGTCTCAATGAAGAAAAAGGCCGCCTGATCGCCTCGATGGAAACCTTGTCCAAGGATAAGATCCCCGGCGCCAAAACCAAAGTCAACGAACGGACCCAGCGTCTAGAAACCGCCTACGATCCCTTCATGGTCTCCGAGAAAGGCTTGCCGCTGTTCGAACGGCTGCGGCTCGAGGGCAAATCCTACCTTGACATCGTCGGGGAATACCATACCAACTTGAGCAACGTCCAATATCTGGTCACCAACCTGTTCGGCCAATTGACGCGACTTCGTCGCGAATACGTGCGGGATTATCGGTTGACGCTCGACACCGAAAGCACCGAAAACCTTCTTTATGACACTGAACTCGTCGAGATGCGCGACGTCAAACTGCCGCAGTATCAAGAAAAAATCGCCGACGCCTACGCCAAAGCCACCAAGCAGTTCAAGGACGATTTCATCTCCAAACTGCGGGGTGCCATCGATAGCGTCATCGATCAAATCGAAGACTTGAACGGAGCCCTTAAGGCGGCCACGTTCGGCAACGACACCTATCAATTCACGGTCAAGCCGAGCGCCCAATACCATCGCTACTACGACATGATCAAAGACGATTTGCTTTTAAACCTCGGCGAAGACGATTCGCCGTTCCTTGAAAAATACGCCGACGTGATGAACGATCTTTTCAAACAGATCGTCGACGTCGGGCGCGGGGACGCCAACAGCGCCATTCTCGAAAACGTCGCCAAGTTCACCGACTATCGGAGTTACCTCGACTTCGACTTGATCGTCACCAACAAGGAAGGGGTCGCCCAACATTTGAGCAAGGTTATCAAGAAGAAGTCGGGCGGCGAAACCCAAACCCCGTTCTACATCTCGGTCTTGGCGAGCTTCGCCCAATTGTACCGCATCCAGGAAAGCGGGGAATTGGCCAACTCGATTCGCTTGATCATCTTTGATGAAGCCTTCTCGAAGATGGACCGCGGCCGGATTCAGGAAGCGGTCCGGCTCCTGCGCGTCTTTGGGTTCCAAACCATCCTTTCGGCCCCAAGCGACAAGGTGGCCGACATCTCGGCCTTGGTCGACCAAACATTGGTCGTCTTGCGCGACAAGAACGCTTCGCGCGTCCATTTGTACGCCGAAGTCGACAAACTTAACAAATTCGGAAAAGCCCCGGTCAATTAATCGGGGCTATGCTACAATCAAAGCAGCCGATTTTCATTACGACGGAGGACGGATGATGGCCAAAGAAATCGTCGCCATGCTCTTAGCCGGAGGCAAAGGCACGCGTCTAGAAGCTTTGACGCGCAAAATCGCCAAACCGGCCGTCTCTTTCGGCGGAAAATACCGCATCATCGATTTTCCGCTGTCCAACTGCGCCAATAGCCACATCGACACGGTCGGCGTCTTGACCCAGTACGAATCGGTCTTTTTGAACACCTATATCGGCAATGGGGAAAAATGGGGGCTGAACGGCGTCCGTTCGCTGACCTCTTCGCTGCCGCCCCGACAAACCGAAAAGGGAGCGGCCTGGTACAAAGGCACGGCCGACGCCATCTACCAAAACCTCGATTTCCTCGATAGCCTCAATCCCGAATACGTCTTGATCTTATCGGGCGACCATATCTACAAGATGAATTACGAAGCCATGCTCGAAGCCCATCAGCAACATGACGCCGATTTGACCGTGGCCGTATTGAATGTGCCGATCGAAGAGGCCTCACGCTTTGGCATCATGAGCGTCGACGCCGACATGATGATCACCGCCTTCGCCGAAAAGCCGGCCAAACCGACCTCGACCTTGGCTTCGATGGGCATCTACATCTTCACTTACAAGGTTTTAAAGCAAGCGTTGACGTTGGACGCCAAAGCCGAAAAATCCGACCATGACTTTGGCAAAGACGTGATTCCGTATCTATTAAGCAAGAAGAAAAGGCTCTTGGCTTATCGCCATTGCGGGTATTGGAAAGACGTCGGCACCATCGCCTCATTATGGTCGGCCAACATGGATTTGATCGATGACGAGGCAGCGCTCGATTTGTATTTGAACGAAGACGATTTGAAAATCTTCTCCGAAGATACTCATAGCGTGCCCCAATACGTCGGCAAGCAAGCCTCCATCGTCAATTCGATGGTCAACCAAGGGGCGATCATCTTAGGCCACGTCGAGCATAGCGTCATCTTCAACGAAGTGGTCATCGAAGAGGGGGCTCACGTCTCCGATAGCGTCATCATGCCGGGCGTCACCGTCAAGAAGGGGGCTCGCGTCCACAAGGCCATCGTCGCCAGCGAAGTCGTCGTCGCCCCAGACGCCATCGTCGACGGCAGCGCCGAGATCGCCTTGGTGGCCAAATAAGGGGAGCGCTTATGAAAAAAGTAATGGGACTTTGCAATTTGCATTCCGGGGCCGGGTTAAACGAATTGACCCATGCCCGGCCAATCGCCTCAACCTCATTTTTGGGCCGGTACGCCTTCATTGATTTCACCTTGTCGAATTTCTCGAATTCGGGCATCGACGAAGTCGGGATACTGGTCAAAAACCATCCCCGTTCGATTTTAAAGCACATGGGCAATACCAACGTTTGGAACACGAACACCAAACTCGGCTACGAGGCGATCATGTACAACGAGAAGCTGGCCCACGTCCCGCACTATAACCACGACATCAACAACATCATGGCCAACGATTGGATCTTCTTCAACGCGAAGCCGGATCTCTTCGTGATTGCCCCGGCCCATATCGTCTATCCGCTTGACTTCCGCCCGGTCATTGCCGCCCACGAAGCGCGGCGGGCCGACATCACCATCGTGACCGCCCACATCAGCGACGGCAAGATGGCCTTCGTCAACGGCGACCAAGTCCGAATCGACGCCAACGGACGCATCGCCTCCATGAGCGTCAATAAAGGCGTCGACGACGATATCGATGTCAGCTTGGAAAC
>CAZBUP010000049.1:1434-6176 GCA_964495145.1 uncultured Staphylococcaceae bacterium | reverse complement strand
AACTACTATAGGAATAGGATTAAGTTAAGGTTGTAGCATCTCCACCAAACTTATCCTATTCCGCTAGTGGATAAAAACCCGTATCCATCGCGATTTAGCGAATGAGGAGATACGGGTTTTTGCTAAAAAAAGAGCATTATTGATGGTCAAAAATGGGCGTTTTTTATTCCTGAATACTGAAAGCCCGGCACTTAAATGCAATAAGGTATATATCTTCAAAAACAGAGGGAATAATTGCATGGCGGTAAAAGGTATGATCTTGAAAACTCAGACATTCTCTTGCGACAGTGTCATCTTTCAGATTGTCGAATCTTTTGCAAAGACTATTTCCTCAAAAAGATAACGCAGCATCTTATTTATTTATTGGTTAGGAATTATGGCGATTCCTTTTGGCGTGTGAACGCGTAAGTTTGTCGTGATTATGCCAATGTTCATCCTCAGAGCCCATGTGAACATGCCGGTGCGAGTGTTCTACAACAAGGACGCGGGAACTACCGCCTTCGTCGTCATTGATGACATGCTTATGCGTATGTTTGTGCAGAACAAGCAATGTGTCAACGACTACGAATACAGATCCAAGGACCATGATGCCAAAGGCAAGGAAATACCACCAGCTTAGCATCTCCCTGAGAATGAGGAAGGCCAGCAATGCGCCGATAAATGGGGCGATGGCATAATATGCGCTTGTCTTTGCGGCCCCGATGAGCCTTTGTGATCTTACGTAGAGAAAGATGCTCAAACCATAAGCAAAGAAGCCTAAGAGCATCGTCCAACCGATGTATCGTATGTCGGGAAAACGTTCTCCAACAATAATAGCCACGATTAAAGCGCCGGCTCCGGAACCAAGCCCTTTGATAACGACGATTTGCGCTGACGACTTATTTGAAATCTTGCGTGTGAAATTGTTTTCTAGACCCCAGCAGCACGCGGCACCTAAGACATAAAGCGAACTCCAAGAGAAAGCAAAGCTCATTGAACCGTCAAACGTCAAAAATGCCGACGCCAAGAAGATTAATCCAATGCCTATCCATAATTGCCAACTGATCTTCTCTTTGAAAACGAAGAGGGCAATCAAGGCCGTGACTACTATTTCAAAGTTGTTCAGCAAAGAGGTAGAAAACGAAGGGCTATTTTGGAGGCCTAACATTAAAAGTATGGGCGCGGCGACGTCCAAGACAACCATTCCAATCACATAGGCAGCGTCCGATTTGACTAAATGGGATTCTTTCTTTTCGGCTTTGACTCGCAGCAGCGTTAATAAAGCCATCCCAACCCCTGCTCCAAGATATAGGAAAGTCGCCATCATCGCCGGCGAGGAATGTGTGAGCAGCATCTTTGAAAATGGCATGCCAAGGGCATATAAGAGTGCGGCGCCAATTGCCAATAACGCTCCAACCACTTTATTTTGATATGGTTTATTCATCGTATGAAAGTATATCACATGTCTTAATTGTCCTATCGACGCTCAAAATGAAGCGGGATGCTCGACTAGACTGAGTTCGACTAAGTACATCTTTACCAAACTGAATAGCATGCTTTTCTCTAGACAGAAACATCATGAAGAAAAGTACATTTTTGCATAAAAACATCAAACTTTTCGAGTTTGGCGGATATTTGCCGAAAGTTGATGATGCTAGCAACGCTATATACAAGACGCCATACGATTATCATCAACATTAACAATCGGTCTAGAACTATTGGAGTAATAGTGACCTTGCTATTCTCATTCATTGGAGCCCGCTGAATATTACCGTTTTGAATGCCAACTATGTATTTATTCATAAAAGGTCCTGCTAATGGATCTTTTTATCCTAAAGCCTTCTACAATATAAAGTAGAGGTCATATTATGAAAAAAACAGGCTGGCTGTTACCATGCTGCCTATTGTTGACCTTGATGAGCGGCGTCTCGGGAAGACCCATGACGATTATAGATGCCGCAGGCGAAAACTGGCTCGCCGAAGCCGAAGAAACAACCCCTGGGGAATTCGGCTTCAGTTTAGAAATCACGCCGGAAATGTTGTTGTTGCAAGATGAAAATTTCCCCATAAGCGCAGGAACCGATCCTTATTATACCCAAGCCGAGGAAATAACTTTTCAGGAACTGTCCACCGTTTTGGAAACGATTGGGCTCTTTGTTCCAATGATTGGCGACCCGCTGGAACGGGCGCCGTATATGACGCTCGGCTTTGCCGATGACAATTTCGGCTTCGTGAATGGCTACCATAATATGGGCCGCTTGACCAAAGTCGGCTTCGATATTGCCGAAGACCAATATACGGATCCGGGTACCGAACTGGAAGGCGCGATCGGCCTCCAGCTGCGTGAGGGCCAATACGCCGATTATTCAAGCGCCGACAAAGCGGCCGGCCCGACCTATGTCGATAACGTCGACGATTGGATTGTCGAATGGGATTTGACCTGGCGCACGACCGACGAACCCGCGCATGAGGGGTTCACGCCGTTCTTCGAAGACGAATCACGGCTTGACGACATCAGCAATTTCCGCATCATCGCGCTCGAGGAAGTATATTTCGAAAAGATTTACGTTGAAGGCTATCATTTTTTGGAAGCATCCAACGACACGCCCTATTATTACGCGATGTGGGAACAAAATTACGTCTCCGAGAGTTGGGGGCTTGATTTCAATTTCGATAACCGCACCGATGACGGCTATGAGATCAATGGGGAGGATGCGTGGACGTCAAATTTGGAACCAGACGAGTACTATGTCACACGCGAGCTTCCTTTTTACGCCGATAGCGAAGACGGACTCGTCACGTTGCAGGTCAATGTGCCGGTCGTGGTGGTCGATGACGAAACACCCCTTCTCGAGCTCACTTTCCTCGATCCGATGACGCCGCCGAACATGCCGGTGTCGATCAGCGGCTGGGTCAGTACGCTAGAGGAAGCCACCTACGGCAACCAACCGATTGACGCCGCCTATCTCGATAACCCCGAGAATGTCGAAATCTCCCCGATATTCGGCCTTCAGGATGCCAATATCTGTTTCTTTTCAGGCGAGGTCATGCAAGAAGTCTATGTCACCAATCAAGGCGCGAGCATCGAAGAGCCCGATCCCTCGGCGATGGGCGGCAATCTTGTCAGTCTCGTGACGTATTCGGAAAATGTCGATCTCGTCGATCATTTCGAAGGAGAAGATCCCAATGAGTATTATACGGATTATACCTTCTATGAGGGCGGCTTCCTAACGTTGGCCGAAGGTTATGAATCGCAAGGGACCAAAGTCCAGGAAATGCATTTTACGCTGGATATCACGGCCACCGAATCTTATGAGGGCTCGGCCTCGAGCAATGGTTTTACCATGTGGCTGCTCGATCAGAATTTTGATTACATTCCCGAAACCCAGCGGTATATCGAGATACAACCCACCGATACGACCGTTTATGTCGATTATCTGAATGTATCGGCGTATAAGGCAATCTCCTTCGCCATGGAAGCAACCGATATCAAGGACACGATTTTCACGTTTAAGCTCTCGATGATCGGCGAAGAATACGCGATGAGTTATTATTCAAATGAAGACCAAGCTCTCTTTTATGCCCAAGCCTTTGTAAACATGACCGAGAACGTCTGGGGCGATGACGAAAACGGCGTTTGCGAAGGATTGTCCGGTTCGCAATGGGATGATCTCGCCGATGAATACAGCTACATGACGTGGACGACCCAGTCGCTTTATGTCGACAATGGCTTGAAAATGAATGCCGAAGCCATCGATGCGATGCTAGATCGTTACCAATATCTCAACAGCCTTGATCCGACGACCTACCCCGATTTTCTTAACGAAGAAGAACCGATGAAAATCACGCCGCTGCCGATCAATACTAGTGACGAAGGACTCTTTGCGATGATAGCCATATTCTCGACAGGGGCCATGGCGTTTATCTTTATTCGCAGAAAGAAACGCATCGCGTAACCCAGTACGATTAAAGAGTACTTTTTCTGACGACAAAACGCCAATTGCAGAATTGACGGAAACGTTAAAAACATCAAGATATAAAAAACTGATTTCAGAAAAACAGCCTCAAGGCGCATTGGTTCACAGGGTGTCAATTTTGCGGTGGGCAATCGCCATCGGGACCGACGTCAGATCTTGCATCCATATGAACGCATGGTCGTTTGGCAGAAAAGATAAGATAATTTTGTAAACGCTCATCAGCCAGACTTGATGGGTAAAAACATGGCGGTATTCCTTAAAAGGCGTCACCCGATCGACGATGTAACCTTGGCGTTTCAATTCGTCAAGGACCTCCTCAATGGTTTGGTTTTCATATTGTGGATAAAGGTACATCCCTTTCAATAGTCCCACTTCTTTTTTTGTGATGGCAATTTGAGAGCCATATTGGAGAATTAACGTGATGAATTGTTTGACCGCCGGTTTTTTCTGGCGGGAAATGAACGGCAATTCAGCGATGATTTTCTGATTAAATGCCATACAAGACGATTGAAGCGGGCATGTATCGCAGCTTGGTTTTTGGGGACGGCAGACCAATGCGCCCAATTCCATCATCGCTTGCGTATAAATGTGGGGAGTCGCCTGCTCGATCAGCGTTTGGTTGAGTTTAGAGATTTTCGTTCGGGCCTTTGGTAGACGCATATCGTCAGGGATACCGTAGAAACGCGAAAGCACGCGGATGACGTTGCCGTCGGTGGCCGAATACGGTTGATCATAGGCGATCGACATGATGGCCCCGGCGGTATAGGCGCCCACGCCCGGCAAGGA
>CAZBUP010000049.1:0-1334 GCA_964495145.1 uncultured Staphylococcaceae bacterium | reverse complement strand
ACCCAAATGTGATACGGATTACGACTTTCCCTAAAGGGTAATCGGCGATGATATGATAGGTACCACGCTTCCAGCGCGGCGATGTCTAGGACATTTTTCATCGGTATTATGATAGCATCAATGTCGAACCCTGCGGCTATGGCACGAATCGATTGATTGGTTTTTGAGGTTTCGCGAGCGTCAGCCCCAGTTGGCAAGTAGATCGATCGATGAACGGTAACCGCCAATGATGTATAACCCTGCAGCAAACACAGCCAACCTTGATCGGATCGAGGAAGGCCTGGTGGATCTTTTCCAGGCGGCTTTGCTACGATGGGTTCCTCTATATTGCGCCGTTAGTGATACAATAACACTCGTGCATTCGCCCTCGCCGGAAAGAGTTCATCTATGACGCATGATTTGACTAAAGGAAACATCTACCGGAACATCATCCGGTTCGCCCTGCCGATTATTCTCGGCCTGATCATTCAACAACTGTACAATTTGGTCGACTCCGTGATTGTCGGCCAATTTATCGGTGAAGATGCCATCGCCGCCATTGGGACGACGGCTGCCATCAACTTTTTGATTGTGGCCTTGGGCACGGGCACGACCGGCGGCTTTGCCATCGTCATCGCCCAGAAGTTCGGGGCCAAAGATTACCAAGGGATGAAAAAGTCAATCGGGAACGCCATTACGCTAGCCGTCATCCTATGCGCCCTATTGACAGTCATTGCCTTGACCTCGACGCGACCGCTATTGGATTTACTGAATGTCCCCGCCAACATTTACGAATGGTCGTACGACTACATTACGTGGATATATATCGGCATTTTCACGATTGTCGGTTACAACATGATCAGTTCGATTCTGCGGTCGGTCGGCAATTCGGTGACGCCTCTTGTTTTCCTATCGATTGCCAGCGTCATCAACGTCGGACTCGATCTGCTGTTCGTCGGCGTGCTGCGCTTAGGCGTTGCAAGCGCCGCGCTAGCCACGGTCATCTCCCAAGCCATTTCAGGCATTGGCTCGTATCTTTACGCATTCAAGCGCTACCCGATTTTGCGGATTGCGATGAGCGATTTGTATTTGGAGAAGAAGGAAGCGCTGCGGCAAATCGCCAACGGCCTTCCGATGGGATTGCAATTTTCGATCATCAGCCTCGGCATCATCGCCGTCCAATCGGTTATCAACTCGTTTGCGACGCCGACCGATAATTCGATCATCACCGCCTTCTCCACCTGCGCCCGCATCGAAGGCATCGTCATCGTGCCATTTTGGGGTTTAGGCGCGGCGATGGCGGCTTATATGGGGCAAAATTACGGCGCCCGCAACCAAGAGGGCATTGTCAAAGG
>CAZBUP010000048.1:2002-6538 GCA_964495145.1 uncultured Staphylococcaceae bacterium | reverse complement strand
ATCAGACATAGACCATTTCCGCAGGCCACATCCAAAACGCTTTCACAATCATCCCCCAGTCTTTTTAAACACTCATCAAGCGGCGTATCCAGCGTGATATCGCTTTTATTGATGGTGATGGCTTGGCCGGACTTAAAATGCTCGTTCCAAAAATCAATGACGGTTTTACGAATGTCTTGCTTCATCATCAACGCTCCAAATTAATCATATTATAGAAAATAAATGTGCTTTTTGATATTCAAGCGATAGGTTCATGTTTGAAGTGGTTTCAAAAAGTTGGAGGATGGGTACGAATGCATTTACTTGATTCAACGAAGAAAATGATTTTTTATTATAGCAAATCATCATAATTTGATAATACATAGCAAAACATCAAAAAACGATTGCTGGCTTTTTGGCACGTATTGACAACGTGCACAAAAATAAGTAAAATGTGGGCACGAGGCAAAAATATGCACAAGCTTCCCTTAGCAGATCACTTTGAAGACTTGGATATCTTAAAAAAACTAAGCCATGCCAACAACCGCATTGGCGAACTTAACGGCGTGATTCGCTTATTGCCAAATCCGGCGATTATTTTAAACGCCATTATTTTAGGCGAAGCAAAAGCATCCTCTGAAATCGAAAATATCGTGACCACCTTCGATGAAATATTTAAGGAATTGACCCTGAATACGATTGATCCCTCCGCCAAAGAAGTCGTGAATTACCGTCGTGCCATCAAGTTTGGTTTTGAGGAGATTTCAAAAAAAGGATATCTGTCCATTAGCGCGATTATCCATATTCATCACATCGTCGAACCGGACAAAGGGGATATCAGGGTTCTCCCGGGAACCGTAATCAAAAACTCCAAAACCGGAGAAACCATTTATACTCCTCCCCAAGACAAAGCCGACATCATGCGACATTTGGACAATTTCGAACGATACTACAATGAAGAAGCTGACGAGAATCTCGATCCCCTCATCAAGATGGCCATCCTTCATTATCAATTTGAAGCGATTCATCCCTTCTATGACGGGAACGGTCGAACCGGAAGGATTTTGAATATCTTATTTCTTGTTTTAAACAAGAAAATCAACCAGCCGATCCTATACTTGAGCAAATATGTCAATCAACATAAAGACCGGTATTACGAGTTACTCAGCGCCATCCAAACCGATGACAGGAATTTCCGGTCATTCATATTGTTTTTTCTTGATGCAATCAGCGAAATGTGCGATTTCACGATCTGGTTTATCGATTCATTCCGCGCCACCATGGAGGACGCGGCGAAATTGATGAAAGAAAAATGCCCGAAAATCCATGAATCTGAGATTATCAAACACCTTTTTTTCGATTTTTATACCAAAAACGAAATATTCAGGGAGCGCATCGGCGTTTCCCGGAATACTGCCACCAACATGTTGAAGGAACTTGAGCGAAACGGTTTCCTCGTCAGCGAGAAAATCGGCAAGGAAGTCATTTACAAAAACACGTTTCTTTTTGATTTAATCAAGACTTGGTAGGCAAATATTGGGCATGTTAACGTAACGTGCCCAAAGACGAGCTAATACCATGCGTATTAGACGATGATACCGGTTTTTAACATATTCTTTGAAGAACTAAAAATTGTCTGATTTTTCCAATCGATGAGCATTGGCGGGCGATTGCCGTCATGGTTCTCAATCAATACTATTACGAACATACCATAGTCCTGGTGATGAAAATTAGACGAGGTAAAGTGTTTTCCTGAAGTGGGAGAAGGGCCCTGACAAGATATGTCCAACCCGGACAAGGAACCGCTTCTTATCGGAATGGTTGATTTACCAGCGATTGACGGCGTGCTCGATAAAACCTAAAACGTTGATGAATTTTTTACGGCCGTTGCTGGTTTCCATCTCGCCGGAGAAACGGCCATAAATCTGATGGCAGTGGGTATCGATGATCACGAACTTATTTTCGGTGTAATTGTCGTAGATCGGAAGGAAGTCAAAAGCAATCTTACCCTCCGAATCGGACAGATGCCAAGGTTTCATATAATCGGTGAGGTCTCGCCTAACATCCAAGACGCCAAGTTTATAGGCTTTCTTGTCATAAAAATACATGTTCTCGGTGGCATTTCTTAAATCACCGAAACCCCAACCGATATTCAGCCCGAAGGGCACTCCGTCGATATGTGTCGAGACGCTGCCCCAAAACCATTCGTGGCGGTAGGGCCAAACGCCCCGGCCCCAGTCTAGTAATCCGGTGGCTCCATCGAAATCGAAGGTATTATGGTTGATGGTGACATGCCCACTCGCCTGATAGTAGTTTTCCTTATAGTTCAAATAGAACTGCTTGTTATGTTTGAACGGCGTGGCGATGACCATTTTTTCGTTTTGGAGATCGTTTGTTACCCGCAGGGCAACCTCGAAGTTATGATATTGCTTATTTGAACCCTTGAAAGTCAAGATCCGTTCCTGGCCTTTGACGGTAAACGACATCGTGAAATTTTTGGAGATGAACTCGGAGTGGCTGTCCGCCTCCGGATCGCGTTCAAGTTTGGGAACGAAAAACCAGCGGAGCACGCCAATGGATTCCTTCTTCCCGGTCTTCAAATCGATGAGCGTCGCGGTGGCCGAGGCGGCATAACTCAGGTGCCCAATCGTCAATTGAACGACCTTATCGTCTTTAATGAATTGGTAGAAATCCCATTCCTTAAGTTTGAAAGGAAAACTTCGGGCGTTCTCCCGGTTATAGACATAGTTCATCCGGCGGGCATAGCCCGGGGCGACCAATTCCCCTTTGATGTCAAGCAGCGGGGTGTGCTTCGTGATTTCGATTTGCTTCATCTTTTTGGGCTAATTCTTCCTTAAGGCGATGGTTATAGGTTTTCCAGGCAAACGCCAAGGGGATAATGGTGGCCAGCACCAAGATGCCGGCGAACAAGAAGAGGTTTTCCTGAGGAACGTCGATTGGATGTCCATACAGGTCGAGTTCTTCAAGATGCGGCGTGTTCTTGATAATCACGTTGCCGATTAAGGTCCCGATCAGCATCGGCACCAAGGTGAAGAAAAGCGAGCGGATGCCTTCGAACTGGCCGCGGTTTTCTTCAGGGAATAATCCCCGAACCCAAATCATGCAGGTTTGAGTGATTAAGACATATCCCGTGCCGACCAGGAACACGGCGATGAGGAGCGGTAGGTTCTTGGCCGCCAGGAACGAGGTCGCATCGACGCTCGTGCCGTCCTTGACGAAGAAGAAAATGATCAATAGACCCAAGGCATTGACGGCAACGGCCACCAAGGCCACGAGGGGAATATGATTCTTATTAATCAAGCGCGCGAACGGGATGGTCACCAAGACGGCGAACAAGAGGGCGATTCCTTGAATGAGCCCCATGTCACCGGCCGTGAAACCGATGTCGTAAATGAGCCAATTGCCCATGTGGACGAAATAGAAATTGAAGGGGATGAAGAAGAAACAGGCGACCAGGTTGGCTAATAGCATCTCTTTATTATGGGGATTGCCCTTGAGTTTCTTGAAGTTGAAGACGTCAAAGAACTGTTTGAAATAGGAACCGTTTTTGTTCGGTTTTGTGGTCGGGGCGTCCTTCATGAAGAAAATCGAGGCGATGGCAATCAAGATGACGGCGATGCCCAAAGCCCAGAATAGCAATTGGTAATTATCCTGACTCGGGTCGTAGTTGGCGGTTCCGACGGTCGGGTTCCCGATGTTGACGAGTAGACCTCCGACCACGGTCCCGACGACGGTACCGATGACCGGGAGGGCGGCCAAGGCCGCGCCAACCTGACCTTTGTTGGTCGGTGTCGTGTAGTCGTTGACCCAGGTGTTGTACCCGGCGTCAAACGCCATCGAGCCGAAGAAGCTCATGATGGCATCGGTTAAAACGACCAAAAATCCTGATAAGGTTACCAAAGCGGCGATGTGGGAACTTTTGGCGAATTCGGTCAATCCGAAAATGATCGTGGCCACGCCCCAAAGGATGTAACCGATTGAGACGAAACGCTTGCGTTTGCCCAACCGATCCGACAGCGTGCCGAAGATGAAGGTCGACAAGGTGGTGACCGTCGCGCTGACGATGACCATCCAGGTGACGATGTTAACATCGCCGCCGATCTTGGCGTAGACGAAGGTGTTGAACCACTGGTTTTCGACGTTCCAGCACAGGTGGCCGGCCAAACCCATGGCCATGATGATGAACCAGAAGCGGAAACTTCCGAGTCCGTGGTATTTCTTTTCCTTATTAGCAACGGTCGTTTTCATAAATGCCTCCTATGCATCCTTGATGTTGTCGGCCATGGTACCGGCTTTCTTCCAGAGTCGTTCGGCTTTCTTTTTCCAGCGGAAGTAATCTTTAGGATCGTCCGGGAAAGCCTGATAATGCTTATCAAGTTTCTTCCCGCAGCCCGACGAAGTCATCAAGGCCATCAAAGCCGAGAGGGAGAATTCGCCCTTCAAGACGCCTTTGATCAGTTTGCCGGTGACGCTTCCCTTGACTTCTTCATCGTCGGAACGGAAGACGATTCCTTCTTTGAACATGAAGTCATTGTC
>CAZBUP010000048.1:0-1902 GCA_964495145.1 uncultured Staphylococcaceae bacterium | reverse complement strand
AACCCATCGGTCACGAAACTAAACGGCGGGCGCCGGTAGGGGGTGCAGCCGGTTTCTTCATACTGAAGTTCGTATTCGGGTAACCGGATGTTTTGTTCGAATTTAACCATGCATTTGCGGGCATAATCGAACGATAGGTTGGCCCCGACCCCGACGATGGCTCCGTTTTCGGAGTGCTGCGGGGCAATCCAACCTTTGTAGTAGGGCCAACTGGTACTTAAGGTTACTTGATCTTCGGGATGTTTCAGTTTCACGTATTTGAGTAAGACGTAGAACTTGTCCTTGGGCCCGATTTCAAATGTTTCCATATAAGGATCGACCAGAGACCGGCGCACCACAGAGGGGATGCCGGAAGCGTCGACGACCAAGCGGGCTTTGATTTCCTCACCCGTGGAGGTGACGATGCCCGAGATGCGTTTATGGCCATTGTATAGCAGGTGATCGTAAGCCGTTTCAAAACGGAAATTGACCCCATCGTCGATGGCGGATTTCCTTAGCCGCTTGATAAACAAGGGCAGATGCATCACGGCCACGTCCAGGTAGTTTTTCTTCAAGTGATGGTCAAGCGCCGATTTCGAAAGGACGAGGTGAAAATCGTGGACGAACTCCGGGTCCCCGGCGACGGATTCTGGCAGTCCGTAATCCTTGAACGATTGGCGGGTGAAGTGGAAGATGTCCAACCGTTTGGAGAGGTTTTCTTCCTTGTCCTTGTCGATGACGAGGACCTTCAACCCTCGCTTAGCTAATAGATGGGAAAAATACGTGCCGGCGGTGCAGGCTCCCACAATCACGACATCGTAGTTGGCCATTGGCGTTGCCCCCTATGGATTGTTATTGGACTTTTCTATTATTCTACACCGATTTCCGTTGGTGGCAATCGATCGCTCAGCATGATGGCGTATAATTAATCATTCAGGGTACCCGTGGTTTTCAGGCGTTGATTTTTGGAACTTATGGCTGGCGACACCAAATGATCCGGCCAGCCTTAAGTCACCCCATCGGACAAACATGTGTCCCCGACCGCATTGACTTATCACCGCCTATGATACTAGAATACAAATATAAATCGAATCATTATTATCTTGATGGCATCGCGCCGAGCCTCGTCATAACGGCGTTTATTTAATTTTCCCCAAAGGAGACTTTCCATGGCCACGAACAATCGATCTAATCCAAAAAGGATTCAAGTACTGCTGACGACCCTCGGCTTAATCACCACTTTCGCGGCGTTTGCCGTCAGTCGCAACGGCCAACTGCTAGAACACGTCACTTTCGGCGACAGCCCCGAGTATACGATCCGACTTGACGAGACCAACACCCCGTCGAGTTTGGCCATGGACGCATTCGGTTCCGGTACCGGGATGGGTCGTTACGTCGAATTCAATTACACCCTCGCGAAACGAGCCTTGAGCCAACATGCCGTTTTAGATGAAAATGGGACCTTGTCCAACGATCCCGACACCCGAATCACTTCCATGAAATCCCTAGTCGCCACTTTCACCGGCGGCGAGGCCTCGTTGACGTTTGGCCCGACGTTTGCCATTTTAGGAGATCCGGTAGTCTTGACTTCGGGAGTGCCACTCATTTTCGAGTCCGATCCTTATTTCTTCAATTTGACCAATAGCGGCGCTAGCGATTTGTATCTAGCCTCGCTCGTGGTGACATATAGTTGCGTCAATGAGCACGCCACCATGAGTTTCGAAACCAACGGCGGCAGCGCCATTTCACCCATTACCCAGGCGATTGGATCGGCGGTATCGGCTCCGGCTGACCCGACCAAGCCCGGTTACCTGTTTGACGATTGGTATAGCAACGCCGCCTTGACGATTCCCTATAGCTTTACGGTTATGCCGGATGCCGATTTCACTTTGTATGCCAAGTGGGCGGTCGACGAAGAGTATC
>CAZBUP010000047.1:0-6630 GCA_964495145.1 uncultured Staphylococcaceae bacterium | reverse complement strand
GAACTCAGCAGCATCAAAGCCAGTATCGAATAGATGATGGCGGTTTTTTTCATAGGGTGCCCTCTTTATTGATTAGAATTACTTTACTTTATTTAATAACTAGGTAAAAGTCAAGGCGAGCGCCGCCTTTTTTCATTGATACCGCTTTTTCTAGACGCAGCCAATCAAACAAAAATCAGTGTTAAGGACGCCGAAATCGGTTGATCCCCGCGACAATCGACCCTAACATCAACGTCAAGGCCAGCATCATGGTAACGGCAAGTCCGGGAAAGGCATTTTGAATCGGAGTGGAAAAATACTCGGCCAGGAACTTCTCAATCGGGATGCTGGCGGAAACCACTCCCAAGACGGCGAAGACAAAAGCAGATCCAAACAGCCAAACGATCCGGGCTGCCATCAATTGGCGGACGTTGTCGCTTGAAGCCCCCATTTCGAAGAGCAAACGCCGGTCCTTGGCCATGTCCAGCCACGAGAGATTGGTCACTAAAAGCGCCAGGACCAGCGCATTGACGCCGGCAAACCCGGCCATGGCCACCACCACGTAGTTGATGTTGGTGGTCATCGTTTTGATTTGGCGGTGCAGTTCGGCCATGGGAAAACTGATGTCAAGATGAGGGAACGTTCGCTTGATGCGTTGGGCCGATGCTTCAAGCCGGTCGGGATCCCCTTCGAACATCACCGTCAACGGGCGCAAGGTATCCTCGCGGATGCCCATTCGTTCGATGAAAAACCGACGCGACCAAAGGGGGCCCCCATAAAGGTTCATTTCCTTGTCGTCAACCAAGGCGGTGATCGTCAATTCGACGCGATGGAATTCGCTACGGATCGCTTCTTGTTCTTGTCCGACGACGAAGCGGGTGGCGTAATGCATCGTGGCCCCGATGTCCGGCAAGCGGCCAAACAGGACTTGGGCCAAACCAGTCGAGATGGCAATTTCGTTCGTGTTCGCAGGAAGAAAACCATGATATCCCGAATCCGGGCAAGGCCTTAATCGCAACGCTTGGTCGCTTTGGTCTTGATAGTACCCACGGGCGGTTCCGGGCGGCAGTCGGTCGAGTTCTTGAGCGGGTTCCGTCCATGAAAACCAATCGATGGCCTGTTCGATGGCCAAGGTATTGCCAGCGACGAATGTCTCGTGGGCAAAGCCGGAAATCATCGCTTCGGGATGAATCAAATAACCGCCTTCGGTTCCGATTAGCGAAGGAGCTAAATCCGGTTCCATCCTTTGGATGTAGGCGATTTCGGCCTCGCTGAGACCGGCCCAGGGATCAAACAACACAACATAGCGTTGAAGCGGGCAAGGTCCGAACCTTGGACAGTAGGTCGGAAGATAATTCTCATTGATGGCATCAAACCGATAGTTTTTCAAAGCGATGTCCTGAGACAGGGTTTGCAAGACATTTTGGTCGCCGTCATACAATAGGCAAAAGGCCTTCCGCAATACCCAAGGCCGTTCCAACGGACCTTCTAGGTCATGGCTGGTGGGAAACCGCATCGAGGTTTCAAACACAAATTCGTTGAATCGCGGATTGGAATGCAATACTAGGGCGCGTTCACTCATGACGATGCCGGCTAACCGCCATAATTGTTCGTCTTCGTATTGCCAGCTGAAATTGGCGAAACCGGCGCCCACGAAAACTTCTTGATTGGTCAGTTTTAGATTGATGGCCGTTTCGTTGTCTTCGCATCGTAATTGCCGGGCGATCATTTTCATGTCGGTTTCCGGGGTAGCCAAGAAGATTTCGTCATCGGCTAGATTTTCATGGACAATGTTCATTTCCTTAAACGTTAGCGAATCGGCCAAATGACGGGCTTGGAAACTCGGCAAAGTGACGATGGGGCCGCTCGTCACGATGAACATTTGGTTCCGATCGGGAAATAGGCCATTGATGTCATGGCGATAGGAAACCCCCTTTCTCATCTCGTAATCTGAATAGCGCTCCATGATCGATTGGAGCGAATCCTCTTCGGCCCCATGCAGGGTTTCCAAGTATCCCAACGGTCTTTGATTGGAGGTGATTTGAAGCCCGGGCTGCCCCATCATGTGATCGAAGGTAGTCGCCATTTTTTTGGAAATGTTCGTGGCTAGATGCAAGCCGATTCCGGTGCCTAGTAACGCCAAAGTCAACATCGCTTGACCCAAGCGGTACCGCCATCGATGGGCTTTCATGTCACTGGCGGCGTGACGGTAGCAAAACGACCACGGTAGACGCCCCCGGTGGATCACTCCCGGTAGTCTTTGATTCGTCATTTTTCCAATATATATCGGTTGACGCGGTTGAAATGAATCGATTAATTTGCCGTCTTGTAAACGATAAATCGTATCCGCGTATTGTTCCAAGAGTTCCTTTTCATGACTGACGACGACGATAAGGCGTTGTTCCTTCATCTGGCAAAAGAGATTAAATATGGCAATTTTATTGGCTTGGTCAAGAGCCGCGGTCGGCTCATCGGCCAAGATGATCCGCGGTTGTTTGATCAAAGTCCGGGCGGCCGCTAACCGCTGTTTTTCGCCACCCGACAACGTGCCGGCCCGGCGATTGCATTGATCAAAGAGACCGACTCGATTGAGCCAATCGGTCACTTGACGATGGATGAGTTCTGGTCGATGCCCAAGCAATCGTAAGGGTAACCCAAGGTTCCACGCCACGGTTTCGTTTTCAAACAACCGATACGATTGGTAAAGCAATCCGACTTGGGTTAAGCGCCAGTCTAAACGTCCATCGTAGGACAAGGCTCCCAAATCCCAGGACTGCACGAGTACTTTTCCCTCAAACGGCAACAAACCGGCTAGGATTTTCAATAAGCTGCTTTTTCCGCTGCCGGAAGGACCCCAGATGCCGATGAGCCCATGGCGCGGCAGGGTCAAATCCAGGCCGTTAATCACGTAGGCGCGATGATATTTTTGCCGCAGTTTCTTGATGTCAATCATCGTCTGCCAACTCTTGAATCAGGACCTTCGTTTTCAAAGACGACACCAAAATGCGGGTGGTGGCCTCGACGATTGAAAGCACCAAAATAAGGATCCCAACCGGGACCGCTAGGGCGACGCCTTGGTATTCAAACCACGGGATTTGGATAATACGACTTAATCCATATCGTTTTTCAATCACTTCATTGACTAGCCACGTCAGGGCCGGTATCAAGGCAAAGGCAACCGCGATGGCGGTGATTGCCATCCGTCGGCCCATGGCCAAAATTGTGTTTTTCAACGTACGAAGCGGATAGCCGAGTTCCCATAAGATGGCTAAGCGTCGCCGCTGTTCAACATAGACGCGGCTCAGCGACAACGCTAAGGTCAAAACGCTGGACACCGCGCCGATGGTCACGAAAAACAGCAGCCCGTAGTCGATGGCGGTGACTACCGAACTCAACAAAGCTCGATCCTGATGGTAGCTTGAATCCCAAGAAAAATCGTTGTTTTCAAGCATTTTGGGATATCTTTCCAAAACTGAATCAGAATCTGGAAAAGCAATTAGGAGTTCAAAGTTGGTAATCGTATCGCCGTTCATCCCCATGGAGATGCGCTCATACCAAGAAACCGAATATCCCATTTGGATTGAAAGATTGATGACTTCAATGTTTTCCAACCAACGTCTAGCCCCCACGTGAGAATAATACAAAATCGGGCTTTGCATGACCGCGTTTGATTCAATCACATCGATAATCGTCAATTCCCGATGGCACTCAAGGGTGTCGACCACTACTTGCTCGTGGCGAAAACTGGTTGTCAAGCCCGTGGTGAACTCCAGTCGCGGGAGGTTGCCGTTTTCAACAAAAGCGCTCATTTTCTCATAAGCAGCATGATTAACGTAAACATAATCAAACCGATCCTGGCTGGGAAAGGGAAAATCCTGGCCCATTAATGGGCGAAATTCCATATTCGACAAACGGACCCCGTCAATGGAGACATAAGATCCTCCGTTGAAGATACCTCGTAATGACACATCGATGTAAGCGCGTGACAAATCAATTCCCGTATTCGATAATTCATCCCATTTCGGTCGCTCGTATCGAACGAGGTTCATCGGGGTGTTTTCGATCGGTATCGTTTCTCGTTTACGCAAGTAAAACACGTTGTAATCGGGATATTGAAGCGGATGACGACTGGCCAGAATCGGCCCTCCGTGATGGAGACCGAGCGTCAGTAGCCCGGTAACCAAGCCGATGAGCAAACTGAGGAAGGCAAAGCGGAGCCGCCGGCGCGATAATTGATAGAAACGGCGATTGATCAGGGTCACATTGCTTTGGGAGAGGGATTTTCTGATATGAGACGCCATTAGAGGGCTGGTTTTATTAATGGTCTGATCGTTTACAATCTTTCCATCTTGTAAAATAATCAATCGATCGGCATGGCGTTTTGCCACTTCTTGGTCATGGGTGACGACAATAATTAATCGCCGAGTGGCTTCCACTTTAAGCCGATTCATTAAGGTATTGCCGTTGGTCTGGTCAAGGGCCCCAGTCGGTTCATCGGCGATGATGATCGGGGTGTCTTTGACCAAAGCCCGGATCAAGCCAGTTCGTTGGGCTTCGCCTCCAGATAGTGTCTCGCTTGGTTGGTTCATGATGCCACCAAGGCCAAAATCGGCGAAGCGCTGATGCAAGGTTTCTGTGTTCGATTGATTTTGCCCGGGAACGAATGTTTCGGCCAAACGGGCGTTCTCGTAAGCGGAGAAGCCATCTAAGAGAAAATAGTGTTGGAACAGGCAAGCGAAGGTTTCGCGGCGATGTCTTTCCCGATCAACATTGCCAAATCGTTTTGTATCCACCCCATCAAGGGAATAGATGCCCGAGCTCGCTTCATCCAATAACCCAATGATATTCAAAAGGGTCGTTTTTCCGCAACCGGATGGTCCCATGATGACGACCAGTCCCGTATCGTCGAAACAGAGGCTGACGTCGTCAAGTGCGGTTTTTGACGTAGTCCCGTCTCGAAAAATCTTGGTGATGTGCTCCAACCTAATCAAATAAAAAACTCCTACCAATTAGTAGGAGTCTATTTCGGGTTTTGGCGAGGGCGGGGCGACGTCAGTCACGCGTTTGACCCGTTTGTTGAACAAATCGCGAGTCATCATCACCACATGGCCGCAGCCCAGGCAGGTCAGTTTGATGTCAGCCCCCACACGCACGATTTTGAAGAGGCGGCTATGGGTTTCACACGGATGGGGACGTTTCATTTCGACGGTGTCCCCGAGCCCGTATTTAATCGGGGTTACCATGGTTCGTCCTGCATCTTGACGGCTCCGGGGATTTTTCCGAGTCCCGGCATCGTCATCACGTCGCCGGTCAAGGGCACGATGAACCCGGCCCCGGCCGACAGATCGACTTCACGGATGTTGATGGTGAATCCCTTTGGTGCGTTCAGCACGTTAGGATCGTCAGTCAACGACTGCGGGGTTTTTGCCATGCAAATCGGCAAAGAATCATAGCCCAAAGCCCGGTATCGTTCGATTTGGTCCAAAGCTTTCTGAGAGAACGACACTTCGCCGGCGCCGTAAATATCCTTACAAATCCTGCTTATTTTTTCTTCAATCGATGAATTCAATGGATATAACGGGGCATATTTAGCATGGGTGGTTTCCAATATTTCGACGACTTTATTCGCAAGGGGAACGGCCCCGGCTCCGCCCAGTCGAAAGGCATCGTTGACGGCAAAGGGGTATCCTTCTTTAAAAGCCCAATCGGCCAAGGCTTTAATCTCTTCATCGGAATCGGTGTCGAAGCGGTTCAAGGCGATGATGGCCGGTACCCCAAAACGGTGAATGTTGGATACGTGTCGTTTCAAATTGGCGGTGCCCGCCATTAAGGATGGAACGTCGGGTTCTTTCAATGTTTCAAGGGCGGCCCCGCCGTGCAACTTCATGGCCCGTATCGTCGTCACGACCACGGCCGCGTCGGGATGAAGATGGCCGACCCGGCATTTGATGTCAAAGAACTTCTCTGCCCCGAGATCGGA
This sequence comes from uncultured Staphylococcaceae bacterium, assembly GCA_964495145.1. Classification (GTDB taxonomy): domain Bacteria; phylum Bacillota_I; class Bacilli_A; order RFN20; family CAG-826; genus UBA6120. The sequence continues at coordinate 671 of CAZBUP010000047.1, read as the reverse complement.
TCCAAACCCGGCTTCGGTTACCAAAACGTCACCCAATTTCAAACCGAGTTTCGTCGCGGTAAGCGAATTGCATCCATGGGCGATATTGGCAAAGGGACCGCCGTGGATAAAAGCCGGATTGTTTTCAAGCGTTTGGACCAAATTCGGCTTAAAGGCTTCCCGCATCAATTTCATGATGGCGTGGGAAATCCGTAGATCGCCGATGCGAACCGGCTTATCGCCATAGGTGTAGGCGACAATGACTTCATTGGTGCGTTTTTCAAAATCATCAATCGTTTCCGCCAAGCATAAGATCGCCATCAGTTCGCTGGCGACCGTGATCATGAAATGATCGGGACGAGGCGTCCCGTTATTGGGACCACGGGCCACTTCCACATCGCGCAAAGCCCGATCGTTCATGTCCAAAACCCGTTTCCAAACGATATGGTTGGGATCGATCCCCAGTTCATTTCCTTGGAAAATATGATTGTCGATGATGGCGGCGGTCAAATTGACGGCGGACGTCAGGCAGTGGATATCGCCGGTAAAATGAAGGTTGATTTCTTCATCCGGTTCCACCCGGGCCAAACCGCCACCGGTGGCGCCGCCTTTTAAGCCGAACACGGGGCCAAGCGATGGTTCCCGTAGGCACAGGATGGCTTTTTTGCCAAGTCGGTTCAATCCATCCACCA
>CAZBUP010000046.1:0-7013 GCA_964495145.1 uncultured Staphylococcaceae bacterium | reverse complement strand
GCTCGGCTACTTGCGAGTCGGAGCGATTGAGATGGCCCGCCTTAGCGATGTGCCAAACGAAATCGTCTATATCATCCAAGCAATCATCATCTTATTCGTAGGCGGCCAGGCTTTCCTGGCATCGCTAAAAAGAAAACGTCTCCAGGCATTATTACTAAAGGAACGGGAGGCGCAAGATTCTCATGCTTAAATTCATTTTTTCCGAGCAATTCTTGACTTCTACGCTTCTATTCGCCGTCCCGATTTTATTCGCATCGATGGGAGCATTAATCTCCAAAAAAGCCGGTCTCCTCAACATTAATGTCGAAGGGTCGATGTCACTAGCCGCTTTATGCGGCGGGCTGATTAGTCACGCGTCTCATAGTTGGGTGCTTGGTTTAGTTTCTGCGGTAGTCGTCGGCATCTTAATGTCGTTTATTTTCGCGCTTTTCACCTTAAAAGTGAAAACCGATCCGATTTTATCGGGCATCGCGCTAAACATGCTGACTAGTGGTTTATGCATCTACCTTCTTTACGTAATCATTGGCGTCAAAGGCGATTCATCGTTGCGGCCAAGCGCGATGATTCCAAACTTATCGATTCCGTTGCTATCCGATATTCCCGTTATCGGACCCGCACTCTTTTCACAAAATATTCTCGTGTATCTAGCCTTTTTATCCGTTGTCGTATTAACGGTCCTATTAAAACGGACAAAGCTTGGTCTTTATATCAGCGCGGTGGGCCATAATCAGGTCGCCGCGACTTCCACCGGCATCTCTGTGAAAAAGACTCGTATCTATGCTCTTATAATCTGCGGTATCTTTGCCGGATTGGGCGGAGCATATCTATCGATGGTCTATTTATCGTATTTTTCAGCCGGCATGGTCGCCGGGCGCGGATTCATTGGCATTGCCGCCGAAGCCATGGGACAAGGGCGCCCTTGGCTGACGATGTTGTTTGCGCTTTTATTCGGAGCGGTCGATTATTTTGCCATCGGGGCCCAAACGGTGCTCGCTTTTCCATATGAACTCTTAAATACTTTGCCTTACTTGATGACTCTTATCTCGCTTACATTGTTTGCGCTGATTAAAAAGTATGCGCCAGTTAGAAAACTTCGAGGCAAATTGATGACAAAGGAGACCGGGAATGAAAGAAACATTTAAAGCTTGGCTGTCTGAAAAACGGTTGATGGAAGCGGCGAAACCGGTTGTCTTAAGCGATGAGGAACAAGGCTGGAATTTCGCTCAGCATATCGAAGATATGGATGATGTCTTTCTTAAGATGAAATGGCAATCAAACGTTCCTGGATCGGGAGCTCCTGAACGCGTGATTTTTGGGGCTGTTCAAGATATGGAAAACATGGGTTATGACGTGAGCAAAGCCGAACGTTTGCTCCCTGAAGGAATCGAACTCCTGGAAAAGGGCGACATGATCGGGCTTAATCGCATTACCTGGCGCATTTGGAACGCCCTGAATAATGCGCCAAAACTTTTAAGCCATCCGTATTGGACATATCGACAATATGAAACATTTGAGCAATATCTTGATGATGTGGAATTCCCAAAGGCCACCTCTTATGACATTAACGATCCGTCATATCTGGAAGCGACCCATGCCGGATGGATTGCGCAAATCATCGGAGGAGCGGTCGGTACCGCGGTTGAAGGATATACTCCGGAAGCGATAAAGAAGTCATTTGGAACAATCCGCGATTATGTCAGAAAGCCAAATACATATAACGATGACATTACATACGAAATCGCCTTTTTACAGGCCCTGCAGCGAAAAGAGGATAAGCTGTGCTCGGCAGATATCGCCGAGGAATGGGCTGCGCTAGTCCCCTTTGGCTGGTCGGCGGAAGAGTGGGCCCTCAAGAACATTAAGATGGGAATATATCCGCCTGATTCAGGCAAACTCCATAATCCATATCGCGAATGGATCGGCGCTCAAATGCGCGGCGTCGTCTGTGGAATGATTGTACCGGGCAATTATCAGGAAGCTGCCCGTTACGCATTCATGGATGGCGTCGTATCTCACTACAATAACGGCGTGCTTGGCGAAGTGTTCAATGCTCTATTGGCCGCCGGAGCCTATGTCGTGTCCGATATTCGAAAATTGCTCCGTGACGTCATTGACTTAATCCCTAGACACAGCGAATACCGTTCCGTCATCGAATACGCATATGATAGTTGTTTAAAAAACGAACGGTGGGAAGATGCGTGGGATTCATGCCGCACAAGATTTGAGCGGTATAACTGGATTCACGCTTATCCTAATGCCGCTGCCGAAGTCGTTTCCCTTTGGTATGGTCAAGGGTCTTTTACCGACACGATATCGATTTGCTGTCATCTCGGCTATGATGTCGATTGCAACGCCGCTCAAATCGGTACGGTTCTCGGGATTCAAAATGGGTTGGCTTCCATTGAAAAGCATTGGAAGGAACCGCTTGGAGACCGGCTTGATACTTATATTCGCGGTCATAAACAAATGAGCATCTTGGAAGTGGCGGAACTAACCGTTTCGCTTGCTCGTAAATTGCGTAATAAGGAGGAGCGGAGATGAAAACGGTATTCGTGCTTGGAAGCTTGAACATGGATCTCGTCATTGAAACGAATACATTTCCTCGGCCGGGAGAAACGGTTTCCGGGCTAGATTTCTTTACCAACCCCGGCGGGAAGGGAGCCAACCAAGCTGTCGCCTCGGCTAAACAAGGGGCGAATACGATAATGCTAGGAGCTGTTGGCGACGACATTTTCGGCAAAGAAATAATTGAAAGCGTCGCCTCATACGGCGTTGATTGTCAGCATATCCACACAAAACGGCTTCCGAGCGGCATTGCGATGATTACTCTATGCGATCATGACAATCGTATTATCACTTATGGCGGAGCCAATTATGCCTATGGGGTTGACGAAGCGGTTGACGATTTATCTCGCAATGCCAAAAAGGGCGACATCTTATTGGTCCAATTTGAAATTGCCGAAGCAACAATTAAAGCGATTATTCCGATTGCTCACAAAATCGGTATGACGGTAATCGTTAATCCGGCTCCGGCTCGCTACGCATTGTCGCGGGATTTACTATCGTGCATTGATGTTTTAATTGCCAACGAATGGGAACTACAGGCAATCGCCGGTAATGAAGCCACCCAATATAAACCTGAAACTTGCGCCCACAAACTAATGGACCTCGGCGTGGGTTTTGTGATTGTGACACTTGGATGTCGTGGTGGCATGTACCACGACGGCAAACAAATAAAAACGTATGATGCGGTTCTAGTGACTGCCATTGACACAACTGCGGCCGGCGATGCTTTTGTCGGAACGATCGCCGCTGAATTATCATTTGGAAATGGCATTCCCGAATCAATCAACCGTGCTGCAATATGCGCAGCGATAACCGTCACCCGCAAAGGAGCCCAGCAAGCAATTCCGACTCGTGCCGAGGTCGATTGCTTTCAACATTGAGGAACCATCTATGCGCGCAACACTAAAAACTCTCGCCGAAAAAACCAATTTGTCAATTGCGACAATCTCAATGATTTTGAATGGGAAATCAATTCGCGTTTCGGAAAAAACTCGTCAAAACGTGCTTAGATTGGCTAAAGAGCATCATTATCATCCAAACTCGCTCGCGCGTGGCCTAGCAACCAAACGGACGAATATTATCGGTTTGATTTTGCCGGATATCACGAATTACTTTTTTGCCGAAACGGCGAAATTCATCGAAAACAGGCTTAAGGAATTCGGATATGGCCTTATTTTATGCAACACCTCAGATCAAGCCGAGGAAGAAGAAAAATATATCGACCTGCTCTTGAGTCATAATGTTGATGCGTTGCTGATATGCGTTTCTAACGAATCTCTATTCGACAAGAAACGACTTGAACGGTTGCAGAAACTCGACATCGCCTGCGTCGCAATTGACCGTTGGAGTGATGCGATGCCTTTCCCTCATGTGGCAATAGATAATTTCAAAGGCGCTTATCTGGCCACGAAACACCTAATCGACAACGGTCATCGTTCAATTGGCTGCATTAGCGGGCCAAACAAAGTCATGTCATCACAAGATCGTCTTTCGGGTTATAAAGAGGCGCTCATTGATAATGGCATTTCATTTGATGAAACGAAAGTGACGACTGGTTCATACACGTTTGATAGCGGTTATGAAGCCGGGTTGAAACTTTTAAGGACTGCCAGCGTTAGCGCCGTATTCGTGTCTAATGATATGATGGCATATGGTTTTTATAAAGCTTGTCGTGAGATGCATAAATCAATCCCCGACGATATTTCGGTGGTCGGTTTCGACGACTTGATCTTCTCTTCGACACTTGATGTACCGTTAACTAGCCTCAAACAATCAACCGAAGCGCTGGCCTCTAAAGCATGCGAGATTATTCTAAATAATCTTAAGGGAATCCCTGATCACAACAACTATGTTCTGCTGCCAACCCTAAGCGAACGATCAAGCGTTACAAAAATCAAGAATACCATTATGGAAAAATGACTCTGGATATCCAGCGCCTTTGTTTCCAAAGAACTGTTTTTCTGTTATCAGTACCACTATTTTTATATTAAAATCCCGCATCTTCACTTTTCGCTAAACTTGTGATGAATACGGGTTTTTATCCGTTATCGGAATAGGATTGGTCCGGTGTTATTTTGTTGGAGAGATTGGAAACCCAACCTGCATGATTATTAAGAAGGTCCGTCTAGGATTATTTCGATATGAAATGGGTGTCGTTCTTAGTATGATAAAAACCATTAGCCAAATATCTTTTATCAAAAGCGATGAATAAAAGTTTGCTGGGGCTGCCGTCGCCATCGATATGCAGTTTGAGCGTGTCGGTCTTTTTACCGTATAGGTTCTCGGCATCGAATTCCTTGTCGCCATTCATCTGATAGAGGTATTCAAGCGCCATCAGGGAATCGCTCACGGCCGGGTGCACGAAAATTCAACGATGCCAAGAAAGGTTTTATAATTAACGAAGGCCGGACTCAAGTCTATCTTGAATGTGTTAATATCAAAACAAGACGGCGTCTTAAGGAGCGACGGTTATGGATTGGAACGTCGAAAATATTGGCGATTTGAACAATAAGGTTATCATCGTTACAGGGGGTAACTCTGGACTAGGGTTTGAAGCGGCCAAGGTTTTCGCTAGGCACAACGCCACCGTCATCTTGGCTTGCCGTTCAGCCCGGCGGGCCAACGAAGCTAAAAACACCATCTTAAAGGAAACTAATAACGGGATCATCGACGTAATCGAATTGGATCTATCCAGTTTGGCTTCCATCAAAACTTTCGCAACAAACTTCAAACAAAAATATCAATCACTGGATATCCTTCTAAATAACGCCGGCATCATGACCGTGCCTTATGGACTGACCGAAGATGGCTTTGAACTCCAAAACGGCATCAACCACCTCGGCCATTTTGCCTTGACTGCGCAGCTATTCGATTACCTAAAAAATACCCCTGGTTCAAGAATTGTCAATGTCAGCAGCCATGCTCATAGATTGGGAAGAATGGATTTTGACAATTATCTATTCGAACATGGTCGCTACGGAAAACTAAGATCATACGGACGCAGCAAGCTGTCGAATCTGTTATTCACTTACGAACTGAATCGGCGGATTCAATCAAAACACCTTGACATTAAAGTCCTGGCGGCTCATCCCGGAGTGGCCTCCACCAATTTAGGAAGATACATGAATAAGAAAGGGATATTCGCTCCTTTCTTCACCATGTTATTCACATTATCAAAAACCGCTTATCAAGGAGCGCTTCCCGAAATACGTGCTTGCGTAGATCCAAACGCGATAAGCGGTTCCTATTACGGACCGGATGGTACCAAAAACAGACCCCGGCCGCCGAAACTGGTCAAATCAAGCAAAGCTTCCCATAGCCTGAAAGACGCTCATCGATTGTGGGATTTATCAGAACAACTGACGAAGGTACGTTTCGATATTTGAACTAATCTATGAAGTTCTATTAAATACATCTTCTCGTCATCATTTGGCGTTGCTCATCAATCTATTAAAGACCTCCAGGGTTTGATATGTATCCATCCCTTTTTTACTTTTCTGATGTTTTTTGCTGCATGAACGCTAATAGTATTTATAATCAATGGGACATTGGCATTGTTCCAATGAAAGCATTAATGATCAAAGGGAATGGTTAACTGTTCTCTCGCGTCGCGGAGGCTATATGCAATCATTAAAAAAACTATTCAAGATCGGACATGGTCCTTCATCGTCGCATACCATGGGACCGGGTTTCGCCTCGGAGATTATCCGCAAGAAACATCCCGAAGCCAATCGCTATGTGGTCACCCTGTATAATTCCTTGGCTTTGACTGGGAATGGCCATTTGACCGACGCCATCGTCAAGCAAAAGCTCAATCCAATCCCAGTTACCTTCTCATACAAGATCGATATTCATAAGCACCCCAATTTCATGACGTTCGAAGTATATAATGACGAACTTCTTCTTGATACCATCGAAGTGCGCAGCATCGGAGGGGGCGACATTCTCTTTGGTGCCGAAGAACATGACATCGATGACGTCTATCCTGAAAAGAGCTTTGGGGAAATCAAAGCCTTTTGTGTTTCCCATAGTTATTCGCTCTATGAATACGCCAAACACTACGAACCCGACATTGATGCTTTTTTGACGAGCATATGGCGGCAGATGCGTCGAACGGTTGAAAAGGGTTTGGTCACCGAAGGGCTCTTGCCGGGTCCGTTGAAAGTCGTTCGTAAAGCGAAAGTCTTGATCGACCGGGCCAAACGAGAAGAAACCGATACCGCCAAACTCATACGTTTGGTTTCCGCTTATGCCTTCGCGGCCAGTGAAGAGAATGCCTCCGGAGGCGTGATTGTTACCGCTCCGACCTGCGGGGCTTCGGGTGTACTGCCGGCTGTCCTTTATTATCTACACAAGCATCGCGGAGTTCCGGTTCGTGGTATCATCGAATCGCTCGCGGTTGCCGGAGTCATTGGTAACGTTATAAAGACTAATGCCACCATCAGCGG
>CAZBUP010000045.1:6974-7427 GCA_964495145.1 uncultured Staphylococcaceae bacterium | reverse complement strand
TTTACGGTCTTTTTGATACGAATTTTAGACGAAATTTGGCCGATGAAAAAATAAAAAGCCGTCATAGACGGCATTTTTTGCCAAATGGTGCCCCCTGCCAGAATCGAACTAGCAACTGATCCTTACCATGGATCTGTTATACCACTTAACTAAGGGGGCTATTCGCCTATAAATACTATCAATACCTAACCTCGTTTGTCAATCGAAAACGATGAACGCGAAGTATCATTGAATATAAGAAAACCAACCCGAAGGTTGGTTAGCAATCATGTGATCTGAATGTTGCCGTTTTTATAGTCGATGACATATTTTCTCGAAGTGTCGATCGTGCCGTTGATGATGGCTCGGGCGATCACCGTTTCGATGTCGCGCTGGATAAACCGTTTCAGGGGCCGGGCGCCATACTCATACGAATATGCCTCGTTGATGATATGGTCTTTGAGGTTGTCGGTG
>CAZBUP010000045.1:0-6964 GCA_964495145.1 uncultured Staphylococcaceae bacterium | reverse complement strand
GGTGAAAGCGACGCTGATGTATTGAGTTTCCAGCCGATGCGTCAATTCGCCGAGCATCTTGGCGACGATGGCCACTTGGGTATCTTTTGATAAGGGAGAAAAATAAACGATTTCGTCTATCCGGTTCAAGAACTCGGGTCTGAAGGTCTGATGGAGCAAGGCTTCGACCTTGTCGCGTTCGTTGACGAGCAAATACTCGCTTCCTAGGTTGCTGGTCATGATGATGATCGTGTTTTTGAAATCGACCGCCCGGCCTTGGGAATCGGTCAATCTCCCGTCGTCGATCACCTGCAAGAGCAAGTTGAACACTTCCGGATGGGCTTTTTCGATTTCATCGAACAAGACGATGCTATAGGGAGCCCGGCGGACTTTCTCCGTCAATTGGCCGCCTTCTTCATAACCGACATAACCGGGCGGGGCTCCGATAAGGCGGGACACCGAAAATTTCTCCATGTACTCGCTCATGTCGATGCGGATGATGTTGGTCTCGTTGTCGAATAAGGCTTCGGCCAGGGAACGGGCCACTTCGGTCTTGCCGACCCCGGTTGGACCCAAAAACAGGAAGGAACCGATCGGCCGCCGCTCGTCCTTGATGCCGGCCCGCTGCCGAATGATGGCATCCGAGACAAGGTCAATCGCTTCGTCTTGGCCGATCACGCGTCGTTTAAGCGTATCTTTGAGCCCCAATACTTTTTCTTTATCGCCCTTCATGATCTTGGACACCGGGATATGGGTATTTTTGGATATGATCGACGCGATTTCCTCTTCGGTTACCACTTCGGATAGCATTTTGGTTTGCGGGACCTTTTCCTCAAGTTCTTTCAGTTTCTTTTCTAGTGAAGGAATGTCTTGGTATTGGAGTTGGCTCGCTTTTTGATATTCGCCGCGGTTAAAAGCCGATTCCAAATTGAAACGGGCTACTTCCAAGTCTTTCTTCAATTTCTTGATGTCCGTAATGGTTTTCTTTTCATTTTCCCAGCGAAAACGCAAGGCTTGGTTTTCGTCGTTTAAGGCTTGCAGCTCGACACGAACCTTTTCGAGGCGGATTTTGCTACTCCCGTCGCTTTCTTTGGCCAGGGCTACTTTCTCGATTTCCAATTGGCGTATCTTCCGGTCCAGTTCGTCGATTTCCGATGGCAGCGATTCGATTTGGACCCGGATCGAGGCACAGGCTTCATCAACCAAATCGATGGCCTTGTCTGGTAAAAAACGACTCGTCAAATACCGAGCCGACAATTGGGCGGCGGCCACCAGGGCTTCGTCGGTGATTTTGACGCCGTGGAAACTCTCGTAACGAGGTTTCAAACCCCGAAGGATCGAAATGGTGTCGGCCACGGTCGGTTCTTGGACTAAAACCGGCTGGAACCTCCGTTCCAAGGCCCGGTCTTTTTCGATGTACTGCCGATACTCGTTCAAGGTCGTGGCCCCGATGCAGTCGATCTCGCCGCGGGCCAACAGCGGTTTCAGCATGTTGCCGGCATCGAGAGCGCCTTCGGTGCGTCCGGCGCCGACGATGAGATGGATTTCGTCAATGAAAAGGATGATCTTGCCTTCGCTCTGGCGAATCTTATTCAGAACAGCTTTAAGCCGTTCTTCGAATTCACCCCGGTATTTGGCCCCGGCCACGAGGGCGCCCATGTCCAGTTCGTAAATGATTTTATCTTTTAACGTCGTCGGTACATCGTTTTTGACGATCCGCTGGGCCAGTCCTTCGAGAATCGCCGTTTTGCCGACGCCGGGTTCGCCTAAAAGAATGACGTTGTTCTTGGTCTTGCGGGCCAAGATCTGAATGATTTTGCGAATCTCGTCGTCCCGTCCGATGACCGGGTCGATCTTGCCGGCCCGGGCGTCTTGGGTAATATCGCGCCCAAACTTTTCGAGCACCTGCTCGTCTTTGCTGTAATCAAATGGCATTTCCATAATCAATACCTCATTAGCACTCGCACATTGTAAGTGCTAAATATATTATAAGCGTCCCATTGTCGATGTCAAGACTGACGATCAATAAAAAAAGCGGTCGTAGACCGCTTCCTAGGAAAGTGAATGATTAAATCAACTATATGTGCCCCAATAGCCGTCGAAATCTCCCCAATCGGTAATCGTGTAGAGGTTCAATCCCGGGGTATAGGTCAAGTCTCCGGTTTTGTTCCATTCATCCGTCAAATCCGGGCTTTCCCTGACGAAAATGAGTCCGGTAAAGCCTCCGGGAACCGTCAGTGAATAAACATCCCCCGAGACGATGGTCATCTCTTCGCCGGGCCATACGCCGACGGTTTCGACATTGAAGGTATAAACGAAGAAGCGAGCGCCGTCTTTGTGCCATAAATCGCTGCCACCTGTATCAAGATACAAGGTCACGTCTTCGTCTGAAATGCCGGTGGCCAGGCTCCCATCGCCTTCATAATAGGCAAAATAGATGGCCCCGCTTGTAAGCGGCATAACGCTGACGCGGACCAGTTCCGAATTTTCGGCATACACCCAACTGACGAACGCAGTCCCTTCCTTGGTCGGTTCCGGCAAATTTGCCCCGCTGGCGGCCGTGTAGGCGACGACGTTTTCATGGAAGATGCTCGGATCGTCGGCCGGGGTATAACCGGTCAATGAGGCGTCGGGCCCAAGCACCAATTTGACGGTGACGTTGGCGCTTTCGGCCACGGTCGGGGCTGGTTGATAAGCAAAGACGCCCAATAGGGCGAAGGCGGTTAACGCGGCTAAGGTGATGATGCGTTTCATGTCATTGTCCCCCTTACTGCAAGATTGCCCAGCTATAGGCCGGCAAGGCGTCGGCGGTCGCCCCTTTGAAACCTAAGGCCAGCGAAGTCCCGCCGTTACGATAGCCCGACTCGGTCACCGAGCCGAAATTGATGTAAATATAATAAGTGCCGCCGCCGCTTTGGAGCTTGTAGGCGAAAATGTCGGATCGGCCGGTCGTGATCGATGAATAGGCGCCGTTGATCAAGGCTGGATGGTCATTTTTGAACTCGTTGATGCGTTTCATCATGCCAAACATCGAATTGCCGTCGGCTTGCTGCTGGGCGGCGCCGGGAACCGTCGTCGTGGCATTGACGCTGTCTAATTCGACCTCATAGCCTTCGAACATATATCCGGTATCGTAGGCGGTCGCGGTATTGGCCCATTTCATCGGTTGCCGGTACCAGCGGTCGACATGGTAATCGGTGCTGTCGTCGTTCAGTTTCCAGTTGCCGGTCATCGCCAACTCGTCGCCGTAATAAATCCAAGCGGTGCCGGGTTGCAGCAGCGTGGCGGCGTTATAAGGCACGGCTTTGTTCCAAGCGGTGCTATATTCGCCGGCGCTGACGGTCTGGGCCGCCTCGGTCTCGCTATTAGAAACCTTACTGGCCATGACGTGGTTCAAGACCCGAGGCAAATCGTGATTGGAAGTAAAGGCCCCGTTGATTGGTTGGCTGCGATAGGTTTTGAAAACGGATGAATACTTATTGGCGTAAACGGCCGATTCGGCTTGGGCCGACCCGGATTCGATGCCATGCATCATATTGACGAGATGGAAGTAATTCTGGAAATCGAATTGGGAATCCATGCCCTCGTAGTAAGGGGCCATTTGCTGGTCCCATCCGTCGAAGTTTTCCCCGACTAAAAATACATCTGGATAAACCGATTTGATGCGGAAATTCAATTCCTTGAAGAAATTGACGTTCTTGGTGCGGTTGCTGCTGTAGACGCCGTCGGCTACGATGGCATCGCCCGAAGCCTGGCTGACTTCGTCGGCCATGTAGACATGCTTGACGGCGTCGATACGGAATCCGTCGACTCCGAAAGCGGCCCAATACTTGGCGACGTCGACCATGGCGTCGCGCGTGCCCTGGTAATCAAAGTTAAGTTCGGGCATTCCGGTGGCGAATTTAGCGTAATAGTAATAATTGGTAGTCCCGAACCGATGCCAGGGCTCCTCGAGGGCGTGGGTGGGATCGTATTGCCAATGGTAGAAGCTCCGATAATCGATTTCGTTGCCCGATCCGTCGGTTCCCTTTTTGAGGTTGACCGACTTTTGGAACCAGACGTTCTGAGTCGAGGTATGGTTGACGACGAGGTCCATCACCACGCGGATGTCGCGCTGATGGGCTTCATAGATCAATTCGGCATAATCGGTAATGGTGCCAAAATCGGGGTTGATGGCATAATAATCGGACACGTCATAACCGTGGTAGGTTTCCGATTTTTGAATCGGGGTGAGCCAAATAGCCTTGACGCCGAGGTTCTCGATATAATCGAGTTTGGCGGTGATTCCGGCAATGTCGCCGGATCCATCGTCGTCGCTATCGGCGAAACTGCGGACGAAAATCTGATAACCGGATCCGACATGATGATAAAAATCGTTGGAAGTGACGGCCCGAGCGTAACTCGAAGTCGAACTCGTGACGTTCGTTACGCTGATAAAGGCTCCGGTGTCATCGGCATAGGGATCGGTGGCTTCGGCGCCGGTGTAGCTGAACTCAAATTCGGAGACCGAGTTTTGAACCGCGAAAATGTGCATCGAACCGTCTTCGCGAATGTGGGTATTGAAATCGTTGATGTAGATGTCGGCCCCGCCATCGCTGGTCCACATGCCTTGGCGGCCGGCCACCATCGAGGAACGAAGCACGATCAAAAAGCCGAGTCGGGTGATTTGGTTCATGGTTTGGGTCGCGGCATACAGATGGTTTTCGTTAGCGGGGGTTGTCCCTGAAAAATCCAAGTCGGCGACGATGCCGCTTTGATCCTTGATCGACCATTCGATTTGGACGCCGCTCAAGTCGTTAGGAGCTTTCTGCCAAGCCCAAACGGTCCATTCGGCATAGTCAGCGGCGGTGTCGAGGATGCGCTTGTAATGGATATACAAATGGTTGGGCTGGCTCCAAGTCATCGAATCTTCATAATCGTCATCGGCCACACTGCTGCCCTCGCTGACGCTAATCGAAGGCGTCGACGTGCTGGAGGCTGACGAGAGATTGGCGGATGAAGACGATTGGCAGCTAGCCAAGCCGGCCAAAGCGGCCAGCATCAACATCGCAAAGGTCCGATAACGGTAATTGCTGGGCATAACGATCTCCTATTGGTTATTTAATGTAATGGCGGATCTTGATGAAAAAGAACCATTGAATATAAACGCTGGTCAGCAAGACGATGGCTTGAAGCACCAAGCCGTAATGATACCGAGCCACAAGCCCGACGCTCCATAAGTCATTGAGGTCCCGGAATTGGACGAGCGAAAGGAATTGCAGGATCACGGCGGCAATCGATAACGACAGCGAAACGATGATCAAGGTAAAGCGCCGAATCCCGTCGGTGCGCCGTTTCTTCAATAAAATTGAGAACGCCAGGCAGCAGATTCCGGCCAAGACCATGAACGACTGGGCCAATATCCCAAAACTCAGCGGATAATAACTCAGCGAGGCCTCCCCGCCATAATAAGCGATGAAACCGGACACCTGGTCGATAACCAGTCCGGCGCCGGCGTCGTAAACTTGGAAAGCCGGTAAGAAATTCAACAATTGGGTCAATAAAAGCATAACGCCGACCGATAATAGGTAAACAGGCAAACGCCAGTCTTTTTTTATGGATTCCGGTATCGTTTTGGGTGGTTTCATGATGATTGGTTTTATTGTATCAAATCAGGCGCCGAAAATGGATTAAATGGAACGAAGGCTTAAGAAAATAAGCCCGAAGGCTTATGCAAAACGTCGATCAGCCGGGAAACCCGAGCCAAATGAACAAACCCAAAATTAAGAGGGCGAATCCCAAAAGGGCCGCCATCCAACCGATGAAACTCCGTTCATTGGCTTCGCCCGTCCATTGGGGGGCTTCGCGTTTCTCGCCGATTTTATCCTTGCTCATAAATCGTTCCCTCTTTAATAATTATACATCGACCGGCCCATTACTTAACCAATAGTTCCACTTGGGCAAGCGCGTTTTCGACAATCGACACCTCGCGAACGTTACTCGGGCCGAAATAGTCTTGGGCTTGATCCAAAAACAATCGGAAATGCTCATCGGGGATCACCGCCAGAATCGTCCCGGCGAATCCCCCGCCGTGAACTCGGATGGCCCCTTGGGCCAATACCGACCGGCAAAAGGCTAGACCCTGAGCAAGCTTCGCATCGGTGTCGCCTTGGTAAGTGATGTTTTCCAATAGTTTTTCGCTGCTGAGCCCGCTGTCGTTGATTTGTTTCAAAAAGGCGTTTTGATCGCCTCGCTGCAAGGCATATTTCGCCAATTTGACCCGTTCGCATTCGGCAAAGAAATGCAAGGCCCGATTAACGGGTCGCACGCCGAATTGACCGAGGATATCGACGATTTTATCCTGCAGGGCTTGAGGATCGACTTCGATGAGGCGGCTTTTTTCAAAGTAGCCGGCGATGACTTTCATCTCGTCTTTCACCAAGGCGTAATGCGAGGTCAAGTCGGTATGGGAACCACCGGTGTTGAGAATGAGAAAATGTAGTTGCGGAAAGGGAAAGGGAACCGTTTCGTGGTAGGGATTTTCGGGGTCGGCGAATTCGATGTAATGGACGCCGCCGAGGGCAATTCCCATTTGGTCGAGGAGACCGGAGGGTTTCCCGAAATGGACGTTTTCAGCGTATTGACCGATCTTGGCCATGGTAATCGGATCGAGGCGATCCTCGTTATATAAAACCGAAAACACCTTGATGAGCAGCAGTTCGAAAGCGGCTGAGCTGCTGACGCCGCTACCGGGGCGAATATTGGAATTCATGGCGATGGACAAACCGCCGATGGCATAGTTCAGGCTGTTCAATCGATAGGCGACCCCGCGGATGATGGCGCTCGTGCGATTGTATTCGTCTAGATGGACCTTAAGGTCCGACAGATCGACTTCGATGCGCGGATAGCCTTCCGATTCCAAAACGACGAGGTGGTCTTCTCGGGTGGATACCGCTGCCAGCATCGTCATGTCGATGGCGGCCACTAAAACGTTACCACCTTGGTG
>CAZBUP010000044.1:0-7675 GCA_964495145.1 uncultured Staphylococcaceae bacterium | reverse complement strand
ATTCATATGTTTTTAATTTTTATTAACATTTGCATTATAAATGTTCAATAAATCAAAAACAAGAATCTTAAAAATTAATTTCCAAAAAGTTTTATCGACGAAAAGCGGGCCGGCATCAAGTCCTGTTTCATTTGATGCATTTTTAAGAAATGATACAAAGCAATACACAGTAAATAAAAAAACACCCGAATGGATCAATGGTACATTGTCGAGCGCTCTTAATGGGATATGGGAAAAAATTGCTTAACTAATCAAATCAAGGTTTTCTTTGACCAACGGCGGGTGTTCCAGCGGAATAGCATCAGTAAACCACGGATGATTTCGTCGAATGCCAACACGATGAAAACCCCAACTACGCCGAGACCCAAATGATAGGCGAAGACGTACGAGCCGACGCCAACGACGAGCGTGAGCGACAAAAATCCGACCACGCCGACGAATAAAGCGTCGCCGGCCACCTTTAATGAATCTCCGACGATCAAATTGATGGCCCGACCGATTTCAAGCCCTACTTGGATCCAAAGGCATAACTTGACCAATGTGACGATTTCTTCCAGTTCGCTTCCGTGCAATCCTTCGCTCGTGGTAAATAGGTTGATGATCGGTTCCCCGAAAAGAGCCAATAGAATGGCGATCGAAACCGAAACGGCCAATCCCCACAAAGCGATGCGTTGCGTTTCAGCCGAACAACGCTCATAGGCGTGACGCCCGCACCGAAACCCGGTTTTGATGGCATTGGCATGCGCCAAGGCGGCTGAAGGAATGTAAGCGATGCTGGCGATATGCTCGACGGTGACGCGGACCGTGACTTGGAGGCCGCTTTGATCATACAAGTTGAGGATGGTGACGACGGCGGCCATCGCCCCGAAATAAATGAAGGTCTCCAACGCCGAAGGCAAACCGACTTTGACGATGTCCTTCAATATGACTTTGGTGTCGATGTCCAAGCTGCATTCGGTCAGTTTGGGAACGAAGACGAACGCCAACACAATATGGCCAATCAAATTGACCAAATGGGCGACGACGGTGGCGACGGCCACGCCAATCACGCCCCAACCAAATACGTAAATCGATAGGTAATTCAGGACAATGTTGACGATATTGGCGGCCAGGCTCGCAAACATCGGCGACTTATCATGTCCGAAAGACCGCATGTAGTTGCCAATGATCGGCGTAATTCCCAAAAAGATGGCGGAACCCCCGACGATTTGTAAATACTGACTCGCTAAAGGAATCAAATCGGAATCACCCATTAGCAATTCAAGAATCGGTTTTGAAAAGAAGAGGAAGGTGATGCTGATTGCCAGCGCGACGGCAAAATTGATGAAAAGCGAAAGCTTCAAGGCATGTTGAGCGGCATAATGGCGTTTGGCACCCACGAATTGGGTGAAGACCGCCAAAGCCCCGGTCGAAAAGATGGCAAATGCCACGGTCACGAAGTTCAAATACGTCGCCGCCGAGCCGACGGCCCCGACCGCTTCGCCACTGACGCCATAAAGCATCAAGGTGTCGGTCAACGTGACGAGAACGCCTAAGAAAACCTCAATCAGCAAAGGCCAAAATATATTGATGAATTTGTGCTCGTGGATTACTTGCGACTTCATAGATACCGAAACAATTATATCAAGATAATTTTTTCTGGCAACTGAAAGCGGGCACGCATGTTCCGCTTGATTTAGAAATGGATTTTGTATATCATAAATGAGCCGATTTAAGGAGCGTTGCCGACGTAGCTCAATCCGGCAGAGCAACTGAATCGTAATCAGTAGGTTGTAGGTTCAATTCCTATCGTCGGCACCATCCCGGATGTTTAGCTCAGCTGGGAGAGCATCTGTTTGACGTACAGAAGGTCGTGGGTTCGATCCCCTCAGCATCCACCAGGACACGAATAAACTACTCACAAGAGTAGTTTTTTCATTTATATTGGTTGAGATTAATGGGTCGATTCACTATAATTTCATTAGAATGCAGCCATAGTTCAGTGGTAGAACGTTAGCTTCCCAAGCTGAATATGCGGGTTCGATTCCCGTTGGCTGCTCCAAACGCCCATTTTAAAGACATTAGTCTTTTTAGTTTCGAGCCGAACTGCTAGGATAGAAATAAGAGAAAGACAAATCTGGAACCGGAATGATCAATTTCCACGAAAAGTGCATCAAACTATTGAATGAGCGTGGCGTCACCATCGACGACATCGCCGAAGCGGCCCGTTTTTTGCAGGCCGGTTACCACGTTGACTTGAAAAAAGAAGAACTCCTGGCATCCATCAATTCCGTCCTCGACAAACGCGAGGTCCAATTTGCCTTGATGACGGCCGTCGAACTCGACAAACAAGCCGAAGCCGGAAACTTCTTGGATAAGGATCTCGAAGCTGTCATCCGGCGCGACGAAGGCCTCTACGGCGTCGATGAAGTGCTGGCTTACGGCATCTGCAACCTTTACGGTTCGATTTCGCTGACCAATTTCGGTTTTATCGACAAGAAGAAATACGGCATCATCGATACTTTGAACAACGAAGGCAAAAACGGCGTGAAATGCCACACTTTCCTTGACGACATCGTCGGCGCCATTGCCGCCAGCGCCGCCAGCCGCTTTGCTCACGGAGAACGCAAATGATGGTTTTTACCCCGGTTTGGTCCGACTGGACCCGATGGCTGAATGTCGGATTGGCATTGGTCGTTTTTGCGATTTTGCTCGTCATCGTCGCCCGCGTCGCCAAAAGGAAGATATTCCTCTTGCCGTTTGGGCTCAATATTTTGGCCATCGTCGTTTCGGACCTCTTCACCGGACTTTCGTTATTGACGGTCGCCTTGGTCTTCAATTTGATGCTCTTCAGTTTCATCTTCGTATTCGTCAACATCGCCTCGGTCCGTCCCTTCATCAATAACCTGTTTTTAAACCGCAAGCCGGCGGAACCGACTTCCCGCCATTTCGACCGCGACCAATTGATTAATGCCGTCGTCGACACCGTCGCCTACTTATCCAAAACCAAAACCGGGGCCATCATCGCCATCGAACGCAAGAGCAACCTCGGTGAATTCATCAAAAACGGCACCCCGATGAACGCGCCAGTCTCTTCAGAACTTTTAATGACCATTTTCTATCCCGGCACCCGACTTCACGACGGGGCCGTGGTCCTGCGCGACAACCTGATTATCGCCGCCAGCGTCTATTTCCCGCCGACGACCAAACCGCTCTCCGGCAAGTATGGCAGCCGCCATCGGGCCGCTTTGGGGATTTCCGAAGTCAGCGATGCCGTAGTGGTCGTCGTTTCGGAGGAAACCGGCCGAATCTCGTTTGCCTATAACGGCGAGTTGGAATCGGTTTTCATCGACCAGTTCAAACAAGTATTGATTCACTACATGGAAATCGGACGCCAGGAAAAGGATTGATCCGATGGGCAAGTATTTCGGGACCGATGGAGTCCGAGGCCTAGCCGGCCAAGATGTCACCTCGACCATTGCTTATCGCATTGGTCGTTTTCTCGGTCAATGTCCCGTCGGTCAAAAAACCCGCATTATCATCGCGCGCGACACTCGCCATTCCGGCGACATGCTTTTGTCGGCCCTAATGGCCGGCATCACCGCCAGCGGGGGCGAAGCCTACAATCTTGGCATTTCGACCACGCCGAGCATTTCTTATCTGGTCCATCGCCACAATTTCGATTTCGGCATCATGATCTCGGCTTCCCATAACGCCTATTACGATAACGGCATCAAAGTCTTTAATCGCAACGGCGAAAAGCTCGAAGAAGACATCGAACGGCAAATCGAACGGTATATTGACGATCAATCGGATCATCTGCCCCAAGCCGCCGGGAAAAACGTCGGGACGATTCACGACGCCGCGGACTTGGTCCAAGATTATCTCGATTTCATCGCTTCGAAAGCCCATGGCGATTTTTCAAAGCTGCGCTTATTGATTGACGCCGCCAACGGCTCGGCCGCCGTCGTCATCGACCAGTTGGTGGCCCGGTTGCATTTAAACGTCGACATCATCAACAACCATCCAAACGGGACCAACATCAACGACATGTGCGGCTCGACCCATATCGGGACTTTGGTCAAACGGATGAAAACCAATGGGTATGATTACGGTTTGGCGTTCGACGGCGATGCCGATCGGTTGCTGCTGATCGACCACCAAGGCCAAACCATCAACGGAGACGCGATGGTATACCTGTCGGCCATCGACGCGCTTGAGTCCGGACGATTGAATAAACCCAAAGTCGTCTTGACGGTCATGAGCAACCTCGGCATCAAACAAGCATTGAATCAAGCCGGCATCGACGTATTGGAAGTCCAGGTGGGCGACAAATATGTCCATGAAGCCCTCAAGAAGCATGGTCTCGTCCTCGGGGGCGAACAATCCGGCCATATCATTTTCTTTGACGAATTGAATACCGGCGACGGCTTGCTGTCGATGGTCCATATGCTGAATATCATCGCCAAATCGAATGCCCGCGTTCAAGACCTGCTCGCCGGGCTCAAAATTTACCCGCAAGTGCTCAAAAACATCACCGTTGCCAACAAAAGCGAAGTATTGGAACACGAAGGCCTTCAGGCCTTGATTCGGCGCGTGGAGCAGGAACTTGGTTCTTCCGGCCGCATTTTGATTCGGCCCAGCGGCACCGAACCCTTGATCCGTATTATGCTAGAAGCCGAAACCCAAGCCACTTGCGATCGCTACGTCCAAGAAGTGTTTGACTACATTGCTGAAATATTCGTCAGTTAAGGAGCATTCTCTATGTGCGGAATCGTCGGGGCAGTCGGAATCAAGCAGTTGCGCAATTACCTGATCGAAGGGCTCAAAACCCTCGAATATCGTGGATACGATTCGTCGGGTTTGGCTTTTTCGCATGAGGAAGCTCCGCTGATTTATCGGATTCCGGGCCGCGTCCAGCAATTGGACGCCCTTGTTCCCCAACAAGTCAGCGGTCGCGTCGGCATCGGCCATACGCGTTGGGCCACCCACGGGGCTCCAACTGAAACGAATGCCCATCCCCACGTCAGCGAGCACAAGCGCTTCACCTTGGTCCATAATGGTGTCATTGACAATTTCCGGGCTCTTCGGACAGCGCTTGAAGCCAAGGGTTACCATTTCGTGACCGAAACGGATACCGAGGTGATATCCAATCTCCTCGAAAGCAATTACATGGCTAACCACGACGTCTTGAAAGCCATCAACCAGACCATGCGCCAATTGGAAGGCAGCTATGCCCTCGTCATCATCAGCCAAGAAGACGATTCGCGCCTGTTTTTCGCCAAAAACCATTCGCCGCTGGTCATCGGGCATGGCTCCGACAGCAACTTTTTGGCCTCTGACTACCTCCCGATGCTCAAGCACGTGAAAGATTTTTATGCCCTGCGCGATCATCAATACGGTTTCATCAGCGCGACTGAGGTGGCTGTTTACGACCTGATGGGCGCCGCCCCGGCCTTGATCAGCTATCACCAAACCGATTTAACCTATGAGGACATGAACCTCGAAGGATATGCCCATTACATGCTCAAGGAAATCGAGGAAGCCGACAACGTGGTTCGCCATCTCCTCGACAACTATTACGACGGCCATGCCTATTTGTTCAATCCCCACCTCTTGCAGTTGATCCACGAAAGCGACCAAGTCATATTCCTAGCCTGCGGCACTTCCTACCACGCGTGTTTGATCGGCAAACGCTATTTCGAACATTTGGGTAAACGGGCTGATGTCTACATCGCCAGCGAATGGGCCTATTTCCCGACGGTTACCGGCAAGAAGCCGGTCTTCGTCATGCTGTCGCAATCGGGAGAAACGGCCGATTTGATCCATTGCGTCAAAAACGTCAAGCAAATGAATCATCCCTTAATCACGGTTACCAACACCAAAGGGTCTACCTTGGACCGAGAAGCCGATTTTACCTTGCTGCTTTTCGCCGGGATTGAAATTGCCGTGGCCTCGACCAAAGCCTATGTCGCCCAAGTGGTGCTTTTAGCCCTCCTAGCCGGGGCCTTGAAACCGGATCATCAAGTCATCGGCGATCTTTATGGATTGATCGAAGTCCTGAAAACCGTCATCGAGATGAAACCGCAGTTTGAGAAAATCGCCGCTTTCATCGCCTCGAAACAACATGCCTTCTTCCTGGGGCGCGGCTATGATTACGACGTCAGTCTCGAAGCCTCCTTGAAACTCAAGGAAATCACCTACATCCACTCGGAAGGCTTGCCGGGCGGCGAATTGAAGCATGGGCCGATTGCCTTGATTGAAAAAGACACCCCGGTCGTCATTTTCATCAGCAATTCCTTGACGGAACTGCCGATTCGCTCCAACATGCAGGAAGTCTTGGCCCGGGGCGCCCGCGTCTTCACCATCGTTTCGAAAGCGGTGGCCAAAGATCGCGACGACATCGTCGTCCCCGACGTCCCGACCTATCTATCCCCGCTTCCCAAGATCATGGTCGCCCAATACATCGCTTACTTCACCGCCTTGAAGCGGAACTTGAACATCGACAAACCGCGCAACTTGGCCAAATCGGTCACCGTCGAGTAAAATGGCATAAGAAAATGCGAGCCCGAACGAGGACTCGCATTTTTGATTGTCTGAATCAAGCAGTTATTTGGTTTTCTTATCGTCGGTCAGGACTTCTTTCATCGAAGCCAAGAGTCCGGAGACGTTTTGTATTTCGCTCGGGATGATCAGCTTGGTGGCCGTGCCGTTGGCGATATGCTGGAGCGCCTCGAACCCTTTCAGGGTCAAGAAGGCGGCGTCGGGTTTCGACTCGTTGATGAGGCGGACACCGGCGGCTTGGGCTTCGTAAACGCGTACTAGGGCTTCGGCTTCGCCTTCGGCCTCGGTAATCTTTTTAATCTTGACGGCTTCCGCTCGCAAGACGGCGGCTTCCTTTTCGCCTTGGGCCGTCAAAATGGCGGCTTGCTTCTTGCCTTCGGCGTCGAGGATGGCTTCACGTTTTTGCCGTTCGGCCCGCATTTGCTTTTCCATCGCTTCTTGGATGTCGCGCGGCGGGAGAATGTTTTTCAACTCAACGCGGTTGACCTTGATGCCCCAAGCATCGGTGGCCGTGTCCAAAACGGTCCACATCTGGTGGTTGATGGTGTCGCGAGAGGTCAAGGTTTGGTCGAGCTCGAGGTCGCCGATCAGGTTGCGGAGCGTGGTGGCCGTGAGGTTTTCCATCGCGTTCAACGGACGTTCGACCCCGTAGGTGTACATCTTGGGATCGGTCACTTGGAAATAGACGACGGTGTCGATCTGCATCGTGACGTTGTCCTTGGTGATGACCGGTTGCGGCGGGAAATCATAAACCCGTTCCTTGAGGGAAATCGGGGAGCTGGTCCGATCGATGATCGGGACCACAAAGTGGAGCCCGGCTTCGAGGGTCCGGCTGTATTTGCCTAAACGCTGGACGATGACGGTGCTCGCCTGCGAGACGATGACGATCGAACGGATGACAACGATCAACAAGACGAAGAGAAGAACGCCCAAGAATACCCAGCCGATGATGGAACCGACGTTCCCGGAGAGAATCATACCTAATTTCATGTTTACTTAACCTCTTTCTTTTTTATGATGAGCCGATTGCCTTTGATGGCCTTGATGACGGCTATTTCATCTTTCTTAAAGGATATTTCCTCATCGACGGCGACTTTCCATTGCACGTCTTTGTAGAGGCCGGAGCCGACGT
>CAZBUP010000043.1:0-7903 GCA_964495145.1 uncultured Staphylococcaceae bacterium | reverse complement strand
CAGGTTTCGGGTGGGATTCGGTTTTATACCTCGCCCTGGGATTGGTCGGCGGCCTTGTGGCCGGATTCTTTATTTCTCGTTGGTTCTTCAAACGGGAGCTGGCCAAGAATCCTCCTATCAATGAGAAGATGATTCGGGCCATGTTCACCTCGATGGGCCGCAAGCCCTCGGAAGCCCAAGTCCGTCAAGTCATGAACAGCATCAATAAGCAAGCTTAATCTTCAATCAAAAAAGGCATCCATGAGCGATGCCTTTTAATTTGCAATAATATACTGAATATATACTATTAAATTACTTAACCCAAGTAACTTTGCGTTCCTCGTGGTTTAGTAAACGGACGATGTTTTCCCGATGCCGCCAATAAAGGAAGCCGGCTTGTATCATCAGGAAACCGGAATAAATGATGCCGGATTCCATTAAAGGATACATGCCGATGCGTTCAAACCCCGGTATCAATAAAAGTAAAGATGCTAAGACGCAGTAGGTGCTGGCGATGATCGATCCTAAGCTGACGTATTTCTTAATCATGACGATAATAATCAAAAGGGCGATGCCCGAAAAGGCGATGATCCAGTTAGTCGTGAAGACGAACGATCCGAAAGCCGATACGGCTTTACCGCCCTTGAACTTGGCGAAAATCGGATAACAATGGCCGAGGGTGCATCCGACCGCGGTCAAATACGAGACCCACGGGGTGAACGTATAGTTCTCCAAATGGAAACCCCAGATGACAAGGGTTACAATCCAAATCGGGGTGATGCTTTTAAAGATGTCGCCCAGGACTACCATCCAAAAGGCCTTTTTGCCAAAGACGCGCCCGGCATTGGTGGCGCCGGTATTGCCAGATCCATAATCCCGAATGTCTTTTTTGTAAAAGACCTTAGAGACGACCACGCCGGTGGGAAAAGAACCCAACAAGTAACCGAATAGCAATCCGACCAGCAAGGTTCCGATTTGAATGAATACCATCGTGCGCGCACCTCGAGAACGTATTAATCATAATATAATATAAACGTGTCAAAATCATCAATTTTTTTGGTATAATCATTAGGTAAAATCGTAGATTTGGAGACAATATTTTGACCGCAGACATCAAGAAAAACACCTACAACGAAGACAGCATCGACGTCTTGGAAGGCCTTTTGGGCGTCCGTAAGCGCCCAGCCATGTACATCGGTTCCACCAATGCCACCGGCTTGCATCACCTGGTTTGGGAAGTCATCGACAACGCCATCGACGAAGCGATGTCGGGTTTCGGCGACCTGATTACCGTCATCATCCATAAAGATGGATCGATTTCGGTCCAAGACGAAGGCCGCGGCATCCCGACCGGCATTCACAAGACGGCCAAAGTCAGCGCCCTTGAATTGATTTTCACCACGCTTCATAGCGGCGGCAAATTTTCCGACAAATCATACGTCTCGGCCGGCGGTCTCCATGGCGTCGGCGCCAGCGTCACCAACGCTTTGTCGGAATACCTCGACGTCACCGTTTACCGGGATGGATCTATCTTCCACATGCGTTTTGAAAACGGCGGCCACAAAACCGTCGATTTGGAAGTGATCGGCAAATCGACTCGCCACGGCACCCTGGTCAAATTCAAACCGGATCCAAAAGTATTCACTACGGTCGAATTCAAATGGGATACCATCTGCAACCACATCCAAGAATCGGCTTTCCTGTTGAAGAAAGTCCGCTTCGTCGTCAAAGACGAACGGCAAAATCTCGAACAGCAATTTTATTATGAAGAAGGATTGAAAGAGTACATTCAAATACTCAACGCCGAGAAGGAAACCCTCAATTCGGTCATCGTCTTTGAAGACAACAGCAACGACATCAAGGTCGAAATCGCCTTCCAATATGCCTATAAGGACTATAACGAGAATATTTTATCGTATGTCAACAACCTCCGAACCAAAGACGGCGGTACGCACGAAAACGGCTTTAGGGCCGGGCTCACGCGCGCCGTCAACGATTATGCCGAAGGCAATGGCTTGCTACGCAGCAAGACCAAACTCGATGGTAACGACATCCGCGAGGGCTTGACGGCCATCATCTCATTGAAGATCCCGGAGACGAAACTCGAATTCGAAGGACAGACCAAGGGCAAGCTCGGGACACCTGACGCCATGGCCGTGGTCCAAAACGTCATGTATTCGAAATTAACGTATTATCTTGAGGAAAACAAGGAATTCGCCATCAACCTCATCAAGAAATGCGTCGACGCCCAAAACGCCCGCATCGCCGCCCGCAAAGCCAAAGAAGAAGCCCGAGGCACCAAGAAAGCCAAACAAGAAATCATTCTCTCCGACAAACTCACACCAGCCCAAAGTAAGGAATACGGCCTGAACGAGCTATTCATCGTCGAGGGCGATTCGGCCGGCGGCACCGCCAAAAGCGGCCGCGACCGCCTGCACCAAGCCATCCTGCCCCTGCGCGGGAAACCGTTGAACACCGACAGCATCACCATGGATCAAATGTTGAAGAACACCGAGTTCGCCACTTTGATCAACACCATCGGCGCCGGCGTCGGGGCCAATTTCGAAATCGGCGACGCCAAATACGGCAAAATCATCATCATGACCGATGCCGACACCGACGGGGCCCATATCCAAACCCTGCTTTTAACTTTCTTTTACCATTACATGCGCCCCCTGATTCAAAAGGGCATGATTTACGTGGCCGTGCCGCCGCTTTATCGCTTAAGCAAGGAAACCGACGCCACCAAGTTCGGCTACGCTTGGGATGAAGACGAACTGGAAACCCTCAAGAAGAAGATTGGAAGCCCCTATCGCATCTCCCGGTTCAAAGGCTTGGGCGAAATGAACGCCAGCCAGCTCAAAGAAACGACCATGGATCCGAAAACCCGAACGTTGATCCGCATCAACATCGAGGATCCGCTCGTGGTTGAGCGCCGCGTCTCGATTCTTATGGGTAAAGATGCCTCATTGCGTAAAAAATGGGTTGAGGAAAACGTCGATTTCACCTTGAAGGATCCCTTCATCAAGGAGATCACCCATGGCTAAGAAGAAACCAATCGTCATCGAACCGGCGCCCGTCGAGATCATCAGCGAACAATCGCTCGAAGAAGTCATGGGTGACCGTTACGCCACCTATGCCAAATACGTGATTCAAGACCGGGCCATTCCCGACGTGCGTGACGGGCTGAAACCGGTCCAACGCCGGATCATTTACGCCATGTTCCACAGCGGCAACCTGCACCGGAAGCCGTATCGCAAATGCGCCACTTCGGTCGGCGAAGTCATGGGCAAATACCATCCTCACGGCGACAGTTCCATCTACGAAGCCTTAGCCCACATGTCGCAACCGTGGAAATACCGCGTTCCTTTGATCGATTTTCAAGGCAACAACGGGTCCATCGACGGTGACAACCCGGCCGCCCACCGCTATACCGAGGCCCGTTTGGCCGAAATCGCCGAAGAGCTGACCCGCGACCTTGAAAAAGAAACCGTCGACATGCAGTTGACCTTCGACGATTCGCAGCTGGAGCCGATCGTGCTCCCGGCCCGGTTCCCGAACTTACTCGTCAACGGGACCACCGGCATCGCCGTGGCTTTGGCCACCAACATCCCGCCCCATAACCTCAACGAAGTGATCGACGCCGTCATCTATCGTTTGACCCATGTCAAGGCCACGACCAAGGACTTGATGCAGTTCGTCAAGGGTCCCGATTTCCCGACTGGCGCTTCGATCATTGCCGACCAGGGTCTCCTTGATATTTACGAGACCGGTCGCGGACGCGTCGAAATCGTCAGCCGCATGGACGTGGTCCATGGGCCCGAAATCAGCCAAATCATCATTACCGAGATTCCTTATAACGTCATCAAATCGAAACTTGTCCGCGACATCGACGAAATCCGCTACAAGAAGGTCATCGACGGCATTCTGGAAGTCCGTGACGAGTCGGATCATCGCGGTCTCCGCATCGCCATCGATTTGCGAAAAGACGCTAACGCCGACATCATCAAAACCTACTTGATGAACCGAACCGAACTGAAAACGGCTTATAGCGCCAACATGGTGGCCATCGTCAACGGCCATCCCCAGACGCTGACGCTTTTGGATTATATCGACGCCTTCATCGCCCACCAGGTCGACGTGGTGACGCGCTTAAGCCAATTCGATTTGGCCAAAGCCAATACCCGCAGGCATTTGGTCGACGGTTTGATCAAGGCCATCTCAATCTTAGATGAAGTGGTGGCCGCCATCCGGCAAAGCCGCGACAAGGGCCATGCCATCGAGAACTTGGTCAATCTGTTTGGTTTCAGCACACCCCAAGCCGAAGCCATCGTCAATTTGCAGCTGTATCGATTGACGAACACCGACGTCACCATCTTGAATAACGAACGCGAGTCCTTAACGAAAGCCATCGATGAATTGGAAGCCCTACTAGGCGACCGCAAGAAACTCGACCGGGCCTTGATGGCCGACCTCAAGCAAATGGCCGCCAAATACGGAACCCCGCGCCAAACCACCATCCTGGAAGAGCCGCTTCCATCCAAGACCATCGACAAGCGCGACTTGATTGCTAAAGAAGACGTTATCATCGCCTTGACCCGCGATGGTTATATCAAGCGGTCCAGCCTCAAAAGCTTCAAAAGCAGCGATAGCCCCTATCCCGGCATGAAGGAAAGCGACATCTTGCTCGGGGTGACGACCGCCAGCACGCTTGATTACGTATTGGCGTTCACCAATTTTGGCAATTATGTGTTTTTGCCCGTCCATGAGATGTATGACAACAAATGGAAAGAAGAAGGGCGGCACATCAACTACATCTGCACCTTGAATCCGGAAGAAAAGCTGTTGAAAGCTTTCGTCGTCAGTTCGTTCCGGGATGACGTCCACGTGGTGATCGTGACCCGCAACGGCTTGATCAAGCGCACCAACCTGTCGGAATTCTTCGCTTTGAGGTACTCGCGCCCGCTTGGATGCTACCGATTGCTACGTGATGACGAAGTCGTCGACGTGGCTTTGGCCACCGGCAATAGCGATTTGTTGGTGATTACCCGCAAGGGCAGTGCTACCTTATTCAATGAAAACGAATTAGCCCCGGTCGGCATTAAGGCCGGCGGCATCAAGGCCATCGCCTCTTTGAAAGGCGGCGATCGCGTGGCCAGCCTCTTCGCCTACGAACCGGAGGAAAAGGGAAAGATCTTGATGGTGACCGATGCCGGCCACTGGCGCATCTTCGATTACAACTACATTGCCGTGACCGCGCGCCTCGGCAAGATCCAATACGTCTACCGTTCCTTCAAATCGGAACCTCACGAGCTGGTCTATGCCCGCAAGCTGAACAAGAAAGACGACATGATCACGGCCAAACTCGTGCTCGACGACAAAACGAACCTCGATTATCAAAGCGACGATTTCCATCCGACGCCGATCGACAAATACGCCAAGCGCAATCTCCCGCTGCCGCGAAACGGCAATATCCTGGGCGTTTACCATGATCTCGTCGAACGGGTCGATGCCGATACGAAAACCTATCAGCTCGAAAAGAAAACGACGGCTGAAGAAGACCCGTCGGCTAATTACGAACAAATATCAATTTTTGACGATATGGGCGATTAAACTGAACGAGGATTCTTCTAATATACCGGTGGCAATCAAATAGATGAGGGCCAACATGGTGATAAAACTGAGGACCAGACCCAAAGTGGCGAACACTTTCAGGTTACGGTGGCCTTGAGGCTCGGCTTTCCACATCGGGTAGCAGTAGATATAGGCAATCAGGGCAATCCAAAAGCCGATCACCGGCGCCAGGGCCCCTAAAGTCATGCCCAAAACGGGCAAGCCCCACTTCTTGATGATGGCCCATTCCTCAATGAAGAATCGTTTGGTTGTCTCTTTCATAAGCAACATTATAAAGCAAAAAGCGATGGTTCGAGGCTTTTGTATAGCAAGTTCGATTTTATTCTCATAAAATTAAGGTATTCCCCATGATCAAAGCTTTCATTCCCCATTACCACAGCCAATCCATATACGAGATCCCCATCGACTTTTTTTCTCGAATAGGCATCAAGAACCTTTTGATTGATCTCGACAATACCTTGTCCTCTTATCGCGACCGGCATCCGAGCCGCCGAGCCGCCGCTTTAATCGAATCCTATCGACGCTTCGGCTATAATATAGTTATCATATCCAACAACAAGGGCCCGCGCGTCAGCACCTACGCCGAGGAGTTGGGTGTCCCCTTCCTCAATAGCGCCCACAAGCCTTTGAAAAGGCGACTGCTAAACTTTATTGAAGGACACCGGTTCCGTTTGAATGAAACGGCTTTGATTGGCGATCAACTATTGACCGATTGCCTGGTTGCCCATCGCCTTGGCATCCTCGTCGTCTTGACGGAAAAACTCGTCCCGGAAGATCAGTGGACGACGAGAATCAACCGTTTGATCGATCGCCCGCTCCGAAGTTATTACAAGCGCCACAAACTACTGAAGAATTGGAGGCAAGCCTATGACTGAAATCCGTCGTATCCGCCGTTGTCCCGGCTGCGGGGTCATCCTGCAATCGATTGACGAGTCCTTGCCGGGCTACGTTCCCGAAAAACATTTTGAGCGCCACGAAGTGGTCTTGTGCCAACGCTGTTTCAAATTGCAGCATTACGGCGAAGACATCGCGCCCAAGGAACCGCGCGTGAACGAGGAATTTTTAAAAATACTCGATCAGGCCCGACTTGAAAACGCCTTGATCGTTTATGTGTTGGATCTATTCTCCTTCGACAGTTCCTTTTCCATGGACGTCAACGAGAAGATCAAGGATCTCGACATCATTGGGGTCGCCAACAAACGGGACTTGTTCCCGAAGTCGGTCAAAGACGACAAGTTGCGTGATTATGTCCTGTCCCGGGCCAAAAAGGCCGGTTTGACCATCGATGATTTAGTGATCGCCAGCCCGATTAAGAAATACAACATTGACGCCGTCAAAGCCCAAATCGAAGCCAAGCGCCAAGGCCGCAACGTCTACGTAATCGGGGCCACCAGCAGCGGCAAGTCCTCGCTCGTGAACGCCTACATCAAGCAATTCCTGAACACGACCCAAATGCTGATTACCACCTCGCCGTTCCCCGGTACCACCTTGCGCGTCATCGAAATCCCGCTGGATGAGTCAAGCCACCTCTACGACACGCCGGGATTTGTCCTCGACACCTCACTGGTGTCTCAAGTCGAGCGCGAAGTGATTCGGAGCATCGTCCCGCGTACCGAAATCAAACCGCGCACCTTCCAATTGATGGCCAAGCAAAGCATCATCATCGGCGGCTTGGCCCGCTTCGATTTCATGTCCGGAAAGCCGACTGGCTTTACCTGCTATTTCTCGAATCTCGTCGAGATCAAGCGGAGCGCCCTCGTCAACGCCGACAAGACCTTCGACAGCTTAGTATCCCAAAACAAGATCCGCCCGACTTCCAAGATCGTCAAATCGTTCCAAGACCTTGAAGCGTTTGAAGCGGACATCATCGACAAGGGTCGAATCGACATCGGCATCGTCGGCTTAGGCTGGATTACGTTCACCGGCAACAAACAAGACATCCGGGTCTCGGCCCCGAAAGGAATCGCCGTGTACGTGCAACCGGCGAAAATCTAACTAATGCTTAATCCCAAACAAAAAGCCTATTTAAAAGGCTTAGCCCATCAACTAGACCATGTCCATCAACTGGGGAAGCTCGAAATTTCCCCAGAAGCCCTTTCGACATTCGACAAAGCGTTGACCGCCCATGAACTGATCAAAATCCACGTGCTGAAGACCGCGATCACCCCTTTGAAAGAACTGGCCCTTGATTTGGCCGGGGCCCTCAAAGCCGACATCGTGCAACTGATTGGTAAGAACATCGTGTTGTACCGGGCCAACCCCCAAGCGAGGAAGATCAAATTCCCGGCAT
>CAZBUP010000042.1:1667-8031 GCA_964495145.1 uncultured Staphylococcaceae bacterium | reverse complement strand
CGGATCGTCTTTGTCGACGGCCTTGGCGTTATCGACGACGCGGTCGATGACGAAGGACGGGGTCGACTTGTCGAATTTCTCGGTGGTGGCGTAGCCGATCTTGCCGTTATAGATGCCGCGGGATGAAAGCGACTGGGCGTCTTCAAGCGAGTATGAGTCGACTTCGCCGTGGAACAGGCTGAAACTGAGGGCGTACTTTCTGGAAACGTAAAGTTCCAGGGCTTCGAGTCCTTTTTCTTTCGCTAAAGCGAAAAACTTGGTGTATTTAGCCATTAGATGGATCCTCCCCGTCCGCCGACGGTTATTTCGCTGACGCGCAAGGTCGGTTGCCCGACGTCGGCCGGGATGGAACCCGAGACCGAGCCGCACATGCCTTGGGCCCGCATTAAATCGTTGCCGATCATGTCGATTTTATTCAAGATTTCGCCGCCGTTGCCGATCAGGGTCGCCCCTTTGACCGGTTCGGCCACTTTGCCGTCGCGGATCATATAGGCTTCCGACACCGCGAAGTTGAAATCGCCGGTGGCCGGGTTGACCGAACCGCCGCCCATCGATTTGGCGTAAAGGCCGAATTTGGTGGCGGCGATGATTTCCTCGGGGGTCGATTTGCCGTTATCGATATAGGTGTTCGACATCCGGGACGTCGGTTCGTATTTGTAGTTTTGGCGCCGGGTGGCCCCGTTGCCTTTGGCGCCCATTCTTCGGCCGTTGAAATCGTCGATCAAATACGATTTCAGGATGCCGTTTTTGATCAAGACGTTCTTTTGGGTCGGATTGCCTTCATCGTCGATATTGCCGGTGCCCCATCCGTTGGGAATGGTCCCGTCGTCGATGGCGGTGACGATCGGATTGGCGATCTGCTGGCCGAGCTTGTCGGTGAAGATCGACAGTTTCTTGGCGACCGCGGTCGCTTCAAGCGGATGGCCGCAGGCTTCGTGGAAGATGACCCCGCCGAAACCATTGCCGATGACGACCGGCATTTTGCCGCTGGGGCATTCGGCCGCGTGGAGCATCAAGATGGCGGTCTTGGCGACTTCTAAGGCTTTGGCCTTATAGTCGATGTGCTTGGTAAAGTATTCAAAACCGGCTTGGGCACCCGGTCCTTCGAAGGAAGTCTCGATCGTGCCGTTTTCGGCGGCGATGGCGACGAGGCCCATCCGGCCCCGCATCCGTTCGTCGTGGAATTCCTTGCCCTTGGAATTGAAGATGGTGATTTGTTTGAAGGTGTCCATCATCGAGGTTTGGACCCGGACGATGCGCGGATCATGGCCTTGGATGATTTTGCTGGCGTCTTTGAGCAAGGCGATCTTTTCGCCGGTGGGCACCGCGGTGAACGGTTCCTCGATCGGGGACAGGTTCTTGACGCGGACCTTCTTGATGGCGGTCACTTCGACTTGGCGCGGTCCCTTGAACGATTTGGAAAGCGATTCGGCCAAGGCCGACAGGCCTTTGAGCGAAACGTCGTTGGTGTAGCCGTACACGCTTTGAAGCTTGTTCAGCAAGCGGATGCCGGCCCCGTAGGAAATGTTGCTGGTGCTCGTTTCCACCAAACCGTTTTCAAGGGAAAGCGAGTTGGTCAGCGTTTCCTCAAGAAAGATTTCGGCGAAATCGGCCCCGGTCGCGGTAGCAAGGTTCAACACCTTGATGGCGATGGATTTGGATATCATAGCGCACTCCTTTTTTTAAATAGTGAAGTAATTATAACATATCTCATCATAGGGGATGAAAGAGACGATTGTCGAGAAAATCGCAAATTTTCCTCGTTTTTTCGACAAAATTCATTCTTAACATGCATTTAAGACCGCAACTGGTCATAATAGAACCATGGAATTCGGCGAATACATTCACCACCTCAACGACCGCTTGTTGGCCAAACGCCTCGTTTGGACCAAGGCCGATTATCAATTATTGTCCGGCAAGTCCACGTCCCGGGGCCGGATACTCGGTTTCATGACCCGGGGCTATTATCAGCGGGAACGGGTCTGGCAAAGCGGACGCATCGTCTACGGCTATGCCTACCGGACCTATACCGACCGCGACTATGACCGGCCCTACTTGGTGTGGATTCTCTTCTCGCCGATGTCTATTTTCGAAACCGAACCGAATCGTCTCATCGACATCCATAACAAACTTGAACCCCTCATGATCATGCAAAAGCGGCCGGTAAGCAGTACCGCCGCTTGGTCAACGCCTTGACGAACCCGATGACGGAACCGAAGTATTTTCCGATCCCGGCCGAGTTCACCGACGGTAAGCTGGTCTACGTCTCAACTCTTTTTGCCGATCCCGGCCTCCACGATCAGACCGCCCTCGGGCTCGTTCCGATCATCGCGGCCCCCGAGATCAGCCAGGAAATCATGCTCGTTCCCGAACGCCATCTGGCGGAGACCGCAGCTATCGCCCAATAACAGGAAATCATCGAATAACATATTACTTGTCCATCATGAAGCGGAACAGCCGCTTGATGTCTTTCGAGTTGAGAAAAGGATATAGGTTATCAAGGTTGAGATCGGGAAACTCGCCGGCCAGGTAGCGGTCGACCAGTTTTGAGAGGGCCTCGTCGCTTACAAACGGGGCCAGCGACACGATGAAGTGCCATAGGTCTTTGGTCACCAGCACTTTGGTGAAGACGGCATCGCAGTCTTCTTTGCTCAAGAAGGGCATGATCGCCGTCAGATTCAGCTTGGCGAAGGCGGGATCGTCATGCAAATACTTGTCGATCACCTCATGGATGTCTTCTTCCTCCATGAACGGGAGGATTCTTAAAAGTTTCGCCGTCTGGGGATCGTTGCCGCGATTCATGAACGGGAACGATTCGCCCAGGTGCTGGAAATTGAACGGGAAGCCGCGGGCGAACTTTTTGCGGAACTTCTTAGAGAACTCGAACGCGGGGTCATGTCCGGGCTTTTCGTCATCGTCGTCTTCATCATCGTCATCGTCGTCTTCAGGGTCTTTTTTGGACCGGTCGATTTGGATGTCGATGTGCTCGTTTTGGCCGTCGATGGTGACGCTGTCGCCTTTTTCGTTGACGATAATCACGAATTCGCCGGCTTTAGCTGCCGTTTCGGCTTCTTCCTTGGTGATTTCGACGAAGACGTCTTTGCCGTCTTTAGTCACTTTCTTTAAGATCATACGAGATTACCTCCTAGGTATTTGATTTCGGATACCGACAATCGGCTTTTCAGTTCATGGAGATTTACCGCGAGGCGTCCCTCGCGCACTTCCCGAAGTATCAAGAGCCGTTCGGAAGGGGACAATTGGTAGAAGATGCTCGGCAAGTCGACTGGTAGTTCACCGTTTACGATCTTCTTGATGATGAACTTGCGGCTGTGGCCGACGAAGATGTTCTCGGGGTCGATCGCGATGTTTTCATCGAGGCACAGGATCTCGTCGACGGTCGTGTCCAGGGCTTCGCATAGAAGCAGGAGCATCTCGATGGTCGGGATCGACAAGCCGGTTTCCCATTTCGAGAGGGCTTGGCGCGTGATGAACAGTTTGTCGGCCAACTGGTTTTGCGACAAAAGGGCTTTTTTTCGCAGTTGGGTGATCTTGGTTCCGACCTGTACCGAATCAATCATGATTTTCCCTCACCCACATCATAGAGGCCGTCAAGCGGAAATACACGCAACAAACAGTTGCACGCCCATTTGACGCCTGGCGTTGTCCCCGGTAGCGGGAAAAGCAACCGAGGGCATTTTTCGTTGAATTTCATATATCAAGATGATAATATTACTAGGCAACTTACTTTAGGCGCCTCGATCGCTTAAGGCGGAAGGAGAGCAAACGTATGAAAAAAGGCATTCACCCCAAGTATCAGAAGGTGACCGTCACCTGCACCACCTGCGGCACCGTCTTCGAAACCGGATCGACTTTAAAGGAAGTCCGCGTCGACACTTGCAACAACTGCCACCCGTTTTATACCGGTAAACAACGGTTTACCCAAGCGGATGGACGGGTCGATCGTTTCAACAAAAAATACGGTCTTGACCAAAACAAGAAGTAACCCCAGAAAGCGTGAAGACACCGCCATCCCATGGCGGTTTTTTCATATATAATATGGATATCATGAAAAACAAATTTTACATCACCACCCCGATCTATTATCCCAGCGCCCGATTGCACATCGGCCACGCCTATTGCACCACCCTGTGCGACGTCTGGGCCCGCTACAAGCGGATGCGCGGCTTTGACACCTTCTTTTTGACCGGCACCGACGAGCACGGCGAGAAGATCCAAAAGAACGCCGAAGCGGCCGGAAAGGCTCCCCAGGCCTTCGTCGACGAGATCGTGGTCGGAATCAAAAACCTTTGGGAAAAGCTGCACGTCAGCAACGACGACTTCATCCGAACGACCGAAGTCCGGCACGAGAAAGTCGTCCAAGCCATCTTCACCCACATGATCGATCACGGCGACATTTACCTCGGCCAATACCAAGGCTGGTATTGCACCCACTGCGAGGCTTTCTGGACCGACACCCAAGTGGGTGAGAAGCATCTATGCCCCGACTGTCAAAGAGAAGTCCATCAAGCCAGCGAAGAAGCCTATTTCTTCAAGACCTCGAAATACGTCGAGCGGTTATTGGCCTACTACGACGAGAATTTGAAATTCATCATTCCCGAATCCCGCAAGAACGAGATGATCAATACCTTCATCAAGCCGGGACTCGAGGATTTGTGCGTGTCACGGACTTCTTTCTCCTGGGGCGTCCCCTTAAATGAGAACCCCAAGCACGTCGTCTACGTCTGGCTCGACGCCTTGACCAATTACATCACCGCGCTGGGCTATCATTCATCCGACGAGCGGCTGTTCGATAAATTCTGGGCCGATCCCGCTACCGAAATCGTCCACGTGGTCGGGGCCGACATCACCCGGTTCCACGCCATCTATTGGCCGATGTTCTTGATGGCCTTGGGATTAAGGCTGCCGGACCGGCTCTTCGTCCATGGCCTTTTGATGATGAAAGACGGCAAGATGTCAAAATCCAAGGGTAACGTCGTCGATCCCTTCCCCTTGATTGAAAAGTACGGAAGCGACGCCGTCCGTTATTACCTTGTCCGCGAAACCATTTGGGGCAACGACGGCCAGTTCACCCCCGAGCAATTCGTTGAACGGATCAATGTCGATTTGGCTAACGACTTCGGGAACTTGGTCAACCGAACCTTGACGATGATTGAAAAATATGACGAAGGCGTGATTCCGGTCTATGTCGGAAGCGTCACGCCCTTCGACGATGATTTATATACCTTGGCCATGGCCACGATTAAAGGCTATGAAGCCGATTTAGACGATCTTCATATCACCGAAGCCTTCATGAAGGTTCTGGCCTTAGTGGGCCGGGCCAATAAATACATTGACGAAACCCAGCCTTGGGCCTTGGTCAAAGATCCCGAGAAGACGCGAGAACTATCCAGCGTCATGACCCATTTGGCTAGCGTTATCTATATCGCGACGACCCTCTTGCAACCGGTCTTGACCGAAACCCCCAAGAAAGTCTATGAACAATTGGGTCTCGATCCGACGAGCGACCATTATGCCTTCATCACGAACTTCGGCATCGTCGGCGGGAGCCGGGTCGCCAAAGGCGCGCCGCTATTCCCGCGGCTTGATCCCAAGGTCGAAGTGCCCTTCATCGCCGAGATGATGAAGAAGTGACCCATGCGGATTGATTTAGCTTCCAAGAATTACGCGGACGTATCCTTTTATGACGAGCGCAAGCGCGACCTCCTTTTGATATGCCCGGGCGGCGGTTATGAATATACTTCCAAACGCGAAGCGATTCCGGTGGCCGAATGTTTCGGTAGCGAAGGTTATCACACCACCATTTACTATTACCGCGAGACCAAACTGATTTATCCGGATACGATCAACGAAGGTAAAGAGCTAATTGAGAAGCTATCGGCTTTGCCGATGGTTAAACGCATCATCGTAATCGGGTTCTCGGCCGGGGGTCATCTAGCTGCCTCCATGGCTATTGAATGCTATAAGCAAGTCAAAGGTTCGATCTTGGCTTATCCGGTCATCACCTCGAACATCCGTTACCGGCATCCAGGTTCGTTTTTAAACTTGCTCGGCGGCAACTTGACAAACCAACGGGTCGATAACGTGTCGCTAGAAAAGCACGTCCACGAGAAGATGGGACCGGTCTTTCTTTTCCATACGATGGACGATACGGCGGTCCCGGTCGAAAACAGCATGATCTTTTTAGGGACGCTTCGCTCGAAACGGGTACCGGCCGAAGGCCATTTCTTCGCCTCGGGCCGTCACGGTGTGTCCCTAGCCACTGAAAATGTATCCTTTGACGATATGAATCCCTCCGACTTCGTAAGAGATTTTGGTCATCTTAACGAATGGGTACGACTGGCCA
>CAZBUP010000042.1:0-1567 GCA_964495145.1 uncultured Staphylococcaceae bacterium | reverse complement strand
CCCTCCGACTTCGTAAGAGATTTTGGTCATCTTAACGAATGGGTACGACTGGCCAAAGAATGGTTGCATAAATTATGAATAACGAAATCAAAGGCCGATGCGTTGATTACACCCACGACGGGCGCGGTATCATCCGCCATGAAGGACGACCGATTTTCGTCGATGGTTTGTTTTTGAATGAAGAAGCCGTGGTCGAAATTACCTTCTCAAAAACCGACTTCGCCGTGGCCCGCATCAAACAGTTGATCACCATAAGTCCCGACCGCATCAAGCCGCGCTGCCCGGTGGCTACTGCCTGCGGGGGCTGTTCCTTCCAAGCCTTGTCCTACAAAGCCCAGCTTGAATTCAAGAAGCGGAAAGTGTCGGAAGCCTTGCGGAAGATTGGCGGACTCGACGTACCCGTAGCTGACGTTATCGGGATGGACAATCCGTATTTCTACCGCAACAAAACCCAGATGCCGTTAGGATATGATAAGCAAAACCGGCTTATTTCGGGATTTTATCGGCGCAACAGCCACGACATCGTCCCGATCGATAAATGCTATATCGAAGACGAGCGGAGCAGTCCGATCCTCGAGTCCATCAAAGAGTTGATGAAGATTCACAAAATCCCGGCCTATGATGAAGATACACGTAAAGGGATCATCCGTCACGTGTTGATAAAAACCAGTTTGGCGTTCTCGGAGATCATGGTGGTCCTCGTCACCAACGCCGATTCGTTCCCGGGCCGCGGTAACTTCACCAAAGCCTTGAAAGAAGCCCGTCCGGAAATCACCACCATCGTTCAAAACATCAACACCCGATCCACGAACGTCATTTTAGGCGAAAGGGAAAACATCTTATTCGGACGCGGTTACATCCAAGACAAGCTCCATGGCTTGGTATTCAACATCTCGAGCAAGTCATTTTATCAAGTCAATCCGGTCCAAGCCGAAAAGCTATATGACCTGGCCATCAAGATGGCCGACCTTCATGGAAGCGAAACAATCCTCGACGCCTACTGCGGTGTTGGTACCATCAGTTTGATCGCCAGTCGTTTTGCAAAGCAAGTATACGGGGTTGAAATCGTCAAGGAAGCCGCCGATGACGCGATTAAAAACGCCCATATCAATAACATCGATAATGTCAGATTTTTTACGCTTGACGCCTCGGATTTCATCAGTGAACTCGTCAAGGAAAAACGGAATATCGACGTCGTCTTTGTCGATCCGCCCCGCAAAGGGCTTGATGAATTGTTCGTGACTAAATTATTATCTTTATTACCCAAAAAGATCGTCTATGTATCTTGTGATCCCGCTACTCTGGCACGGGATTTAGCCATCCTAAAAAGCAAATACGAAATTGAACAAGTGGTACCAGTCGATATGTTCCCACAAACATATCACGTGGAAACTTGCGTGTTACTCAAGTTGAAAACACCGGAAAAATAGAGATTTTTTAAAATATGTTCTCAGTTTCAGCCGTTTTGTTGAAACAAGTATGTTGTCCGGTTTTAGAAATAAAAAGAAAAAACATGTTTGTGGGAGCATATTATTTAATTTTGAATTGTTAACCAAATAAAAATAGT
>CAZBUP010000041.1:0-8323 GCA_964495145.1 uncultured Staphylococcaceae bacterium | reverse complement strand
ATGGGGCGAATGATGGGACTTGAACCCACGCGTGCCTGGTTCACAGCCAGGTGTGTTAAACCCCTTCACCACATCCGCCACGCGCTTATTTATATTACCGATTTACCGCTATAAAGTAAAGCAATTTATTTCTTTGACAAAAGCGTTTGGGCCAGTCGTAAAATCGGCAGTTCCCGACGCTTGACCAATCCGGAAATCATATGGTCGTCCATGGCCTCATAACAGGCAATGGCTTCCTCGATCGGCAGCCAGACGAGTTTCTCGATAAACTGGGTTTCCTTTTCTTCCAACCGCTGGCCGACATACGCCGATGTCCGGGCCAGGAAGTAATAATTGCGATTATGGCGATGGATCAGATTGTAATAATCGGACACTTCGCCGATTTCCGCCTCGATCTTGACACGATAGCCGACTTCTTCTTCGATTTCCCGAAGGAAAGCGGTGACGATGTCCTCGCCTATGTTGACGCCGCCGCCAGGCAGTTCATAGTAGTCGCGATGCCCGAAAATGTCGGTGAAATTGAGTTTGTTCAAGGCAATTTTGCCTTGATGGTTGATGACCACCCCGCGGGCGCAGGGACGCGTATGGTCGATATAATCAAAGGCGTATTCGTCGTCTTGTAGTTCGTATAGGAGTCGCATACCGTTTATCTCAAAGCGGCGTCGACGATCAAATCAGCGGTGGCCAAATTGTTGGCCATCGGGACATTATAGACTTCGGCGATGCGGAGCACGGCCTTGACGTCGGGATCGTGGGGCTGGGCCGTCAACGGATCGGCGAGGAAAATCACCAACTGGATTTTACCGGTGGCGATGGCGGCGCCGATTTGCTGGTCGCCCCCGAGCGGGCCGCTCAAGTAGGCCTCAACGGTTAAGCCGGTTTGTTCCTGGACCAACCGGGCCGTGGTCCCGGTACCAACCAAGCGGTGTCGGGATAAAAGTTCCTTGTGCTTCAAACACCAGGCGACCATGTCTGACTTTTTGTGATCGTGGGCGATCAAGGCGATGGTTTGTTTCATGGGGCAGCCTCCTTATGGGCAATTGCTTGGGCGATGACTTCGCCCGAGGCAAAGGCAAAATGGAGGTTGTAGCCTCCGCATATTCCGTCGACGTCGAGCATCTCGCCCCCAATGAAAAGGTTGGGGAAATGGCGGGCTTCAAACGTCTCTGGATCGATTTGATTCGGGTTGACGCCGCCGCTATAGACTTGGTTGCTTTTCGGTTCATAGGATGGATTGACTTGGAAACGGCACTTTTTGATGAGCTCGGCCAGATTTTCAATCAGGTTTTTGCCATGATGGTCAATTTGGTTACATTGGAGGAGCCATTGGCTCAACCGAGGCGCCAAGAGACCTTCCAGGGCGAAAACGTCTATTTCTTCGTGCTGACTGTGGGCCTTCAAGAAAGCAACGATTTCACTATGATTGAGTTCCGGTAGAAAATCGATATATATATCGGCGGTCTTTGCTTGGCCGGTTACCCGTTCGCGGGCGAGGTAGCTCGACAATTCGAAAACGGCGATGCCCGATAGGGCTTTTTCGATGATTTGGAGTTCCCCGCGCGATTTGACGATGCCGGAGGAGGAACATAGTTCCATGGCGGCCTTGACGCGTAAACCCTGCAGCAATTTGATGTCTTCCCGGACCCCGATGGCACATAAGGCCGGGGCTAACCGTGTTACCGCGAGCGCCGGCTTATCGTTGATCGTCGGCAAACTGATGTCGGGCAACTGGGGACTGAGTCCGGCTTTGGTTCCGGTCGCCATCACGAGAAAATCATATTTTTCGTTTCCAATCGCATACTGATGATCTTGATACATGACATTGACGATATTGGATTCGGATTGCAATTTGACGCCACGGGCGAGAAGGTCGGCTTTCATGACGTCGGCGACGGCTTGGGCGCTTTCCGACACCGGATAAACCCGCCCTTCCTCGTCGGCGCGGACGAGGACGCCCCGTTGATTGAACATGGCCATCATCCGTTCGCCACTGACTTTCGTTAACGTCGGCGTGACGAAAACCGGATCGTTATAGGCTTGGGGATTGACGTTCAGGTTGGTGAGGTTACCCCGGCTGTTGCCGGACATGGCGATCTTCTTGCCGACAGTCGCGAAACGTTCGAAAACGGTGATGGCCGCATTGGGCTCCATTCTAATCAAACTCTGGGCGCACCATAGTCCGCATGCGCCGCCTCCGATAATCGCGATTCGTTTCATGTCACTTTACCTATATAAACGAGAATAACAATATCTCGGGAAAGAAAATCATCAATACCCCGAGAGCCAGCATGATGATGCCCCCGATCAAATGGGCGTATTTCCCGATCTTGGTCGACAAGGGACTGACCTTGAAGGTGAAGACGGCCAGGGCGAAAATAATCAAATCGTCAATCAAAAAGAAAAAGATGTAAAGTAGGATCAAGAGGACCGAGGTTCCGCCTTCAAACCCATTCAAGGCTAATATTTGCGTGAATATAAGCGGCAACCCGGTCGAGCATGCCAATTCGATCGCGTTGACGATGATGGCCAAACCCATCACTCCGACGATGGCCACCGGCAAGGAAGCCGTGGTGGCAATGCGCCGGACTTTGTCGGCAATCTTCTTTTTGGTGGTCACGCTGGTGACTTCGCACCCATCATCTTTCTTTATCTTGGCTTTAATGAACGAATAAACGTTGAATCCGCCGGCCCCTAGGGCAAACAGACCAACGATGATTTGAAAAGCCTCTTTGGCCACCAGGAACTGAATCGTGCCGAGCCAGGCCATCATCATCCCGAAATAGAATAACCCCGACATCAATAGGAAACTGCCTCCGATGAGCCAGATCCGCTTCTTGTCTTTGGAATTCAATACCAAGCTAATCAAAAATAAAAGTACCCACATGGCGCAGGGGTTGATGCCGTCGAGAAAACCCAGCAAGATGGCCAAGACGGCCAAAGAAACCTCGCGGACGTCGACGAGGCCGATGATCGGCAGTTGATACTCATAATCGGAACTGGTGTCGAAATCACTCGCCGACAGAGGTTCGTCGGCCAAAATCTTGGCCATGACGTCAACGTGTTCATTCGCCGAGTAACGCTCAATGGTTCGTTCCAAGCCGACCTTGATGGCCGTATTGAACCCGACGTAATGCTTTCCGCCGATGACGGTGAACGGGGTGGCGACCGTCGGTTCTTCAAAGGCTTCGGCGGCTTGATTTAAAAGATCGAGGTATGCGCTTTCGGCGATGTCGTAAGAAATGACCCGAACGGTATCGCGTTCAATCAATTGCTCGTCGAGAAAAGCCCGTTCGGCTTGGCAGTGCCCGCAACCCTCGGTATGAAAGAAGTAAACGTTGACCTCATAGGGTGGGTTCGCGGCCGCAACTTCGATTGGGTGGCTTCCCGCAGAAAAAAGCAAGCCGAAGCCTGCGATGATACTCATGAACGCAATGGGCCAATGACGTTTCATAGACTAGTAAATATTATACCCAATTCTTTCTCAGAAACCTCACCGACGATACGCTTAATTTCGGCATGCTGATCATAGACGATGGCCACTGGTAGCGTACTGCCGAGGTTCAATTGTTTGACCATGACCGGATTTTCGTCAAAATCGAGTTCTTCAAGCGACCACCCAGTTTGGGTCTTAATCAAATTTTGATAGCGGGGGCGCATCATGAGGCAAGCGGGACACCAGACCGCGGTCACGAATAAAATCTTTTTCATCGGACATACTCCTTTAATGCCGCCAACAATTGGTCGATTTCCTCTGTCGTCGTCATCGGGGCGAAACTGAGGCGCACGCTCGAAAGGGCTTGGGCGCGATTACCGGTCAAGGCCATGACGGCCGACGACATGTCGATCTCGCTTTCACAGGCCGAATGATTGGATATGCAAATGCCCTTTTGGCTCAAATACGCGACGGTATCGGTCGATTTCTTGCCAATCAGGCTGAAATTCAAGATGCAGGGTAAATCGTCAGGGCGACTATTGAACCGGAGATTCGGCAAGGGGGCCAGTTTCTCCCGGGCATAATCATTAATCAGGCGCACATGGCGGTAGTTGTCGGCTTGATGTTTGAGGGCCATGGCCAAGGCTTTTTCCATCGACAAAATCAATTCGGTAGCCGGGGTGCCGCGCCGGTCGAGGGTGGTCGAGTGTCCACCATGGATTATGGGGGTTAAATTGACCCGTTCATGCTTAATCAACAAGCCGACGCCTTTTAGTCCGAATAACTTATGTGCCGTCAAGCTGACCATGTCGATGCCTTCGAGCTTCAATGCTTCTTTGCCGATCGATTGGGTGGCGTCGACGTGAAAATACACGTGGCGGTGACGCTTCAGCATCGTGGTGATGGCTTCGATTGGCTGTCGGATGCCGATTTCGGCGTTGATGGAGCCTACTGACACGATAATTGTGTCTTTACGAATCATGGCTTCCAAGGCCAAAACGTCGACTTGACCTTTCCCATCGCACGGAGCGATATCGACTTGATAGCCGTTGCGGGCCAAATAGTTGGCGCTGGCCGTCGACGAAGAGTGTTCATAAGCCGTGATGATGATATGTTTGCCGGTGGCCTGCGGATGGAAGGCCACGCCTTTTAAAGCTAGATTGTTCGACTCGCTCGAGCCGCTGGTTGGGGTTAAGACATAGTGTTTGGATAGGCCGAGGATCCGCCGCATGCGGTTCAGCGATTTGGCGATGGCTTGGGCCGCGGCTTGGCCCAAAGCATGATTGGAGTTCGGGTTGCCGGGATATTTTTTCGAGGCCGAAACAAAAGCGCGAAGCACGGCGGGATGCACCGGCGTCGTCGCCGCGTAATCAAGATAGATATTTTCCATGCTCTTATTATAACGAGATGGCGAAAAGCTCTCAACAGCCGAGCGAATCAATAACAGACCAAGTCAGACTATTTTAGAGTGTTTGATTAAAATCATCCCGCCGGCTTGATGGCCGGTTTCTTGCGTTCGGGTTCGATTTCCCCGGCCTTGCTCAAAGCGACTTTGGTAATCACCGGACCGACCAGTTCGTAGATGAGCGTGGCCGCGAGGGCAACCGCCAAAATCATGGCCCCGTATTCGGGATTGGTTTCAAAACCTTGCGATGCCAAGGTTGCCATACCGATGGCGACGCCGGCTTGGGGAAATAGCGTCCAACCCAAGTATTTTTGGACGACTGGATCGGCTTTAGTGATCCGCCCACCGAGGAAGGCCCCCAGAAATTTGCCCGCCATGCGGAAAACGATGTACACCGCGGCGATGACTAGAATCAACCCGCCGCTGAGGAATATGCTTAAATCAAGCGAAGCGCCGCTGATGACGAAGAAAACCATGAATAAAGGCGGGGTCCACCGTTCGGTCCCCTCGAGGATTTTATCACCGTCGGGCCGGGCGTTGACGAGGACGGCGCCAATCATCATGCAGGTCAATAACGATGACAAAGTCGCTTCTCGATCGGTCACTTTGATTTTGGCTAGAAGCACGCCAAGCAATACGGCGACGATCATCAACGACAAGCGATTGGCCCGCGAATGGAACCAGCGCATCCCAAGCGATAACACATAACCAATCAAAGCCCCGATCGCCAACGATAAGACGATTTCGGCCAAAGGTATCAGCAAGATGTCGATGACGGTGATGCTGGCGCCGCTAGCCAAGGCTTCGGCTATCGGAAAGCACACCGCAAAGCTCATCAAGGCGACGGCATCGTCAAGGGCGACGACCGGCAGTAAGGTATTGGTGACCGGGCCGTGGGCTTTGTATTGGCGGACCACCATCAAGGTGGCGGCCGGAGCCGTGGCCGTGGCGACGGCGGCTAACGTGATGACGACCGGTAAGGGGATTCCCGGAATAATAAAATAAATGATCAGTAAGGCCAACAAGGTGATGAAAAGTGCCCCCAAACCTTCGAATATCGTGATGATGAGGACGCGCTTTCCAGTCGAGGCCAAGGTCTCCCTTTTGAAACTGGTGCCAATCGAAAAAGCAATGAAGCCCAAAGCGAGTTCCGTTAAGGTTTTAAATGAAGACACATCGGTCGTATCAAGGAAGAAATCCGGAAGCCATTTACCCAATAGAAACGGGCCAATCATGACGCCGGCAAGGAGAAATCCGGTGACGTTTGGCAGTCCGAGCGGCTTCATGAGCCGGGTCGCCAAAAGACCGAAGAGCATTGCTAAAAAAAGCGGTAATAGGATGCCAA
This sequence comes from uncultured Staphylococcaceae bacterium, assembly GCA_964495145.1. Classification (GTDB taxonomy): domain Bacteria; phylum Bacillota_I; class Bacilli_A; order RFN20; family CAG-826; genus UBA6120. The sequence continues at coordinate 2,140 of CAZBUP010000041.1, read as the reverse complement.
AGTCAGTCATCATAGTTAGAAGCTTCCTTCAAATGAGACGAGCGGGATCACGGCCATGCCGCCGCGCGTCGTCGTAAACGAATCGGTGGCTTGACGAATGAGTTTTTTCACTTCTTCGACACGATGTTCCTCGACGATGATATACAGGGCCACGTTCTTTTCAAAACCCGATGATATGACTTGACGCAGATTGCCGATGATCGGTTCGAACTCTGGGTCTTCTAGTAGCGTTCGGGAGATGGAGCTGGTGGAAGCGGTGGTCCCGTTATAACCGTGAGTGTGCAGTTCTTTGAATAGCCGATGGGCGGCATCGGTGTTTTGAAGGATGACGAATACGAGTTGTTTCATAGATTACCTTCCTTAATTGACGAAATAATTATAGCCCTAAAGGCTTTGATTTCAATGGTTTTTAGCCGGATCGCCGCTTTATCGCTTATTGATGATTAAATGAAAGAAAGGCTCCGTCGCGGAGCCTATCGTCATTCATCTTTTCGTATAAGTCTCGGATCCGGGTATTGGCGCTTTGACAACCAAGAGTTCCAAGACCTCTGGGTGCTCGTTCCGAATATTCATCAAGATGCCATAGGGTATGTTCAAGATTGTTCCTTTTTCATAGACGCTGGTGGGGTTCTTTCCCAACGTGATGGACAAGGTCCCGCGGACGACCGTCATATATAGGTTGGCGTTACTGACGTGGATGGGCACGCCTTCACCTAAAGGCAGGATGAAATGCATGATATTGACATGTTCGTCAAGCACGGCTTTCTCGATGACCTTACTATCTCCTTGAGATAAAGAATATGTTTTTATGTCCATGATAATCCTCCAAGATAACGTCAGTATAGCCGAGTTAATGTCTCCATACTATTAATGTGGTAACCAATCTTCAATGCCGAGGACATAACGCATATGAACGATATGATTACGGATATGGATTCAGTTACCTTAAATGATTGTATGGCACTTATTATTTTTACCGTTTCATATAAAAAACTTTGATAAAAATTTTAAGCTTCTTAAGGAAGGTGGCAGGAGTGGAGGGAGTAGTCAGCAAGAATTACATTGTAGTACTTTGGTCATTTATTGCTATTTTACATATTACTAAGTACTTTTGGAGAAAAAAGGAATACTTTCAAGTGCGAATCCATGCATTCACCATGATCAATCATCCACTTTTGATACTCAAAAAGAAATTGATAAAAAAATGCATTTCTTTTTATACATCGATATGTCTTTCTGATCTATTTCTTACTACTGCAAATATGGACTGCCTTACTAGAAAAAGATGAAAAAGAATAAAATAATTAGACCTAGAATGATGAAAAGACTCCCAATAATAACAAATTCTTTGATTGAGATATCATCCCATTTTAAATCACTCGTGTTAATTTTTCGATGATTGACTAATTGATTTACTAATAATATGTGCGGCCATTTAAGAATGCAAGCAAGAATGTAATCTATTCCCGTCGCAATAAATGGCACCACAAAAGATAAGAGGATTATCATATTTGAGTATCCCGGGACAGGGTTCATATTGTTGAAAATTACGCCAAGAATTAGTGGGAGCAGAAGTGCTGAGCCAATCATTCCATATCTCCAAAAATATCCAAAAAAAACAAGCTTCCGATAATGAGCTTTAAAAATCTCATCCGTTTCAATATCTCTTCTAACTACACTTTTTACATTTTCAAAAATATGATCTTGTTTGTTAAAATCTTGTAGTGCCTGAAGAAACATATTTCGTTCCTTATCATTTGCTTCTGTCTCTTTTGGATAAGAAAAAAGTATTTGTTCTGTATTCATTAAAAACCTTTTCGTATCATCTTCACAGAACATATATTCGAATATCAACTTTTCATTAATTTTATAAACGAGAAAAATCGCCCCTTCGTTTAATACACCATTATCATAAAGAACTTGCAATTCGTTATTATTCAGCATGTCAAATAACACTTTCTTAAATACTTCAAAATGATCCGGAGTATCCAAAAATTCTGTCGCATTGGTATAGGTTTTATTATTTTTATTTGAAAAGGATTCCTTAATCTTTGTTTCAATAGTTGGTATATTCTCTCTAAAACCTTGATTATCAATAGAAAGAGATTGGTCCAATGTCTCCATTATTTCCTTAGTTTCT
>CAZBUP010000040.1:0-8399 GCA_964495145.1 uncultured Staphylococcaceae bacterium | reverse complement strand
CACGGCCACGGTGTCGCCAAGTTTGGCAAAACCCAACCGTTTAGAAATCCGTTCGACGTGGGTGTCGACGGCGATTTCTGGAATATGGAATAACTCAGCCCGCACCACGTTGGCGGTCTTGATGCCGACCCCAGGCAAGCCCATAAGCGCTTTTTTGTCGCTGGGCACCTGACCGCGATGGTCGTTTAGCAAAGCTTGGGCTGCTTCGACGATGTGGCGGGCCTTGTGGCGATAAAGTCCGATTGAGCGGATGATGGCGCCGACCTCTTCGACATGGGCGTCCGCCAACGATTCCAATGTCGGATAACGGGCCCATAACCGCGGGGTGACCCGGTTGACGGCGACGTCGCTCGTCTGGGCCGACAGCATCACGGCGAAAAGCAGTTCATGGGGCCTCCCATAGTCAAGCTCGCAGGCGGCTTCCGGCAAAATTTCGTCGAAATAGGCTAAATAACGGCTTAGCCGTTCACTCGTCATCGTCAAGCCACTTCGTCTGGGCGATTTCGATCGTCTTGTCAATGTCTTTTTCCCATTGTTCGGACACGGCCGAATAACCTTCTTTGGCGAGGTCGTTCCGCGTGGTCCGCTTCAATAAAATCTTGTCGATGGCGCGAATCGATTGCTTGCGGGCGGCCCCGGCTTCGTGGAGGGCGTCGACGATCATTTGATCGCTATACCCGAAACTGATCCATTCGCGTATGCGCCCGAATTCAAGCGGGCTCAAAGTCCGGCCCCATTCTTTTTCGATGATGCCGTAAATGTTGCTGACTTGGTTCGAAAAGTCCTCGCGGGCGTTTTCCTCGCTCCGCTTGACAATCGACAATTGGAACTGGCTGTATAATTTCCGCTTGAGCGGGTTGAGGGTGGTCTTCATTTGGTTGCCGGCGTTGTCGTATTCGATTAAATCGTGGTTCAGCAAATCGACCAAGACGGCATCGATTTGCTCGAGGGGCAGCGCCATTTTCAAAGATAGCAAATCGGCGGTCACCAATAAGGTGCCCTGATGGAGAAGTTGGTCAATCAAAAGCAAAGCCGCGAGATGATTCTCGTCCAGGCCCATCTTCTTGTAATTGTCCAGCAGCAAGTACCGGAGGTCGACCGCTTCGAGTAACTGATCCATAGCGCCATTATACTCCTTCAATAACGTTCCTTGATGCCATAAGATTGCAGTAACGTTTTCGCGCCATTCATATCGACGCGTTCCATCTTGGCGATTTCGTCGTTGACCTTGGCCTTGGTGATGTATTCGAGCATGTCCACGTTGTTGACGATGGCCCGCTGCAGCGGTTCGTCAAGCGTAAACCCGAGCCGCAGGCAAAACCGCAAGGCACGGAGAATCCGCAACGGATCTTCTTGAAGGCGGGCGTTCGGTTCCCCGATCATGACGAGGCGCTTGGCCCGCAAATGGTCGTGGCCAAAGGCAAAATCATGAATTTGGAGCTCGCTGTCGATATAAATGGCGTTGACGGTAAAGTCGCGGCGCCGGTAATCTTTTTCGATTTCGGTCACGAAATGGATCGATTGGGGATGTCGGTAGTCTTTATAGCCGGCTTCTTCCCGCAATGTGGTGATGTCGACGTGATAGGCGTCGGCTTTCAGTTTGACGTTTCCGTAATGGGCGAAGCGGTAATCGGCTTCGGTTAAGAAGGTTTCCATCTGGGCTGGCGTGGCATCGGTCACCAAGTCGAAATCGGCCACCGGCAAACCCAAAAGGTAATCGCGGGAGGTGCCCCCGATCATATAAAGGCGAAACCCGTTTTTGTGAAACAAAGCCGCTAGGTCAAGAAATACGTTAAGGTCCATCGAGGATATCTTAAACGAAATGGCGCCAAATGAAAATAAAAAGAGGGTCGCTGGACCCTCTTAGGAAACGGCTATTTGACTTTTTCTTTCAAGCTCTTGGAGGGCTTGAACGCCACGACTTTCGTGGCCGGGATCTTGATCTTGTTCTTGGTGCGCGGTTTGACGCCAACCCGGGCCTTGCGATGACGGATCTCGAAGGTTCCGAAGTTCGAAACTTTGACCGGGACGCCTTTGATCAATGACTTCTCGACGAGTTCAAAGACGGCTTCGACCGCGGATTCCGCGACTTTTTTGCTCAGATGAGTCTTTAAAGCAACTTCACCGACTAAATCTAGCTTATTCATATGTGCCTCCTATGTGGTTAATTGTAAATTAGCACAGGTCCGCGACATTAACAATACTAATCATGGAAATACTTTTAAAGAAAATATCGTGATGCAAGCGCTTTTCATTCGTGTTTCAACGGTCGCAGCATCATGAAGGCGACCATCTCGCTTGGCTTGGCTCCTTGATACAAAACCCGGTAGACGGCTTCGACGATCGGTGTTTCCAAATGGTGTTTTTGACCCAATTCGTGAATCGTTTTGGCGGCGCGTATACCTTCGACCGTCGTTTTGTTGGTGGCTAGAAACGAGGTGGCGTCATCGTCGCGGCCGATTTGAAGCCCAGCCTTGAAATTGCGGGAATGGAACGAATAGCAAGTGACGATTAAGTCGCCGAGACCGGTCAATCCCAAATACGTTTTCAGGCGCCCGCCGTAACGACGGCCAAAGGCCGTCATCTCGGCCAAACCCCGAGTGACGAGAGCGGCTCTCGCGTTATCGCCGAGGCCGAGGCCTTCGATGATGCCGCTGGCGATGGCGATGGCGTTTTTCATGGCGACGCCGATTTCGGCTCCGACTTCGTCGGTTTGGATGTAGACGCGGAAATACTTGTTCGAAAACAGTTCGGCCACCCGACGGGCCCGGGTCTTGCTCCGGGACGTAGCCGTGATTGCCGTCAAGTGACGAAGGATCACTTCTTCGGCATGGCTTGGTCCGATCAAGGATACCAATGGATATCTTTTCTTTTCGTCGATGGTGGCTTTGATGACTTCCGACATGCGGCGGTTGTCGTCGGTGAAACCCTTGGCGACGTTGACTACCGTGACGCGGCGGGTCAACTGGCGGTTGACTTCGCGGCACAGCTTTTCCATGGCTCCGGTCGGGACCGCGAGGACCACCGTTTCCGCTTGAGATAAAGCCGTGGCCAAATCCAGGGTCGCCTGAATGCGTTCATCGAGAGGCTGTTGCCCGAAAAAGGCCTGGTTGCGATGGGCTTCGTTGATGTCGGCGACTTGGGCCGCGTCGATGCCGTAGAGCCAGACCGCATGGCCGTTATCGACTAAAACTTGGGCCAAGGCAGTCGCCCAAGCACCGGTACCTAAAATGGTGATGTTCATGTTACTTTCTGATTCTGGTGATGAGGTTGATTGGGGATCCTTCGAAATGGAAGGTCTCCCGGAGACGATTTTCAAGATAACGTTTGTAGGAGAAATGCATGAAGTCAGGTTCGTTGACGAACAAGACGAATGTCGGAGGTCTGACGTCGACTTGGTTGGCGTAATAAATCTTCAACCGTCCCCCGTTGAAATGCGGGGTCGGGTTCATGATTTGGGCGTCTTGGATGATGTCGTTCAAGAGGCTGGTGGCCACCCGGGTGGTATACCCTTCGTAAGCCACGATCAGGCTGTCGAAAATGGTGGCGATCCGGGTCTTATTTTTGGCCGACACGAAGACGATCGGGGCGTAATCGAGGAATTTGAATTCGTCGCGGATCTTCTTGCTGAAATCGGCCATGGCCGATTGGTCTTTTTTGACGAGATCCCACTTGTTGACGACGATGATGATGGCTTTATGAGCTTCGAAAGCGTAGCCGGCCACATGTTTGTCTTGCTCGATGATGCCTTGTTCCCCGTCGACGACCAATAAGACGACGTCGCTGCGGTCGATGGCTTTGAGGGCCCGCAGGGCGGCGTATTTGTCAACGGCCTCGAAAATGCGTCCCCGCTTTTTGAGCCCAGCCGTATCGATGACGACATACGCCCGGCCTTCATGCTTGAAGGCGGTGTCGATGGCATCGCGGGTGGTCCCTTCCTTGTCGCTGACGATGACCCGTTCCTGTTTCAAAATGGCGTTGACCAAACTGGATTTGCCGACGTTGGGGCGACCGACGACCGAGAAGCAAATGCTGCCTTCGTAATCTTCCTGGGGAATGGAAGGCATCAGTTTGACGACGGCGTCCAATAAATCGCCGACGCCGATGCCGTGGGTCGAGGATACCGGGATCGGGTTCCCGAAACCTAATTGGTAAAAGTCGTTGACGTCGCCAAGGAACTGCCCGTCGTCAATTTTATTGACGGCCAAGACGATCGGCTTTTTGGATTTGTAAAGCAAGCGGGCCACGGCCTGGTCGTCGCGGGTAACCCCGACTTGGCCGTCGACCACGAACAAAATGACGTCGGCCTCTTCGATGGCAATGGCGACTTGAGCCCGGATTTCGGTTTGGTAACCGGCATTTTCGAGTTGGATGCCGCCGGTGTCGATTACGCGAAAATCTTTTAAGAGCCAATGGGCTTTTCCGTATAGGCGGTCCCGGGTTAAGCCGGGGATATCGTCGACGATGGCTAACCGATCGCCGATAATGCGATTGAAAAGCGTTGATTTCCCGACATTGGGACTGCCAACGATGGCTAATACTCCGTCGATCATTTCTGCAGTCCAGCCAATTTTCTTTCGATGATATCAATGATGCGGACGACGACTTCTTCGACCGTCATGAACGAGGTGTCGATCAAAATCGAATCGGTAGCCGGCTTCAAGGGGGCAAAATCGCGGTGGGAATCGATGTAATCGCGCCGGCGCAAATCCTCTTCGACGCTTTCAAGCGTGCAGGCGATACCCTTGCCAAGGTTTTCTTCGTAGCGGCGCACGGCTCGGGTTTCCACCGAGGCGATTTGGAAAATTTTGATTTCGGCGTTAGGGAGGACATAAGTCCCGATGTCGCGGCCGTCCATCACCACCGAGTCGACCAGGGCCATTTGCCGTTGCTGCTCGACTAGGGCTAAACGAATGTTCTTATAAGAAGCGATATACGATACGTTAGCCGAAACGTCGGTCTCGCGGATTTGATGGGTGACGTCTTCTTTATTGCACAAGACGGTCCCGCTTGGTTTCAGTTCGATGGAAACCTCTGGAATCAACTCGTCGCAAGCTCGTTCGTTTTGGGGATCGACGCCGCGTTTCAAAACGTAGTAGGTAAACGCCCGGTACATGGCCCCGGTGTCGATGTAGGTGTAGCCAAGCCGCTTGGCGACTTCTTTGGCGACGGTGGATTTGCCAGCCGCGGCCGGACCGTCGATTGCAATACTGATACGCGCCATCAGCGACTACCTCCGTTGATATACCATAAGACCCCGGCCAGTATCAAGACGATGGCAAAGGCGCAGACAAAGACTACTTTCCATATGAAACGGCGGTTTTGGATCCGTTCTTGGTCCGCTTCGTCGAGATTGGTTTGCCCCGACATTCCCTTGGTGACCCGCAGTATTTCTTCAAGCGGCAATGAGGTGGTGGTACGTTCGATTCCGTCGTTGGCAACGGGTGGAATCGGCTCAAATGCGGGTGATAAAACCGGCTCGTCTTGTACCAAGACGGCATCTTTTCCGTTCATCCGGGCAATGGATTGGCGGTATTTCCGGTATTTGTCAGTCCGCGTCGTATTCGCCAAGAGATAATCCTCTAATGTATTTTATAAGAAAAGGGCGTCCAATCATAGTGAAATATCGTAAATATCGTATTTTCCGCAGGGTTGCAATCTTCAATGTGAGCACATATAATAAGGAACATACAGGAGGTCACTTCCATGGCCAAGAAAGTACGAATCGATAAAGACGCTTGTATCGGATGCGGGTTATGCAACTCGATCACGCCGACGGTTTTTGACTGGGATGACGACGGCAAGATGAAAGCCATTGTCCCCGAAGTCCCCGAAGGCGAAGAAGCCGCGGTCGAAGAAGCCGCCAGCAGTTGCCCGACATCAGCCATTATCGTCGGTTGATTCAATTAAAAACCCGGCCCACCACGACCGGGTTTTCATTTGCCTAGAATTTGTAAAACATTTGATGGACGCGCTTGTAAGTCAAGAACGTGAGGATGATGACCAACGTGTTCTTGACCAGGTTGAACGGCAAGATGCCGTACAAGACCATGGTCCAATGGATGTCGGTGATGCGCGGATTGACCGCTTGAACCGCCGCCAGGAGACTGTCGGGGGTCAAAAAGGGATACAAGAATAGGTAGAAGTCGATCATGAACAGGGCGTTGAACAGGGAACTGACGATCAGTTGGGCGATGAAACCGACCCCGAAACCGACCATGACGCCTTTGAGATTGCGATGTTTCCGGTAGATCAAGACCGCCGGCAAGACAAAAGCCAACGTATAAAACAAATCGGCCAACTCCCCAACCATGGCCGTTTGCGAAAACGGCAGTTTGATTAAAGTTTTAACGAGGGTAATCAAAATCGAGGTCAAGGGGCCATAGGCGAAACCGGCGATGAATATCGGCAGTTCGTCGAAATGGAATTCGAGGAAGAACGGGAAAATCGGGATTTTGACTTGGAACAGCGGCACCACATATAAGATGGTGGCCACGGCCCCGAAGATGGCCACCCGGGCCATGACTTTGGATGTCAGTTTCCAATTGACGACGCTTTTTTTCATAATCGGCTCCTTCTAAATAAAAATGACCCGCTTCAGGGTCAAAAAGCCGTGACTTCTTCCTTCCAGACTGTACTGTCGCCACTAGAATTTCACTAGTTCGTGCCGAAGCTCGCGGGGTATAACCGCCGATTGGGAATCGCACCCGACCCTGAAGTCTCTTCCATTATATCTTTGCGGCGATTATTTACAATAATTTTTGGTCCTGAAGCCGTTTAATGAAGTCATTAAGTTCCGTTTCGGATTGAAAAACGATGGTTAGTCTCCTCTTCTTGACGATGAGACGGCCGCTTTCGGTTTGATTGACGAGTCCAATCGCTTCTTCGAGCGGTTTGGTCTTAACCAAATTGGCCAAGTATTCGACTTGGCGCACCGACCACCGATTTTTGACGGCCGATGCCATGATTGCTTCCTGCAGCGAAGGATTGACGTTGATTAAAGCCCGGGCATGCCCATAGGTCAGTTCGCCTTTGGTGACTGCCCGCTGGATTTTTTCGGGCAATTTCAAAAGCCTCATCATGTTGGCCATGGTGGCTCGCGACACGTGGCCGACCAGCGCTAAGGCGGCTTGGGTATAACCAAATTCATCGTGCAGGGCTTGGCCCAAGGTGGCGATCGTCAAGGCGTTGGCCTCGCGACTTTCGCGCAGATTGGCGATGATGGTCAGCATCATCTCATCTTCGTCAAACGGCTGGATGATGGTGGCGATGCTCGGCAATCCCAAAGCTTTGGCGGCGTGATAACGGCGGCGTCCGAGCACGATTTCGAATTGGTCGCCGTGCGGCCGCACGATGATGGGGGCGACTTCGCGTTGCGTCGGCAAACTCGCCATCACCTTGTCAAGTTCGGCTTCGCTTATGCGAAGGTGCTTCAACCTTTGCGTATCGATAATTTGGCTCAATGGAATGGTGCGGCTGAGGCTCGAAGCATATTGGCGCGACATCGTTTCGACGACGTCGGATGATGCATACTTTTTAACGAGCGAAGACAAATCTTCGCGGAGCAGTTTCTTACTGGGGCTCATGGTCGATGACTTCTTTGGCCAAACTCATGTAGGCGAGGCTCCCCGACGAGGTCGGTCGGTACAACGTGATCGGAATCCCGCGGGCAGAGGCTTCCGGCAAAGAGACGTTGCGGGGAATTTGGGTCAAAAAGGTGTTCTCTTTGAACAAACCGCGGACTTGCGTCGATATTTCGGTTCCCAGCCGGGTCCGCGAATCGTACATCGTCAGCAAAAAGCCTTCGATGATTAAGTTTTGGTTGAAATTGGTTTGCACCCGGGTAATCGTCGCCAAGATTTGGGCGACGGCTTCCATGGCGAAGTACTCGCATTGGACCGGAATCAAGACCGATTGACTGGCCACCAGGGCATTCAATGAAAGCAAGCCAAGCGAAGGCGGGCAATCGACGATGATGTAATCGTATTCCTTTTTGAGTTCGTCCAAAGCGTGTTTCAAGAGGAAATAGGGTTCGCCTTCAATCCGCGACACTTCGGCTTCGGTGCTGGCCAATTTGAGGTTGGCGGGTATCAGTTCAAGATTTTTCATCGGGGTTTTCTTGATGATGCGGTTGATGTCGTAATTCTTCACCAGAACATCATAGACGCTGCGCGACAATACCGACACGTCGGTGCCGACTCCCCGTGAGGAATTGCCTTGGGGATCCATGTCCAAAAGCAAAACCCGGCGATTGAAATGGGCTAATGACGATGATAACGAAATGGCGGTCGTCGTCTTGCCGACGCCGCCTTTTTGGTTTGCGATTGCAATAATGCGTGCCATATCAATCCGTATAAAAAATTATAACACAGACATTTTAGTGTTTATTCCGATTGTTT
>CAZBUP010000039.1:0-8789 GCA_964495145.1 uncultured Staphylococcaceae bacterium | reverse complement strand
AAGGCATCCCAATTGCGCATGAAACCGGCCACGACTTCATGGCCTTGTTCTTTCAATAAATAAGCGGCGACGGCCGAATCGACCCCTCCGCTCAAACCAATCATCACTTTCATAATCAACTACCGAATAATTCGCGCGAATCGAGCCCGATGGTAAAGGGCCCTTCGTTGACGAGGGTTATCTTCATGTCGGCGCCGAATACACCGTGGTAAACCCGGGGATAGCGTGCTTCTAGCAATGTCACGAATGCATCAAACAACCGTTCGGCTTCTTGGGGGTTCATGGCTAGGCTGAATGAAGGCCTTCTTCCGTCGGCCAACGATCCATACAACGTAAAATTCGGAATCACCAAGAGATCGCCGCTGGTATCGAGTAGCGAACGATTGGTTTTACCCTGATCGTCGGGTAGCAGCCGCATGGTGATGACTTTTTCCGCCATCTTCACTAATATCGAATGGTCGTCGCTGTGGGTAAAGCCGACGAACAAGGCGAGGCCATGACCGGTTTCGGCGATGGTGCGCCCTTCGATTTCCAGCCGTCCCGAACTGATGTTTTGTGAGATGATGCGCATAAGGTTACCGGTTTCATTATAGAGAAAAAGCCCGACGATTGGTATACTTTAAAGTACGATGAACCAACCCTTAGCCTTCCGCATGCGTCCCCACGACTTATCGGAGATCCTCGGCCAAAACCATCTGGTCGGCCCCGAGGGTTTCTTGACCAATTGCCTAAAAAGGCAAACCCTCGTTTCTTTGGTCCTTTTCGGTCCTCCCGGCAGTGGCAAGACGACCATCGCCGAAGCCTACGCCCGCTCGAGCGGCACCCACTTCATCAATATCAACGCGGTGACCGCCTCAAAAAAGGAATTGGAATTGGCCATGGACGAAGCCCGATTGTTCCATCCCTGCATCATGATCGTCGACGAGGTCCACCGCCTCCCTAAGGATAAGCAAGACCTACTTTTGGCCGCGATCGAAGACGGCAGCATCTACCTATTCGGCGCCACGACCGAAAATCCCTATCTTTCGCTGAACCCGGCCATTCGAAGCCGCTGCCATCTTTTGGAAGTCAAGCCGCTTCCGCCCGAGGAAATCATCGTCGGGTTGAAAAAGGCATTATCCGATTCTGAAACCAATCCCGATCGGACCACCTTGACCGATGAGGCGCTTCTCGCCATCGCCCGGTTGTCGGGTGGCGACTTGCGCTTTGCCTATAATGCTTTGGAAATCCTGTTGATCTCCTATCCAAGGCAAACGCTGGGCCGCGAACACGTCGCTGCGACTTTGAACGTTCCTTCTTCCATCCTCGATGATGACGGAGGCGGCCATTATGACGCCATCAGCGCCCTGCAAAAAAGCATTCGCGGAAGCGATGTCGACGCCGCCCTATATTATTTGGCTCGCTTAATCTTAGCCGGCGACCTTGAAAGCCTCCGACGCCGCTTGCTCGTGACCGCTTATGAAGATGTGGGCTTGGCCAATCCAAGCGCCGTCATGCGGGCAGTCCAAGCCCTAGACACCGCCAAAGCGGTCGGTTTTCCCGAAGCCAACATCCCATTGGCCTTCACCGTGATCGAACTGGCGTTGTCACCTAAATCGAAAGCGGCCGCTAACGCCATTTCCAAAGCGATGGCCCTCACTTCCGAAACCCCGCTGGAAGTCTTGGATTACTTGCGCTATACCCCGGTCGGACTGGCCGAAGAGGACAAATATCCCTACGATCGACCCGACTTATGGCCGCTCATGCAATATTTGCCCGACCAGCACCGCGACGTGAAAATCTATGAGCCGGAAGACCGAAGCAGTTATCTCAAGCAATTGAATGACAACTACCGCAAGTTGGCCCAAATCGCGCGGCGCCACGACTTGAGGAATCTTAAAAAGAAAACGCGCTGATGCGCGCGTTATTCGATTACTTCGTAGACGATGGGACCGGGTTTGACCGGTTCTTTTTGAATCACGAAGGCCGCTTTGATGGCTTGGAGGATATCGTCAATGTCATCTTTGTTCGTATGCACGACGGCAAGGCTCGTCCCGATGGCCACCGGTTGTCCGACTTTGGTTTTTAAGACGATGCCGGCCGTATAGTCGATGACGTCTTCCTTTTTAGCGCGCCCGGCTCCGAGCTTGGTTGAGGATTCCCCAATCGTCAAGGCATTGATTTCCTTGACGTAGCCGGATTGGTCCGCCTTGATGTCGATGAGACGATGGGCCACCGGGAATTGGCTGGGTTGGTCGAGATAGGAGGTGTCCCCGCCTTGGGCGGCAATCATCGCCAGAAGTTTCTTGTAGGCGCTGCCGTCTTTGATCGTGTGCTCAAGCATGGTCCTAGCGACGGCTAGCGATGGCGCAACTTGGGCCTGCATCAGCATGATCGAACCGGCGGCTAGGCACAGTTCGACGAAATCGGCCGGTCCTTTCCCTTTCAAGGTATCGACGGCTTCCTGAACTTCCAGAATATTGCCGACGGCTAGGCCGAGCGGCTGCTGCATGTCGGTGATGATGGCCCGAGTGTCCCGTTTCAGCGATTTGCCGATGGCCACCATGGTTTTGGCTAAAGCCCGGGCGTCTTCGAGCGTCTTCATGAAGGCCCCTTGGCCGAATTTGACGTCCAAAAGGATGGTGTCGGCCCCCGAGGCCAGCTTCTTGCTCATGATCGATCCGGCAATGAGCGGCATCGATTCAACGGTGCCAGTCACGTCGCGCAGGGCGTAAAGCTTTTTGTCGGCCGGGACCAACGATCCGGTTTGCCCAATGATGGCCAAGCCGATGTCGTTGACTTGATGGACGAATTGATCGCGCGACATGGCAATCGATACCCCGGGGATCGCTTCCAATTTGTCAAGGGTACCCCCAGTGTGTCCAAGGCCGCGCCCGCTCATTTTGGCGACTTTGACCCCGCAGGCGGCCACCATCGGCCCGAGGGCGAGGCTGGTCTTGTCGCCGACGCCGCCGGTCGAGTGTTTGTCGACGGTGATTCCGCGTATGTCCGATAAATCGATGGTTTCGCCGCTGTGCATCATCAAATGGGTGAGCATGGCCGTCTCGTGATCGGTCATTCCCTTCAACACAACGGCCATGAGCCAGGCCGAAATTTGGTAATCGGGCAGCGACCCGTCGCTGATGCCTTTGACGATGTATGCCAATTCGGCGTCGGTATGGGCCAAGCCATCCCGTTTCTTGATGATTAGATCGACCATTCTCATGCGCGTTTCTCCTTCTTCTTCGAGGGCTTGACGGGAATCAATTTTTGATTGACTTCCCGGAGGGCGTCGACTTCGGTTTGAATCAAATCGCGGACGTGTTCCGACAGTTTGATGGTGTTCATATCCTGAAAAGCTTCCGGGGCGATGGGTTCCAATATCGAGACGTGAACCGGAAAGCGTTTGAGCCGATATTTCTTCTGCAAAGGCCGGAACGACCCGTAAATGGCAAACGGGATGATGGTCGTGTTGGTGCCGACCGCCAATTTGAAAGTGCCGGCCTTAAACGGGAGCAAAGGCCCATCGGGTTGTTTGTTCCGGGTGCCTTCGGGGTAAATGACCCAGCTGGTGACGTGATTCGTCAACGACAGTTTGACCCGTTTCAAGACCTCGACTTCCATCTTCAAGTTGTTGCGTTCGATGAAAACCCCGCCAAGGGCTTTCATGATCCGGCCGAAAAACGGGAATTTCAAGATTTCGATTTTACCGACGAAGATGATCGGACGCACCGATAAGCACACTGTGATCAAGGCATCGAACATCGAGGTATGGTTGGCAATGTAAAGATAGGTGCCGGGCAGTTCTAACCGTTCGGGGTGTATCACATGGAAATCGACCCGCAAGGCTTTGGTGACTTTCAAAACCAATTTGCGGACTTTTTCATACCGATATTGAAGCGGATACCGCTCGGGATGGCGCGAAAAAGGGATCATCCATCCGAAATAGGCGAACAAGATGTCGAAGAAGCAAATGGTGACGGCGCGAATGTAGCGGAACATAGGTCTTCTTTCTTATGGTATATATTATACCAAACAGCATTGACAGCAATAGGGGATTATTCACCCGAACGCGTGGCCGGGACCAGCGTTTCCATATAATCGGCGACAATCGTCAAACCGATGTCTTCAGTCGTTTCGAGGCGGCCTTTGATCATGATCATGGTGCCTTCGGCCATGGTCATGAAGTAATTGTTGACGGCGCGGGACCAATATACAACCGGAATGCGGTCGACTTGGAACACACCGGTGCGGTCGCGATGCGGGCGTTCGACTTCCAGCAAACGAATGTTCGGGCGCACCGGAGAACCGATTTTCCCCAAGGCGACAATGGTAGTCAACATACGATAGATTCCTCCTGCTTCCATTATAAATTTGGAAGGTCGGAAGAAATCCCTATTTTGTGCCAATCACGCTTTGACGAATATCAAAAGCGAGAGGGCTTCGATCATGATTTGCTTCATCTGAACCCCGCGCGGATACACATAGCCTTTGTCGCTGAAAGCCAAGGTCATGTAATCGTCATGCTCATAATATTGGTCTTCGAGACTCGGGTTGATCATGATCAGAAACTGCTTGTAAGGGGCGATGGCTTTGGCATCCACGTAATGGATGATGAGCCCGGCTTCGCCCAGGTCTTCGAATTGAATCAGTTTTTCGATGTGGTCCGGCCGTTCCGCCCTCAAGAAGGGGAACATCTTGCGAACCTTGGCCAAATCGGCGAAATAAGCGGCCAGATCGCTGCGCTCGTCTAAGACCCGGTAATCGAACCGATTGACTTTGTCGCCGGATTTATAGGAGTTCAAATCGCCGCCTTTGGACAACCCGATTTCCTGGCCCATGTGGAAAAATGGGATTCCAAACGCCAGCATGGTGACGGCGTTGACCAACCGCAGCCGTTTGAGTCGTACGGTAATCGATTCTTGACTGTTGGAAACGAGCATCTTGTCAAATAAAGTGCCATTATCGTGGCATTCAACATAGTTGATTGATTGCTTAGCGCTTGAAAACCGGGCCGGGAACACCAAATCGAGGCAACTGCCGGCCCAGGCGTATTTGAATCCCAGACGGAAGCTGGCGGCTCCAAGGAGATAACCCCGTTCCTTAAGCCGATCGTCCATGGTCGGTCCTTTGACCGTGTCCCGGAACGCATCGTTGAAAAAAGCGAATTCGGGCAAGCGGCCAGCGTTAAGCATGGAACTTCGCATATTCTCGGGAAGTTCCGTCGGCATGTTCCAACCTTCGCCATAAAGCATGAAATCGGGTTTGATTCGGCGAACTTCGTCTTGAATTTGGCGAATGGTCGTCTGATCGATGTTGCTCATCAAATCGAAACGGAATCCGTCGATCCCGTATGTTTTCACCCAGTGGAGCGAGGCTTCGAGCAGAAGCTTGCGGACCATGGGTCGTTCGGTGGCCACGTCATTGCCGCAGAAAGAGCCGTTCGACATGCGCCCGTCCTTGCGCCGCCGGAAATAGTACCCGGGCACCGCTTTCTCAAATACGGATAAATGGGCGTGATAGACGTGATTGTAAACGACGTCCATCACGATGCGAAGACCATGTTCATGACAGATGGACACGAGTTTCTTCAAATCGCGAATCCGGGAATACGGATCGTCAAGGTCGCTGGCGAAACTTCCTTCCGGCACGAAATAATGCATCGGATCGTAACCCCAATTGTAGAAGCGGCCCGGATCGCGTTCGTCCACGGTCTGGAAATCATAGATGGGCATCAATTGGACATGGGTGACGCCTAAGGATAGTAAATAGTCGAATCCGGCCGGATGGTCTTGGCCCGTTTTGATGCCCGGCTCGACGAAACTGAGGAATCGGCCCTTATGGGTGAAGGGCAAAAGCGGGTCCATGGTCAAATCGCGGACGCTCGTTTCATAAATGATGGCGTCGGTGTAGCGGGTTAGTTTCGGGAGATGGTCATGATGAAGCGGGACATCGACGCGGCTGAAATCGATGACGACCGATTGTTCGCCGTTGGGGGTGGTTCCAAACGAATAAGGATCGGTGAGGGCCACCGTCAAGCCGTTATTGGTGACGTGATACAAATAAACGGCACCCGCCCAATCGCCCGTTAAGGTCAGTTCGTAAACGCCGTGACTGCCCCGTTTCATGATTTGGTAGTCGCTCGTCCCGCCTAGGGCGATTTCCAGCATAACGCGACTCGCCAATGGCGCCCACAGTTTGAAAGCGGTCGATTCTTTCGCGTAAATCGCGCCTAAATCGCTGCCTTCGTAATAAAATTCGCGGTCGAAATCGGGAAAATTGATTGCCTCCCCAACATCGAGAGGATAGCGCCCGAATCCTTCAAGGACGATGTCGTATTGATGGCCGAGGACGATGTCGTTGTAGCTTTTGAGTTCATAGGCCCAGCCGCCGGACAGGGGAGTCGTCTTTTCGACGCGCAGGGTTTCAATCTTGACTCCGTCAGTGATCAAAAGAAAGGGATGGTTGGCTTCCTTGTTCAAAGGACCCAGCAATAATAGACGGATGGCGCTGGTCCCGACCAGTTTGGCGTTGATGAACGAGTCTTTCATGGTTATCAGGCCGCTTTGGTCAAAACGCCGTCAGGCACTTGGACCACGGCCACGGCATAATCGCCGTCATGGGAAATCGATACGTCATAGCGTTGCCCCAAGTATTCGAGGTAGGGGATGCCTAAATCGTCGTATAAAACCGAGATGTGGCTAAAAGCGATTTGCCCAAACCCGCCCCGGACCGCTTTCAAGAAAGCTTCCTTGGCGGCGAAGCGCCCGGCGATGAAACGGACTTTGTCGGCCCGTTTCTCATAAATGAGAAATTCCGAGGGCGATAAAATCCGTTTGGCCAACGCCTCTTTATGCTCGAAGCGCGGGATTAAGACGATGTCGATGCCGATGGACATAAGGGCCTCCTTCTATGACGGGACGCCGTCATCTTGGTTATGCACCAATACTTTAATGCCTTTGTTGGATTGGGGATTGTCGGGACCCGGGGCCAATATGCCTTCGGCCTGCAGTTGGGCAATGATTTGCTTCGAGCGGTTGAAACCCATGCCGTATTGGCGGATCAGCCGCGACGAGGACATGTATTCCTGCGTCATCGCGTATTGTTTGATTTCTTCGTATTTTTCATCGACCAGGTCATCGAGCCCGCTGGAGAACGAAGGGCCCATGGCCGTGACGTCAATCAAGTTTTCGAAATTGGGATGGTAATTGGCGGGGTACCGTTCCTTAATGAACTCTACCACGCGCCGGGTGTCGTCTTCACTTACAAAAGCGCCTTGGAGACGCAATTCCCCATAACGCGACAGTTTCGGGCAACTGACGATCATGTCGCCGTTGCCGAGCAGTTTCTCGGCGCCGGCATGGCCCAAAACAGTGACCGAGTCGACTTGGGCATTCATTTGAAGAGCCACTTTGGTGATGATGTTGTTCTTGATGTTGCCGGATACGACCCGAGTGATCGGCCGCTGGGTAGCGATGATCAGGTGGATACCCGAAGCGCGCGACAAGGCCGCTAAGCGCTCAACCGTCTCGCTGATGGAGGCCACTCCTTCGACCAAGTCGGCGTATTCGTCGATAATGGTTAAAATGAGCGGCAATTCCTCTTGACCATTATCGCGGGCGTAACGGTTGTAAGCGTCGATGCTCGAGATGCCGGCTTGTTTGAATAGTTCGTAGCGCCAAGCCATTTCTTCGTACAACCGGGTCAGGGCGATTTTGGCTTGGCCGTAGTCGTTGATGATCGGAGCCAAAAGATGGGGAATGTCGTTATAGCGGTTCATCTCGACCCGTTTCGGATCGATGATGAGCAGGCGGATGTCGCGGGGATGGCTGCGCATGATCACGGTCATGATCACGGTATGCATGAATACCGATTTGCCGCTGCCGGTCGTCCCGGCCACCAACATGTGGATGATGTCCTTCAAGGGCAAGAGCTCAAGTTTGCCGAGGATGTTCTTGCCAAACGGCAACACGATCCGGTTGGCGAATTCGCTCCGGGTATCGATGTCGCGGATGATTTCCTTGAAACTGACGATCGACACTTTTTCGTTGGGCACTTCCAACGTCGAAGTGGTCTTGCCGGGCACTACCTCGGTGAAAAGCGCCGGCATGCCGCCGAGCCGAATCGAAATTTCGTTGATGATCGTGGCCACGCTCTTAACGAGCGTTCCCCGTTCCAGTTGGATGTCGAACGACGTGAACGATGGGCCGACTTGATACGACACGGCCGCGGCCTTGACATTTAAGTCTTTGAAGGCCTGATTGATGATTTGGAGACGCTGGACCGACACTTCGTCGTTATATTCGAAATCTTCCGATTCCGGGACGTCATCGATTAAATCGATGGGCGGATATTCAAAAAAAGCCTCTTGCGTTTGGTCAACGCTTTTATCGGGGTAATTTCGGGATGGTTCTTCAATCGGGGCAGCCGCGGCTTGTTGATCCGAAAGGCTAAAGGATACCGTCGGCCGTTTCAAGTCGCCGGGCCGGTCGTATCCAATCGGCGTCAAGGTCGGGATGGGCTTCGGCTCATCGACCGGCTGGTATCTCAAGGGGGTGGCGTCCGGCGTCGTGGATTCGACGGTGGCCGAATCTTGGCCATAACGAAGTTTCTTTAATCCGGAAGTCGGCCCTTTGGCGACGGTCGGGCGCGTGAAGGGAAGTGAGGTTTCCCGGGTCGGACGGCTGACGAAACTCGTGGTGGGGCGGCTCTTCGGATACTGATTCGACTCCGCTTGCCCTTGGCGAGCCCGTTCCAATTGGCGGATGCTCTCCAAGCGTTCCTTCTCGGCTTGCTGGTCAAAGCGATGC
>CAZBUP010000038.1:0-9062 GCA_964495145.1 uncultured Staphylococcaceae bacterium | reverse complement strand
CTCATTCGTTATATCCGTTTCATGAAGAAGAAGACGCGCACTCATTACTTTTTGCAACCGGCGCTTACTTAGGTGCGCCTATCGCGTCAACCGCATGATAAGCGGGTATCGGGCCATGGATTGTGCATGCGCTAATCGGCATCGAACGCGTAAGCAAATATCGTAGCTCCTGACCGCAACATCGGCGGCACCCGATTGTGTTTCTTAATATGCATTCGCCGATGTCGGTTGCGGCCATTAGCCGGCGCTCTGCCCAAGGTCCCAGTTATGATCACGTTGATCAATAAAATTGATAGAACGAAGCATAAAAGTCGATCGAGGCGAAAAACGGGCAAGAATATGCGAACACGCCAGAAATCATGGCATCACGATACTGGGATTCTGAACGATAAAAAAATCTTGAAGCGGACCATGAATCCCTTTCATGCATCGCCGCCAAATGTCAATAACCCGGTAGGATAATTTAACTACTCTAAAGCATTTTTTTCTTAATAAACCAGACGGATAACAAGATCATCAGCAATAAGGATAATCCAATCGCGAAATAAGGGCTTCCATCGAACCATAAACCGGCGACATTCATACCATAGAGCCCGAAAATAATCATGGGGACGGAAAATAACAGCGTCACGACGGTCAGTACCTTCATGATGTCGTTGAGATTGTTGGAAATGATGGAGCCGTAGTTATCCATCGCGTTCGTCAACAAGCGCTCGTGAATATCGGCCATTTCGCGCGCTTGGCGGATTTCTATTAGAATGTCTTCGGCGTAATTCAAATCCGATTTATCGATGTTGAGGATGCTGCCCAGCCGGAAGCGATCCAGCATGGCTTCGCCGGCCTTGAGCGACGAAGTGATGTACACAAGCGATTTTTGAACCTCCATCAACTCGATAATTTCATCTTTACCGATAGAACGGACGGCCCGTTTTTCGATCTCGTTGACGATGTGGTCGATTTCCTTCAACACTTGCATGTACTTTAAGGCCGTCTTGCTAAGAAATTGCAGAATCGTACGCGTGCGATTACGCGTGTTTAAATTCGGGGATTTGAGAATCTCGTCAAACAAATCATTTTCCTTGTTGGCGACGCTGATTAGTAAATCGCCGTTCATCAAAAGGAAGGTCGCTGGGGTGGTTGACATTTTCTTATTGCGAGCATTGGCTGCCGCGGTGGGCAAATCAACGATGATCAGCGTTTGTTCGTTTTCGCTTTCGATGCGTGACAATTCCTCTTCGTCGGTGGCGTATTTAATGTAATCGCGCAGGACGCCAACGGACTCCAAAAAAGCAATATCCTCAGGCGTGGGTTTAATCACCTGAACCCAACAGCCGTTTTGAATGGATGTCAGTATCTCGACTTGACCCTTCTCGGCCGTGATGATGCGAATCATAAGAAATCCTCTTTTACACTTTATGTCGGCGTGCTCCCCTTTTCAAGAAAAAGAAAGCCTCCACGAAAATGTTGTTCGGAAGCCGATGGGTGTACCCAAATTCGGGATTCGTAGATGATTTGAGTCACTTGTCTAGATTTTCAATGAATCATCATCAAGATTTCTTTTGGAAACCGGTGCGCGTCTGAGCACCCCAACTGCCCGATTCTTTCAAAGCCGAAAAAGTGGCCACGGCCCGATGGAAACTGATGATCTGGCGGAAACCGAAGTTTTCGATGATGGCATAGAGAATCAACAGTAGCGTTTCCTTGACCGAATAAAGCGTCGACCGGCGTTCGGCCACCAGAAGCGAGAATAGCGATATCACGAGCCCAAAGGCGATCGTCACCGCAAACAGCAAAATAACTATTGGGGTGTTCAAGATGCCGAGCGCCAATCCTAATATGATGGCTAAATAGCCCATGATTTCGAGGAATGGTCCCATCATTTCGAACAAGAAGAAATACGGAAAACCGATCATGCCCGGCTGTTTGTAGCGCGGATTGAACAACAGTTTCTTATGGTAATTCAAGATATCGAGGAGGCCGCGCTGCCAGCGGTTCCGCTGCCGCAGTAGACCTTTGAACTCGGTCGGAAGTTCGGTATAGCAATCGGCGTGGTGCACGTAAGCGACCCGATAAGGATCCTTGTTTTGGAGGGCCTTGAAGGTCAAGCGCACGACCAGTTCCATGTCTTCGCCGACAGTGTCTTTCTTTAGTTTGCCGCTGCTGGTGAGATAACCGCCGACTTCGATCAGTTCCGAACGTTTGAAGACGCCAAATGCCCCGGAAATGATCAATAGCGAATGCAGTTCCGACCAACCGATGCGACCGCTCGTGAACGCCCGCAGATATTCAAGCGTCTGGAAGCGGACCAAAGCGCCTTTTCCCAAACCATGGGCTTCGACCTTGCCCCGGTCGACTAGGCATCCGTTGACGGGGACGATGTTGCCGCCGATGGCGATAAACGGAAGATCGTCGTCCAAGGTCACCGACATCAGTTTAAGCAAGGCGTTTTCTTCGAGAAGCGAATCGGCGTCGATGCCGCACACATAAGCCCCCTTGGCGGCGTTGATGCCCATGTTCAGGGCATCGGCCTTCCCGCCGTTATGCTTGTCGATGACGATCAGATTCGGGATTTGGGGATTGACGTAGACGCCGCGCAATCCTTTGGTGGCCAGTTTCAACTCGAAAAAGGGATGTTTTCGTTCGAGTTTGAAATGGTCAATCAAGGTATCGATGGTCCCATCTTTGCTCCCGTCGTTGACGACGATCACTTCATAAGTCGGATAGCGCAAATTCAAAAGCGAAGTTACGCTTTCGACAATGCTTTTTTCCTCGTTGTAAGCCGGGGCGATAATCGAAATAGAGGGAAGCAAGTCATGTTCGAACAGCAAGGTGGCTTTCTTGACGCGCCAAAGCGAATCGGTCTTATGCGAACCGAAGATGGCAATCGCCAGCAAAAGAAGGTAGATGCCGTTGGCCAACAAGAAGTAGAAAACCACGGTTTGGTTGATGCGCACCAACAGGGCGATGAACGGGGAAGGGGAAGAGAATATACCCGGAAGCAGCTGCAAAAAAGCGATGATTGGGATCAGCGCGAAGGCCAAGGTGCACCACGATACGATCCAAACGATTTTCTTGCGGTCGATCGGCATCTTGTCACGGGTGGTGACCGGTTGCGCTTTGCGGATTAACCCCATGCGCGCCAACAAGTCTTGGTGCAGGTAGACGCTGAATTGCTCGAGCACGAATTCGTCGCGCGCGGCGCCGATTTTGAGCGCGCCGATGAGTTTTTTGACCGGTTCGCCGTCGCGGTTGCGATTCAAGAAGTCAATCAGGTCTTCGATGATGTGTTGTTCAATCATTCGCGTGACGAGCAGGTTGAGCGTGCCTTCGTGAGAAGCTTCCAAACGAAGAATCAAATAGTTGATATGATGGCTCAACACGCGGGTCAGGCCGATCTTTTGGACCTCTGATTTGATCGTTGGATAAAGGTCAACCACTTTCAGCAAAAGCTCCTTGGCGTCGAAGACGATGCGCGAAATGGCGTTGACGCGATGTCGGTCAAGCGGGCTCCCGTCAAACTCGGAAATGAGGCTCATCAACATTTTGTCGTTCACTTGGACGCTGGAAGCCTGAATGACGGCCGTCTTGACGAGAACGTTGTCGCTCAGGGCGTAGCGCGGGGAAAGAAGCGCTTCCGGATATTGACGGGTGATGGCCGCGAGGCCTAAGCCGACCAATTCGTCATCGTTGCCTTCATCGATGATCTTCAGGCAATAATCGCGCAAGATGGGATCGAATACCTGTTCGGCCATGTGAAGGAACAGACGCTTGACCTCGTCCCGTCCATCGTCCAAAAAGGGTTTCAGGATCGGGGCAAAATGAAAATAACGGTTCTTAAAAAAGGTACTGATCCAATAGATGTAATGATTCGTCCCGACTTCCAGGGTATCCATGATGAAGGAAACGTCCGCTTGGCCAATCAGGCGGTCCATTCCGATGATGATGGCAAAACGGACGGCGGCGGATGGTTCCCGATGAAGTTGCCGGTGCAGGGCTTTGATGGCTCGCGGCGTCTTCAAAGCGCCGAGATAGGTAGCGGCGATCTGGCGCCGGCGCGGCCACGGGCTCTTGATTCGCAAGAATAACCTTTTGACGAACGGACGTCGAACTAAGTCGGCCACGACGCGCTTTCGCACCTCGGGATCGATTTCGATTTGGGTTTCAATGTCGAGCAAAACGTCGAAAAAAGAGCGAATAAAAAGGGGCAGATTCACGTCAAAGCCGTCGTAGTAGCGTTTGTAAAACAAATCCCGGGCGCGCTTTTGTCGTCGGCCTTCGCCACGATTGATGAATTTTTGGACGATGATCAAAACAATCAGCCCGGCGACGGCACCAAGAAACGCATAAAGGATTCCCAGCGCTTGGTCGACGGTCATAAGGCGGCTTGTTTCCGACTCCGGAGCCGCATCACGTGTCCCAGGAGTTCTTCGGGGATGACCGGTTTTTCAAGCATGCAATCGACGTTGAGAAGATTGGCGCGGCGAATATTGGCCACCGTCTTGCTGTGGGACACCATGATAAATGGTACATTGGCGAACTTCTGGCTTTCGTTCAAGGATTGTTTGAAGGCAAAGCCGTCGATTTTGGCAAGGTTGATCTCGGAGATGATGATATCGATTGGCTGCCGCTCGAGCACCAGTCGAGCCTCAATCACGTCAGAAGCCGTCAAAACCTCGAGATTGACGCGCTTGAAAATGCGCGTCAGCATATTGCGGTTGACGTCGTCTTCGTCAATCAAGAGGACATAGCCATCGGTCAAGGTTTCGGCTTCGGTGTCGCTACTGATGACTTGCCCGCCACCTTGGCGTTGCCCGATGCGGATCCGCCGCGCCAATAGAAGCAGCAGCTGGCGGTATTTTTCATTGGGAAGCGAAGCCGCCGTCAATTCGTCACTAGTGACAACAGCCAGCGTGACCGATACCCGTTCGATGAATAGTTTCGAGGCGGCCACGTCGTTACGAAGGCGGATGGCCAGAGCCTTAAGCCGTTCGGCAGTCGTTTCCTTGACGTAAAGAAGCACGTCGGGACCATTGAGCTTGATAGTCAAGGCGTTTTCAAGTTTCATTTGTTCGATTAGATACCGAAGGTGGCGGAGCGATTCGTCGCCGACGAGGTTGCCATAGCGTTGGTTGATGTCTTGCAGTTGATCGATTTTAATGCGCACAAAGCCACGCACATACGGAGCGGCAGGCAGTTTTGCCAATTCTCCGTCAAGCAGCGCCTTGAAGAAATATTCATTGTACAAGCCGGTGTTTTCGTCTTTAAGTAGGCGCGATTCGGTCTTTTCAAGCGTGGTTTGCAGTGCGCTCAGTTTCTTTTCGAGTTCTTTTTTCTCAGCCACCGCCGCTTGGCTGCTGGACTCGATATCCACGAGTTTGGAAGTATAGACGCTGGGGCGGGTGATGCCGTATTGGGCGTGGTAGAGACTGACGAGCGGCTCGAGCAACAAGAGCCCTTCCCGCCCGGTTTTAAGATAAATTTGGTCGAATAGCACGTTATACAGCTTATAACCGAACAAAGGCGTTTCTTTGAGTTCGCCGGTCGCCTCTTCAATCGCGAGGGGACTGCCTTCGAATATGGCCATGACCTTATCTTTAGGCCAATCCTTTAAGAGCTTGTTGATGAGATTGTTGCCCAGTTCGACAAAGTTGATTTCCTTCTCGCCCAAAACGTTGATTTTATATATTTGCTGTGAGTTGTAAAAGTCGAGATGGTACTCGTGCTCGATGATGGCGGGGACCTCCGTTTGCAGAAAAAAACGCCCATAGGACGGAAAGATGGCGTGAATGGCCATGTGGGTGATTTGGCGTAGCGGCGCCTTCAGGTATTCGCTGCTGGGCATCGTCGATTTATGGAAAGCGACGATCGATCGCTTGATCGAAGCGAGGTCGTTGGTGCTTTGGGCTTCGGTGTTGCCGAACAGCGGGCCTGAAAACAAAAATCCGCGCGTCACCCAATAACTCATCAACATCGAAGGGGCGGGCAGATATTTGATAATGACAAAGCTTAGTGCCAAGCGCCCATCGATGAGCAGCTGGCTGCCGGCGTCTTCGACCGAAACCACCTCGCGGTCATAGGCGGCCGCCTTCAGGGCCGGAACGAGGCTTCTAGCGGCGTAGACGTTTCCTTTAAAGCCATCGCCGCAAAATGCTTCAAGCACGCGCCCGGTCGAAAGATCGTACGATTGAATGATCAGATAATCGACACCGGCGGGTGTGAATCGCTCTTTGAGCGACGTAAGCCAAAAAGGATAAGCCGCCAGCGTCGGCAGGTCGATCAAGATGATCTTGCCGGCGGTTTCAAAAAGGTAGCTGTTGGGACAAGCGGCCCGTTCGACACTTAAAGAAGGGGGGATGACCAACACGGCTTCTGGATTGGGGTCGGTGGCTTTTCGAAGAGTGTCCATGATATATAATTATGGAATAATTAAGCGATACTAACTATAAAAATGTAACGCAAGGGCGTTCTTCGTTCGGTCGTCATCATTTATAAGAAAATCCTTCAAGTGATTTTGCTGTGAAAAAGTCCATACCCCTTTTTGGGTCCGAAATGAAGGCCTCTTTCAAAAAAACGCATTTTTGACAAAATGAAATGAATAACCGCTTATATTTATTGACCTTTGGCTGATTTTGACGGATGCTCTATGAGATGGTCAAAACCATCGCGCCAACCAGAACGACAAGCGTTCATTAACCAAAATATACTTTTGTTGCGATGGTGCTTAACTTATGATTGATTGAGAGGTTAGAAAAATGTCCAAAATCATGATTGTCGGCGGCGTGGCCGGCGGAGCGACTGTCGCCACCAGGCTGCGGCGCCTATCCGAAGCGCATCAAATCATCATTTTAGAACGCGACGAGTTCGTCTCGTTCGCCAACTGTGGGCTTCCCTATTATATCGGCGGCGTCATCAAAGACCGCGAACGGCTCCTGGTCGAGTCGGTCGAGGGACTTCGCGACAAGTTCAATCTTGACGTGCGCAATTTTTCGGAGGTGACCTCCGTCAATCGCGCCGCCAAGACGGTAACCGTTCGCCAAGTGAAAACGGGAGCCACCTATGATGAAAACTATGACATTCTCGTGCTGTCGCCGGGAGCGAAACCAATCATCGTCCCGACGCCCGGCATCGAAAACGCTAAGCATATGTTCGTGCTCCGAAATATCCCCGATACCGACCGCATCAAGCATTTCATTGACGAGACGCATCCGAAAACCGCCGTCGTCATCGGCGGAGGCTTCATCGGCGTCGAGATGGCCGAAAATTTGTCGGAACGCGGCATCGCCGTCTCCGTCATCGATCTGGCCAATCAGATTTTGACTCCCTTAGATTTCGAAATGGCCAAACTGGCCCAAAACGAAATGGAAAACCATGGGATTGATTTTTATCTATCAGACGTCGTGGCGACTTTTGCCGACGAAGGCAAGACTTTAACATTGAAAAGCGGCAAGGTTTTGTCGGCTGATATGATCATCATGGGCGTCGGGGTCAAATCTGAAAGCGATCTCGCCGTCAACGCCGGTCTTAAGACCGGACCCCGCGGCCATATCGTGACCACGGCCGCCATGCAGGCCATCGACGCCAAGACCGGGGCCACCATTAACGACATTTACGCCATCGGCGACGCGGTCGAAGTCAAATCCTTGATCGATGGAACCCAAACGGCCATCGCCCTTGCTTGGCCGGCCAATCGCCAAGGACGCCTCGTGGCTGACCACATCGCCGGGCTGGACGTCAGTTACGTCGGTTCGCTCGGCTCATCGATCGTCAAAGTATTCGACTTAACCCTGGCGGCGACGGGCGAAAACGAGAAAACCCTCAAGCGCAAAGGCAAACCTTACAAATTCGTTTATGTGTCTCGCGGCAACCACGCCGGATACTATCCGGGCGCCCGCGACATATTCATCAAACTGCTTTTCACCCCCGAAGGAAAAATCGTCGGGGCCCAAGCGGTCGGAGGCGATGGAACCGACAAACGCGTCGATGTCTTGGCGACGGCCATTGCCGGGCAACTTGACGTGCGGGCCTTGCCGGATTTGCAACTTTGTTATGCTCCGCCCTATGGCTCTGCCAAAGATCCGATCAACATTGCCGGATACGTGGCCATGAACTTGCTGGGCGGCGCCTTCGAATATGTCGGCATTGATGAAATCGACGGCTTGATCAAGGCGGGAGCCTATGTGCTGGACGCGCGCACCGAACTTGAATATTCGCTCGATCACATCGAGGGCGCCGTCAATCTGCCGCTGGCGAGAATCCGGTCCCAAGCCGACCAACTTCCCGCCGATAAAGACCAACCGATTTACGTTTACTGCAACATCGGCCATACGGCTTATCTAGCCATTCAAATACTGCGCTCGCTTGGATATACGAAACGTTATAACTTAGCCGGCGGATTCAAACTATATAAGGCACTTCACTATCAGAAGTCGCAACCCGAAACGCACATGCCCAATCCTGAACATCGCGAGGTACATCATATGGCAACCCCATCATCGACCATCAAAGCCACCATCGTCATCGACGCCTGCGGACTTCAATGCCCGGGCCCGATCATGCAAACGTTCAAAGCCGTCGCCAATCTTCAAATGGGCGAATCGGTTCAAATCGAAGCCACGGACCCCGGTTTTGCCAAAGACATCGAAAAATGGTGCGAAAACACCGGCAATACCCTGCTTAAAAACGAGAAGGACGGCCTTGTCTATCGCGCCGTCGTGCAAAAGGGCGGGTTGGCCTCGGGCGGCGTCAAAGTGTCCAACAGCGGCGAGAACACGACCATCGTCTTATTCAGCGGCGACATGGACAAAGCCATGGCGGCCATGATTATCGGCCAAGGTTCGGCGGCCATGGGCAAGAACGTAACCATCTTCTGCACCTTCTGGGGTCTCAATTTGCTGCGCAAGCCAAATAAAGTCAAAGTCCGCAAACCGTTCATCGAAGCCATGTTCGGGGCGATGATGCCCCGCGGCCCGAAAAAAATGGGCGTCTCCAAGATGAACTTCGGCGGCTTAGGCGCCAAGATGATGAAGGGCGTCATGAAAAAGAAGAACGTCCCTCTCTTGGAA
>CAZBUP010000037.1:0-9162 GCA_964495145.1 uncultured Staphylococcaceae bacterium | reverse complement strand
TCGACCCGCAAATACCATCCGAAGGGATTTGGGGTTGGCTACATCATCACCATGGGCGGGGTACGCCTATATCATGGCGGGGATACCGACATGATTGAAGAGATGACCCAGGCACAAGGCGTCGACGTGGCTTTTCTCCCGGTCGGGGGCACCTATACCATGGACTTGGGCGAAGCCGTCCAAGCCTTGGCCGTCATCAAACCGAAATTATTCATCCCGATGCACGAATTTGATTTGACGAATGAAACGATTAGGTCCACACTGGATGGGCAAAGCCCATGTCCGTACCGGTTATTGCGTGTGGGCGAAACCATAACTTATCCCGTCATTCGTTAATTGTTTACCAAGACTGGTTTAAAAAGATTGTTGAAAACTTAGCCCTAACGCCAATAAAATCGATCCTTCGTCGTGTTTCTAAAATATATAGAGGAGAATTCCTATGAAAAAAATATATCTATGTTTACTGGCCACGACCTTCCTTTGCGCCTGCGGGACCAGTTCGTCGGAAGCAAGTTCCGCGTCGGAGAATCTATCCAGCGATAGTAGCACCTCGCTCGACGATCCACGGATTACCACCGCCGAAGAATTGGCGGGCATCTCCAACGACTTAGACGGCGATTATGAATTGGGGGCCGACATCGTCCTCGAAGAAGATTGGACCCCGATTGGATTCTTAGGCGCGCCGTTTACCGGCACGCTCGACGGAAACGACTTCACGATTTCCGGATTGAGTTTCGATACCGATACCCTCGTTTATGATCTCGAAGAGACGATTGAAGGCGAGATCACGATGACCGAAGCTTACGAATTTTTAGGGTTATTCGGAGTCAATGAGGGAACCATTAATAACCTCATTATCGAAGACGTCGATATTGCCGGGGCTTTAACTGAATATGACGGGGAAACCGTCATCAATGACAGCAAAATATATATTGGACCTATCGTTGGCAAGAATTACGGCAATCTGATCAATGTTAAGACGACGGGCGCCATTGACGTGACGGCAACCTCTAGCGGACTTAAGGTCGGAGGCATCGTCGGCATGAGCGAGGGCGGCGAGATATGCAATGCTTACGCCTCGGTCGATATCTCCGCCACGAGCGGCAACAAAGTCGTGGCCGGTGGGATCATCGGCGAAGTCGAAGGGGCAGAAACCGATCTTGACATGCTCAAAGCCATCGGCGACGTGACCGCGGTCATGGACGGCGGCGAAGCGATTGAAGAACAAGCCTATGCCGGAGGAGTCCTTGGCTTGATGCAAGGAGGCACCCTCAACGATGCCTACGCTTCCGGCAATGTTTCAAGCACCATCTCCGGCGCCAAGCCGGCGTATGCCGGCGGACTGATTGCCGCCTATGACGCCTCCGATTTCGACATGGCGGTTCAAGACGTCTATGCCTCGGGATCGGTCGCGGCCACCGCTTCCACCGAGAACAAAGTCTATGCCGGAGGCATTTTGGGCCGCTATGAAGATAAGGAAGCCGGGCACGTCGTTTCTTTGACCAACGCCCTTTCATCTAGCCAAGTGACTGGGGCAACCCTCTCAGGCACCAAGGCTTACGTCAACGCCTTAATCGGCCTTTATGACACGACCGGTTCGACGCTCACCAATTCTTATTACGCTGGCACGGCCACCATGTTGTCGGGCAAATCGAATGGGACCGGCGATTATGGCACGGCCACCGATTTGAACACCATCACCGTGACCACCATGGGTTGGGAAACCGACTATTGGACCATTACGTCCGGGGTCGTCAATTTCATCTCGCCGATCGAATAATGCCATGATGAAAAAACCATTATTCATCGTTTTACTACTTTTGCTTTTACCATTATCGGCTTGCGAGGCGACGTCTTACCCATGGTTTTCTTCATTCGATTCGTCAACTTCCATCACATCGGAAGTCACGGATTCTTCAATGACCGATGCCAGTTCGACGAGTGCCTCCAGCGTCGTGTCAACCGAAGATGACAGCAGTCTCTCTTTGACCGACGTTCATCCCTATATCGTCTTATCGGGTGTGTCCGGAGCGGAAATATCCGGCAATAACGGCTTTGTTTCGCTCTCGGGTTCTTATTTGTACATAACCGGTGCCGGCGTTTATGAATTTTCCGGCCAAGCCAGTGATTTGCAAATCCAGGTCGACGCCTCGGGCGACGACGTGGTTGATTTAGTGTTCAGCGGGGTCAGCGTGACCAGCGCCAAGAACAGCCCCATCTACATCGTCAACGCCGACAAGACCAACATCTATTTGACCGAAGGGACCGTCAACACGTTTACCGACGCGGTCAGTTATATCTACGAAGACGCGATTGAGGAAGATCCGAAAGCCGCCATTTTCTCGAGCGACGATTTGAACATCCGCGGTTCCGGCACCCTGATCGTCAATGGCCGATTCAACAACGGGATTCATTCCAGCAACGATTTGAGGTTCAAGGGTTCAGCCGACGAATATCCGATTGTCAACGTGACCGCGGTCAATAACGCCTTGAAGGGCAAAGACTCGGTCGAAATCGATTATGCCGACCTGACATTGGTTTCCAGCGCGGGAGACGCCATCCAAGCCGACACCGAAGACGAAGAGACCAAAGGATATGTCCGCATCAACGATGGCATGATCGACATCACGAGCGCCCGGGACGCCATCCAAGGGTATCGTTATGTGCAAATCGACGGCGGGACCATTGCCGCCACAAGCGGCAAAGGCAGCGGTTATACGGTGACCGGATCCGAATCGTATAAAGGCCTTAAAAGCGATTGGTCGGTCATTGTAAACGGCGGCGTGATTACGCTTGATTGCCAGGACGACGCCATTCATTCCAATGGGACCGTCACCATTAACGGCGGGACACTCGTGGCTTCTTCAGGCGACGATGGCATCCACGCCGAGACGACGGTTTCCATCAACGGGGGCACCATCGATATCACCAAATCCTATGAGGGAATCGAAGGCTTAACGATCAATTTTGCCGGAGGGACGACGCACGTTACATCAAGCGACGACGGCGTCAACGCCCGCACCGACACCAGCAGTCAGCCCCTCGTCAACATTTCCGGGGGATATCTCTACTTGAATGCGGCCGGGGATGGCCTCGACAGCAATGGGAGCATCTACATTACCGGAGGGACAACCATCGTAAATGGTCCAACCGTTGATAACAATGGTCCGATTGATAAAGGTGATGGCTCGGGTTCGGTCATATCGATTACCGGAGGTTTATTAGTGGCCGTCGGCAGCAAAGGCATGGCCGTTGGCCCGACCACCGGCAGTCAGTTTTCGGCTTTAATCGGTCATTCCAGTGTCGTCGGCAGTTCCTCGTTGTATGTGATTACCGATAGTAACAACACGCATTTAGTGGCCTTCAAGCCCGCAAAGAATTCTTACTCAATCTGCGTCAGTTCACCATATTTCAGTACCGGTACGTATAAGTTGTACTGTGGCGGAAGTTACGCCAATGCGACGAGTACGACCGATGGTTTATATCAAGGCGGAGTGTATACTCCAGGAACGCAAGTAGCCAGCTGGACTTTTTCAACCTCCAACGTTCATTACTCAACCGGCGTTGGTGGCGGCGGCGGACCTCGTTAATTGATCTGCGCCTGATCGATAAAACGCTTTCGTGATTACGAAGGCGTTTTTATTTGGATACTTGCAATATCGATCAGATTAAGGAATATGAACTTTCTTTTCCATGCATGGAATAAGACCGATCTGTCTTTTAATCATTCGTAAGAAACAGCCGATCCTTGTATTGAGTTTGTCAGTCAATCATTGTCGCGGGTCAAACCAGTTGGAAACCGTTGTTTGGTTCGTAGGCAACGATAATACCGAGACCCGGAATCGAGACCTGCATCGGCATTCTACAAGTTAGCCAATAAGTAAAAGAATTCTATACTCGATAGGCTTATATTCTCGTTACAAATAAGGTATTTTTATTAAGAAGGAGCATACTTAAATGAATCCAAATGTTATCAAAACCTCGCTTGGGGTGAAAAAAACCATTATTTTTTCCTTATTATTTGCCTTACCCATTATCATTTTAGGCCAATACCAAAGTGATAATCACCGGTTAAGAGCCGAGACTTTCGAAGCTACTCGAACGTTTACCAAGGAGTCGGTGACCACACCGATCGTCTATGATAATTCAGGCTACCTATTGTGTGATGGTGCGACCAACACCGAGCAATTCCGCTTTTTCTATTATTCGGCGGCTGGTCAAGATTTTGACGATTATCTGGTCATTTTAAAAGCCGATTATGAGAATATGACACTCGGAACTTTAATGAACATGTCCGTTTTTAATGGTTTGACCACCATCAGAGTGACCTTTTCGGGTGGGGATTTGTATGCCCAAGCCAAACCAAGTTTGTTCGAGAATTACGATGACGTACTATATAGTACAAGTTTGATTTCCGGGGTTGCCGTCGATTTGAATCCGGATTTGGCGGATTATGGTTATGTGACGATAGTCACCGATTCGGCAGATCCAGTCACGATTGAAAGTATTGAAATATGTTATGTTTGCGATCATGAAGTTGATAGCAAGTTTTACTACGACGATAATAACGAATCCTTGTATGCGCGTTCGGTCTATAGTTGGGTTCATCAAGAGCACGACATGGTCATGCTCGCCACCAATCCGACGACCACCACCAACAACTATTCGCAAGGCGAATATGCGGGTCACCCCAACAAGTGGTATCGCTGGAATGGCTTAGCTATGCAAAATTATCGAGATGATTTGGGAATCCCAAATTGGAATGCGACCCCATTTGGCGCATTGGTTCATGATGAAATCATTATTCAAATGACGGCTTTCATTGATTCGGCCATCTTTTATGACGAGGATGCTTTATTTAATATCGGCCCTTGGATTAATGTGGGCGATGAATCACACAATGAGGTCGGTTGGATCCAAAGTTATATGGGTAGCGATAATTATGATCCGCTCGGCGGTGTGAATACCGAACGGACCGACACTTACCGCGGGCGGTTCTTCACCAATTATGCCGAGCACACGACCTATACCTGGGGGTTTCAAGATCCCGATGCGACTACGGTTGTCGGTGATGCGGAAACGACGTTAAGGGAGGCATTTGAAGCATATAATCTACCATTCTTCAACATTGTCTTCCATATTCAAGGAAATGCCTATACGTTATTCATCAATGGTTTTGAAGTTTACCACGAACCAAATTATTTCTATGAAGTCTATACCGATCAGCAATATTCAATCAAGCAGATTCATTTTCAAGCGGTCAACTATGGAGACGATAATCCGTTAGGCAACCCACTGAGCCCATATTATTATGGATTCACCAACCCGACTGTCGTGGCGCCGGGTTATGGAAATTGACTGCTGACTGATCGTTAAGGTGTTTGGTCCAACGAAATAGCCTGACCGGCTTTTTCGTTATTCAACCATGAAGTTAACGGGTTACTAATTAAGTCGTGAGGATATTCCTTGTTAATACAATGGAGCCGAAAAAAATACCCTTTTTTCTTAATTGTTCAGAATTTAGGGTATTATCATTGGAATATTTATGTATTTAAGGTTCGTTTATTTGCTTCGGTTTGGTTTGCCGATGGGTTCCGACCCGAGCCAACACGGCTTTGTCGAATAGCGCAATTAAGGGTGGCAGAAGGATAATCGTTAACACGACGGCAATCGCCATGCCCTGGGCTAACGTTAGTAACACCGAAGAGATGACCGGATCGGTCGAAATGAAACTTACCGCCAAATTGACGGTAATCAAAACCAAAGACGAAGTCATGATCGTCGACATGGATCCTTGATAGGCTTTAGACAGCGCTTGATGGATCTTGTCGTTTTGTCGGGCGTTTCGATAGTAACTGGTAAACAAGATGGCATAATCGATGGCCGCGCCCATGAGGATGGCTTGCACGATGATAATAGCTAGAAAATAAAGTCCGCTGCCGGTGATTAACGAGATTGACATTGTCAAATAGATGGAAGTTTGAATGAACAACACCAATAGTAACGGAATGAACCAAGAGCGAAAAGCCAGGGCCACGACGATAAATATAACCAGAGCCGTCAATATGGTGATTTTATTTAAATCAGCCCGGAATGAACCATTCATTTCCCGAGCCATGGCCAGCGTGCCCACGAGATAATAGTCAATGTTATGAAATTCAAGCAGACTTGCCACTTCATCAAGATAGGCCAATGAATCTTCATCGGCGTGGGCAAAAGAAGTCGTCAAGACCATCCGGCTATGATCCGAGCCGATTAATGAAGATTTTGCCGATTGAACTAGATGGTAATTTTCCTGTAACGCTACAAGGGCACTCGAGTCTAAGAGCGAGGCATAGGTTTCGTTTTCAATGAAGTCAGTCACTAAATAAGTGAGAAATTGATCGATTGAAATGGTCCAACTTTCTTGGTAACCCGTCTTTCCAGAATAAAGCAGATAAACCATATCGAGATAACTAGCCTCGAGATTGGAAGTCATGGATGACAAGAATAACGCCATTTCTTCGCTGGAGTATCTTATTTCATTTAGGGCGGAATCCATGAGGCCATCGAGCAGTTGCAGTTGGTAAATTGATGCTTCGTCGAACATGGAAGCATACATGGGATCTTGGCTCAGAACTAACGTGTAGGCGACGAAATCATATAATGACATAAACGAATCGACCGAAAGCCCGTGTTCGAGGTTGGCCATCGCCATGATATTAGAAACCGTGGTCGTGTCCATCCCGGTGAATGCGGCGATGGTTGAGGCATCAAAAGGGGTAGAAATCGTCACGATGTCAGTATAGGTCACCATCATCGTCAGCGTGGTCAAAATCTCGGGAGTGAAATTGGTTGCAAAATACGGATTGGCGGCCATGTCATTGACGATAAAGTCACCTAATTGATGTAAGGTGAGATTAGACACTTCGCCATCATGATAATTATTCAGTAATCCTTTAATCACCATTTCATCCATGGCCGTCGTTGATGATAGGGCTTCTAAATCCAATTGACAACCGATGCTGGTGGCATAGGCATCAAGCGATAAAGTGGCATCTAGCGCAAGCGCTTCTTCGGCAAAAGAAGCGATGGCCTCCTCATCATCGTTATCATAGACGATGACGACTTGACTTTCACTCGGGAAAGCCGCTCCAATTAGTTTGTAATCTTGCGTAGCCGGAATCATAACGTAACTAATGGGCGCTTGATAACTTAAATAGGTCGCCCCCGCCATCAAAACGATGAATAGCCCGATGACGACATAGCGGGCTTTATAACCAAAGTTTGCGACTTTGTCCATCTTAAAAGTTAAGGTTTTCTTTTTGAATTTAACAATTAACTTTTCAAACAGCAAAATCAATGTCGGCAAAACCGTGAACGAGGTGATTAAGCTAAAGAAAATGCCTTTTGCTAAAACCAAACCGATATCAAGGCCAAAGGTAAAACTCATGAACACGAGACAAAGGAGACTCATAATCGTGGTGAATGACGATGAAAAAATTGATTGCGCCCCTTTGCTTAAGGCCAGTTTCATCGCCGTCAATGAATCGTTATTTATTTTTTCCTGCCGGTAGCGATCCATCAACATGATGAAATAATCCATCGATAGCACTAATTGAAGCACCGCGGCAATGCTGAATGTGATATTGGAAACGGAAGTAAATATAATGTTGGTTCCCATGTTTAAAACCACCGCCAAACCAATCGTGAACATAAAAACGAATGGCTCCACCCAGGAATGGCTTAATAACAGCAATACAATGAAAAGGATGATGACTCCAATCAAAGCCATCATCACAATGTAGTTGCTCTGGGCTTCCACCACATCGCCGGCATAATGGGCTTCATAGTCTTTTAAGATGGTCTCGATTTGTTCATAGACTTCCTTGGCCAACGATGAATAAGCATCGGCGGGAACGGTGACGTAATAAAGGGTATTATCGCCGGAATTATAGGCATCGTTATTGAGTTCATAAGTCACCGTCGTTCCGTAGTCAAGATCGTTCAATATATCATACACTTCGGTTTTTTGGTCGTATTCTAAACCCGTTACCATTACTTTGATGGTGCTTTGATCGTCGTCATCGAATTCATCTTCCATGATTGTCAAGCCGACATTCATATCGGAATTAGTCGGAAGATAAGCGGTCAAATCGTAATTAACCGTGACTTGGGTAATTAGATAGCCGCTGATGGCGGTCAAAATTAAAATAATGCCTAAAAACCAATAGCGAAATTTTACGAGTAAGTGAGCCATTTTTTTCATGATGAAATTCTCCAAGATAAGTATCGATTTGCAATACATTAAGAATTATAATAAACATATGTTGGATAACAATCCGTTTGTGGCGGATGATTTGCCCGGGTTTGGCTTGATGTGCAACATTGATTAATCCGATGTTGAATTCATGGACAAACGCAACGGGAAATGTCGGAGGTGGACAGATGGTCAAAGAAGATCAACGGACGATGTTGACGAAGCGATTATTGAAAGAAAGTTTAATTAAACTCTTAAAAGAGAAGAACCTATATAAAATTACGGTCAGAGAACTTTGCGAAATTGCCGACATCAATCGCTCGACGTTTTACCGTTATTACGAAAACCAATTTTCGCTGCTGGGGGAAATGGAAGAGGAAATACTTGAACATATCTATACCAATCTTGATTCAATGAAAGGAATGGGCCGGCAAGATAATCTCGATGTTTTAATCGTCATCATGTCGATGCTGGAGGAAAACGTCGAATTTTCCCGTCTTTTGGTCAATAACAGCGTCGATCCGGAATTTCCTAAACGTTTACTTAACTCACCACAATTGAAGGCTTATGTCGAAAATCAACTCAAAGGAACCCGCAGTCCGGCCGAAATTGAGTATTTATCGCTATTCTTAACATTTGGCTGTTTTCGGATGGTTTTGGCTTGGATTAATAAAAAACACCGTGAACCAGTCAAAGAGGTGGCCGCGATGATGAACGCCTTCATCGGAAGACTGGTAAGGTGATGAGTGGTTGTTAATTTTGAAAGCGGGTTAATTATGTGCGTTAATAACCGCAATCATAATTGAAAAAGAATGCTCTTTTTGTTATTGTATTATGGCGTTTGGGGCTGTAGCTCATCTGGGAGAGCGCATCGTTCGCAACGATGAGGTAGCGAGTTCGATCCTCGTCAGCTCCACCATTCG
>CAZBUP010000036.1:3531-9442 GCA_964495145.1 uncultured Staphylococcaceae bacterium | reverse complement strand
ATGGTGGGCCTTAATAGATTTGAACTATCGACCTCGCCCTTATCAGGGGCGCGCTCTAACCAACTGAGCTAAAGGCCCGTTATGTGCCTATTCAATATACTATATGAGATTTTAATTTTCAATCATTAGTTTGCGTCGGCGACCGATTAAAATAAGAACCCATGAGTGGATGCCCATGGGTTCTTTAATCAGTAGATTAACGTTTGCTGAATTGCGGGGCGCGACGCGCGGATTTAAGACCGTACTTCTTACGTTCTTTGGCCCGGCTGTCACGGGTCAATAAGCCAGCGACCTTCAGGGTGGTCCGTTCGGTGCCGCTTTCGAGCAAGGCCCGGGCGATGCCCAAGCGGATAGCCCCGGCTTGGCCGGTGAATCCGCCGCCGGCGACCGTCGCCATGACGTCGAACTTGTCGGCGTTATTGGTGAGCACGAGCGGTTGCATCAAGTCCATGACCAAGGTTTCATAGGGCATGTATTCCTTGACCGGGCGGCCGTTGACGGTGATGGTCCCGGTGCCGGTTTTCAGGAAAACGCGCGCGGTCGACGATTTGCGCCGGCCGGTGCCGTAGTATTGGACGATTTCTTTTTTCTTCGTTGCCATGGATTTTCTCCTTATAGGTTAGTGCGCAGCGGCATCGGTTCCGGTTTCTGCGCTTCGTGGGGATGTTCCGCCCCTTCGTAGACGAATAGCTTCTTGATCTGCTGACGGCCCAAGCGACCCTTGGGGATCATGCCCCAGACGGCCCGTTCGACCATTTCGATCGGATAGCGGTTGACCATGTCCTGGGCGCTCCGAGTCCGGAGCCCGCCGGCGTATTTGGAAACGTTGTAATAGTTCTTGGTGTTCAGCTTGTCGCCGGACAAGCCGACTTTCTTGGCATTGACGATAATCACGAAATCGCCGCAGTCGACATGGGGGGTAAACGTCGGTTTGTGTTTGCCCATGATGACCATGGCTACTTCGCTGGCTAAACGTCCCAATGGTTTGTCGGTCGCGTCGATCACGTACCACTTCCGGACGATTTCTTCTTTTTTGGCCATAGTTGTTTGACGTAGCATGTTGGTTCCTCCTTACCAAACTGTATTCTTACCGGGACTACAATTTTGGCAATTTGTGCCGGATACAATAATACTTATATTTACATATAAAGTCAATGAAAAAATATTGACGGCCCCAAGATATAAAAAGTCGCGACATCGGGCTTATAATTCGACGTTGTGATAGACGTTTTGAACGTCTTGGAGTTCGTCGAGGACGTCCAATAAATTCTTGAAGGTGTCGAGGTCTTCGCCCTCGAGGGCGATGGTCTCGTTCGGGATCATGGTGATCTCGCACACGTCGAAGTCTTCGATGGCCAATTCCTTTAGGGCCGACTTGGCGGCGTTCAAAGCCGTCGGGGCCACCTGGATTTCGATGTGACCCTCGTATCCGGAGATGTCCTTGACGTCGACGTCGGCCAAAATCAAGGCTTCGGCGAAATGGTCGGGGTCCTCGCCCTTGAACACCAGGAGGCCGACCTCGTTGAAGTTATAGGCGACCGTGGCCAAGCGGCCGCCCTTGCGGGTGATGGCCGTCCGGATGTCGATGAAAGCCCGGTTGACGTTATCGGTCAAGGTGTCGACGATGATCAA
The DNA here is from genome assembly GCA_964495145.1 of uncultured Staphylococcaceae bacterium. Taxonomy (GTDB): domain Bacteria; phylum Bacillota_I; class Bacilli_A; order RFN20; family CAG-826; genus UBA6120. The sequence goes on along the minus strand of CAZBUP010000036.1, from coordinate 7,810 downwards.
GCTGTTGCCGGGGCCAAACGCTTCGTAGCGACCAGAAGAATAAGCCTCGGCTTCGCCGCCGCTGGCTTTCTTGATGGCCCGTTCGATCACGTCTTTGGGGACGCTTAAGCCTTTATATTTGTCGATGGCGCTCCGCAATGAAAGATTGCTGTCTGGGTCGGGCAAGCCGCCCTTGGCCGCCATGTAGATTTCTTTGCTGGCCCGCATGTAAAGCGCGGACTTTTTCGCGCCGGATGCCGCCATCGCGGCGGCGCGCACCTCAAAATGTCTTCCCATAAATGAAACTCCTAATTTCCGAATAAAATCATTATATCACTGACAAGCAGTTAGATATCGAGGCGATCGATATGTTTGAGTTTCAAATCAAGCATCATGTCGATGATGATTTGGACCCGGGGATCCAGCAGGTCGTCGGGATCGTGGGCGTCGATGCCCAAGATGACCTTCAAATCGTATTCTTTGACAATCTTCCAAAATGGCGGATACGGATACAGGTAGCGGAGTTCGTTGCCGATGAGCCGCTGGCCCCCAAAACGGATGGCCCCTAAATTGAGTTCAAGCGGCATGTCGAGCCGCTTGGCCGCCGCGCAAATGTCGCGGGTCACCTGTTCGGCCGTCTCGTCGAAACCATCGCTATAATGGGCCATGAACAAATCGGGATGGGCCACGTATTTGAATAGTTTGGTTTCCATGCCCTGGATGAGTTCGCGCCCATACGCTTGGATTTCTTCGGCGGTGCGGGCATACCCGTAATAGAAAGTCGGGCGCCCGTTTTCATATCGGTAATGCTGGGCCAGAATCAGGTAATCGATGATGCCGGTCCGAAGCAGTTCCCGGTAATAATGGTCAAAGTCGCGGTAATACTCGGCCTCGAAACCGAGATGGATGGTAATCTGGTCGGCGTATTGGTCTTGAAGGTCGCGGATCGAATTGACGTAATCCTCAAGCTGCTCGTAATCGCCGCGACTGCCCCGCTGCTGGATGCCGGGAAAGAAAATATGGTCGGAAAAGCCCAAGACTTTGAGTCCGGCCTGAATGGCTTTCTTCACATAGTCTTCATCGCGCCCGATGGCGTGGCCGCAGCGCCACGTATGGGTGTGGTAGCAATAATCCAATTTAAAGGCGCTCATTTGTAATAGACCCGATATAGGTAAAGACCCTGGGCCTCCGCTTTATAGGAAATGACGTTTCGCGACGTCCCGTCAAGGTGCTGCTTGACGAAGTCGAGGTTTTCGCGGTGTTGACCGATGGCAATCAAAGTCCCGACGATGAACCGCACCATGTAGGTCATGAAGCCATTGCCCAAAATATCGACGCGGACCATGCCGCGTGATTGCTTAATCTTGATGGAACGGATCTCGCGCATGAATCCGTCTTTGTCTTCGTCTTTGGTGGTGAAATCCCAAAACCGATGGGTTCCCAAGAATGATTCGGCGGCTTGTTTCATGGCTTCGATATCCAATCGATCGCGGATTTGCTGGGCATAATCCCGAATGAAAGGGGAATAGGTTCCATTATTAATCAGATAGAAATAGACTTTCGATTTGGCGTTATACCGGGCATGGAAATCGGGCTTGACCCGTTTCAGCCCGGTCATGAAGACATCGGGTTTGACCAAACGGTTGAAGCCGGTTTTCAGCTTATTCAAGTCTAGGTCTTTGTCGACGTCGAAATGGCAGGTTTGCCCATAACTATGGACGCCGCGGTCGGTCCGCCCGCTTCCGTAGACTTCAATCGGTTGATTTAGGATCATCGATAAGATGCGTTCGACTTCGCCTTGGATCGTCGGGGCATCGGGTTGCTTTTGCCAACCGTTATAAGCGGTACCGTCATAACTGAGCGTGGCGAGGTAACGCATTAAAACCATCCTCCGACGATGGCGACGAAATCGAGTTTCATGACCGAGACGGTGATGAGCCCGCCCAACAAAATGGCGGTCGTCAATAATCCGATGGTATCAGAGAGGCGCCAATGCATGAGGCGATAACGGGTTCTTTTTTCGCTTGGATTATATCCGCGCGCTTCCATGGCGTTGGCCAATTCTTCGCTCCGTTGGAAAGCCGAAATGAACAGCGGCACGATCAAAGAGACGATAGCCCGGACTTTTTCCGACAGTTTTCCGGAAATGAAATCCACGCCCCGGGAAGCTTGGGCTTTCATGATGCGGTACGTTTCATCAAGCAACGTCGGAATGAACCGCAAGGCAATGGAAATCGTCATCGCGATTTCGTGGGCCGGGAAGCGGATGACCTTCAAGGGCAATAAATACCATTCGATGGCGTAAGTCAAATCCAGCGGCCGCGTGGTCGAGGTCAGCACCATCGTCAGCCCAATCATCAAAATCAATCGGATGATGATATACGCCGTTTGGAAAATGGCGTTCCAGTAAATGTTCCAGGTGCCGATCGAAAAGGCAATCGGCCCGCTGTTGGGCACGATCGTATTGATGATCAATAGGAAAGCGATCATGATCCACAGGGCTTTCAGCTGCTTGAACAGGCTCGAAAACTTGATGTGGCTGATACCCATCAAGGCGATGATCAAAATGAACAAGATCCCATACATGACGAAATTCATGCCAACGTTGGCGAATTTCATGAAAACGCCGACCATCAGCACGATCAAAGAGGCGAGTTTCAAGCGCGGGTCGAGGCGATGGATGATCGAATCGTACGGGACATAGCGTCCGAGGGCCAGATTAGCCATGGGCGCGTCCCCCTTTGATGACGTCGACCATGTCGGCGATGGTTCGGATTTTCTTCATGTCGAACTGGTAACCGCCGTGGCGGAGCAGATTGGCAAAATGGTAGAGGTTAGGAATCTCTAGATGATAATCCTCATAATTGCTTTCAAATAGCGACAAGGGATCGGTCGTCTTGACGATGGTCCCTTCCTTCATGACGATGACGTCGCTAGCGTAGCGCAGGACGATGTTCATGTCGTGGGTAACCAGCACGATGGTGGTGCCCGAGCGGTGCACTTGGTCGAACAGGTCCATCATTTCCTGAGCGCCGCGGGGATCAAGACCGGCCGTCGGCTCATCGAGCACCAACACCTTGGGCTCCATGGCGATGATCCCGGCGATGGCTACCCGGCGGCGTTGGCCGCCCGACAATTCGAAAGGCGACCGCTTGTAGAGGGCTTCCTCGATGCCGACCTGCTTCAAGGCGGCATGGGCTTTTTCAAGCGCGGTTTTCTCGTCGGCCCCGAAATTTCTTGGCCCAAATGCCACGTCTTTTTCGACCGATTCCTCGAACAGTTGGTATTCGGGGAATTGGAAAACGAGCCCGGCGTTCTTGCGGAACATCTTGATGTGCTTGACCTTCTCTTTGGCGACAATCTTCATGTCGTCGATCGTGATGGTGCCGGTCGAGGGCAACAGCAAGGCGTTAATATGTTGGATCAAGGTCGATTTGCCGCTGCCGGTATGGCCGACGATGGCCGTAAAGGACCCGTCTTTGATGTCAAGATTGATATGGCGCAAAGCCTCGTTTTGGAACGGGGTCTTGGGCGAATAAACGTAGCTGACGTCGGTGAATTTTATCGGCATAAGGCCTCCGACAGCTGTTTGATGGTTTTGGCGTCGCCGACTTCGATGCCGGCCTGTTCAAGCGCTTCTTTCATCTTCAAGACGAAGGGGATGTCGAGGTCGATTGCCCGCAGTTCTTCCCGTTTGGAAAAAACTTCGTCTGGCGTGCCCCGCAACGCAATCGATCCTTCGTTCAACACGACGATTTCATCGCTTCGATAAGCTTCCTCGATGTCATGGGTGATCGAGATGATGGTCAAGTTGGGATCGTCTTTTTTCATCTCCAGGGCGATGTCGCGGATCTCGCGCTTGCCCTTGGGGTCGAGCATGGCCGTGGCTTCGTCGAGGATGATCAAATCCGGATGCATGGCCAAGACCCCGGCGATGGCCACCCGTTGCTTTTGGCCACCGGATAGGTTGCTCGGTTCCTTGTCTAAAAAATCCGTCATTTTGACTTTTCCGGCGAATTCGTCGATCAAGGGTTGCATTTCCTCATGGGGAATACGGCGATTTTCAAGCCCAAAGGCGATGTCGTCGGCCACCGTCGCCCCGATGAATTGGTTGTCGGGGTTTTGAAACACGATGCCGAGATGGGGACGAATTTGGGTGATGGATTTGGGCGTCAACTCTTGGTCGAAAACGTAAACGTGGCCCCGTTTGGATTCCAATAGTCCGACGATCAGCTTGGCTAGCGTCGATTTGCCGCTGCCGTTATGGCCGATGATCGATAAATAACGGCCGGTTTCGACC
>CAZBUP010000036.1:0-3521 GCA_964495145.1 uncultured Staphylococcaceae bacterium | reverse complement strand
CTTTAAAACGTCCGTTTGCCCATCGTAGGAAAACGAAAGGTTTTCGATGCGGAGGATGGCCACTAGCGGATCCTCTTGCGAATCAAGACTTCGATGACGACGACGGCCGCCACATAGACAAAGAGCGATAGCCCGATTACAAGCCACAAGAGCCAGACCGGTTCGATCCCTTGGGGGAACATCCGGGCGATGGTGCCCCACACGATGGATCCAGCCAACAGGTAGACCAAAGTAATGATGACGAAGCGGTTGAAAAAGGCATGGGTGAAGATGGGTGGCTTGGCAGGATGTTTTTTCATGGTTATTTGTATTCGATGGCGGGTGTGCGTCCGATGTATTGTCGGTAAGCGACCCCGGCCATTTCAAACATTTTCTTGCTGGCTTTGAACGAGATTTGCTCGGCGTATTTGTCGGAACCGAACACCACTTCCTTGATGCCCGATTGGATGATGGCCTTGGCGCATTCGTTGCAAGGGAATAGCGTCACGTACAGGCAGCACCCTTTTAGGGCGGTTCCGTCCCGGGTGTTCAAAATGGCGTTCAGCTCGGCGTGGCACACGTAGAGGTATTTGCTTTCGAGGCCTTCGCCGGGCCCCCACGGGCAGATGTCGTCATGGCAGCCCATCGGCATCCCGTTATACCCGATGGAAACGACTTTGTGGTCTTTGTCGGCGATGCAGGCGCCCACTTGGGTCGAAGGATCTTTGCTTCTGAGGGCCGACATCATGGCGATGCCCATGAAATATTCGTCCCAGGAGATGTAGTCGTTCCGTTTGCTGATCATGTGTGGTCCTCTCGGTTTGCTATTATATCATAATAGTTCGTCGTCAACCTTACCATAGTGCGAATGGAGCGGTTCTCCTTTTTCGCTGATGGTCGCGATGAATGGTAATATAATAATTGGAAATATAATTTCCATGTTCTCGTTTTCGCTGGGTGTGAACCTTGATGAAGCAGATACGGGTTTTTTAAATTATTATTTACTCTCGTCCCATAAATGCTAATATTATCTACTGTCTATCAAAGATAGGTAACCGAATAAAATGCACCAAAAGAAACCATGGATGATCGCCCTTGGCACGTTGACCCTCTCGGCCATGATCACTTTCATCGCGGCCGCGAGCAATCCATACGAAGCCTCGGCCGTGTCGAGTCGGGACATCATCACCGCCAATTTGACCGATGCCCAAGTCAATGCCTATTACACCGGCGTCTCCGGCTTGTCTGGCACGGCTCTTAAAACCGAATTGAACGACATCATCAACGGACATACTTCATTTAGCTACGACGATACGCCCGACATTATGAAAATCACCGATCGGGATTGGACCCTTTCCCCGCTGGGAACTACGACAAACTATTCGTTCTCAGACGACCCTTACATGAATTTGATGTATGGGGGTTACAATGGCGTGACGAGTACCGCCTACAAGTGGTCAGCCGACCATAGTACCATTTGGAACAAAGAGCACACCTGGGCCAAATCCCACGGCAATTTTGGGGAAAACGCCCCGGCTGGTACCGATCTCCATCACCTGCGAGCCGCCGACCAAGGACTCAACAACTATCATAGTAACTATGATTATGGTAACGTCGGCAGCAACATCGTCTCCCGTCCCGATGAGCGGGGCAATCCCAATATGGGCTACAACGGAACCCCGGTCGGCTTCTCCTCGGGAACCGTGTTCGAACCGCATGACATGTATAAAGGTGACGTCGCCCGTATGATCTTCTACATGGCGACCCGTTACATCACCTATTCCAGCGTCGGCAACCCGATGCTGCGCCTCGTCGAATATTTAACCGGAACGGTCACCTCTTCGGCTTCGGTCTATGGCGAAATGGGGCTTCTTTCCCATTACCTCGAATGGAACGAACTCGATCCGGTCGACGCTTATGAAATCCACCGCAACAATTTGATCGACCGCAACTTCCAACACAACCGCAATCCCTACATCGACCACCCGGAATGGGGCCGCATCGTCTATGACGCCGACTACTCCGGCAGCGGGGCGACCATCGCCGCCGAAACCAGTTCGGTCGGGACCAACCCGGCCTGGCAAACCTCGGCTTCGCCTTTGGCGAGCATTTCCGTCAATGCCGAAGGCGCCAAGACTTCCTACGCCTTGAACGAAACATTGAATACGTCGGGTTTAGTGGTCACCGCCCACTATGAGGATACGACTTCGAAAGTCGTCGCCGGCTTTACGACCAGTCCGACCCATGGTTCCGTTTTATCGACCGCGGGCAATACCACGATTACCGTTTCCTACACCGAAGAAAGCGTCACCAAAACCACCAGTTATTCCGTGGCGGTTTCCGAGTCGGAACGGGTCCTTCAAAGCATTGAGCTGGATACAGATTCGGTTGATAAGAACTTCACTTTTGGCGAAACCTTCTCAAGTTCGGGCATCGCGGTTACCGCTTACTATAGCGACAGCACCAGTGAAGAAGTCGAAGATTATTATGTGGCCGAACCCGACATGCTCTCGATCGGCACCCAGGAAGTGGTCGTTTCCTATCTTGGAAAAACCGCCAGTTATGACATTGCTTTAACCAATCAAGGAGCTGTCATCGGTACAATCGGAGCCAGCGACCTGTTCTTCTCAGAATATCTTGAAGGGTCTAGCAACAACAAGGCTCTAGAGATTTATAACGGCACGGGAACCAGCGTTTCATTGGCCAATTATGCCGTGAAATTGTATTCAAATGGTGCAATAACCCCAACCTACTCTTTGACTTTGTCAGGTACCTTAGCCCATGATGACGTATTCGTGATTGGAAATTCTGGTGCCATCAGCGCGATCCTATCCGTTTCCGACACCACCAGCACCGTCACTTACTTCAACGGGAATGACGCCGTGGGGCTTTACAAGAATGACGTTTTGATCGATGTGATCGGTCAAATTGGCCTTGATTCATTTTGGTCGACCACCTATGCCAATGGGTCTGGCAGTCTTGGAGAAAAAACCTTGACGCGAATCGCTTCCGTCGATAGCCCTTCAACGACGTTCCAACCACTAGAGTGGAATGTATTTTCGACCGATACCACCACATATTTAGGCGATCATACCGTAAACTATCAAGTCGGCGCCAGTTCCGTCGATCAAGCCGTCGCTTATGCCAATTTCTTCTTGCTTGAAACCTCATCCTACTGCGAATCCCTTGATGGCGGTAGCGTCGACTGGGTTTACTTATCGGATGAATATGGCTATATGGATGACAATACCAAGGATTATTTCGTCAACGAGGATACCACCGACGAAGAAATCGACTTGGCGCTTGAACGATACTTGTATCTCATTGACAAGTATGCCAATTTGTCGAGCAACCAATTCATCGAAGACAGTCTCGGCCAACCTTATAACGTCAGTGAGGCCGTAACTGAGCCAATGCAGAGCAAAATCAAGGAATATTCGTTCATAGCCGTTACATTAATTTCGGTATTGTCGCTCGGTGTATTTATTAACTTGAAAAAGCGCGCCCTTGACGCTTAATAATTAATAACCCCTGATTAATAT
>CAZBUP010000035.1:8772-10716 GCA_964495145.1 uncultured Staphylococcaceae bacterium | reverse complement strand
GCCATAGGAAACATTCAACCAGCCATCCCTTTACGGATGGCTTTTTGTTTGGAATAATGAATGAATACACGGTTATGAAGGCGTTGCCTTATCGCGACGTGCCTGAAAGGAAATCGATGATGAGACTCGTGGTATTGCAAAACGAACTGGAAAAATTCTTGACGACCAAATACAAACTGGAACCCTTATTCGAAGAAGACAAGGACTTCATGGTGGCCAAATGCAGCATCAAGTTCCGTGATTTCGACGACAGCGTCTACCTGCGCATTACCGCGTATGATAACGGATCGGCCACGATCGCCTTCATTTTCGACAAGATCGATTTGACCTTGGAGACGATGCTCCGCATCAATGCCTTCAACGAAAACATCCACTGGCTCAAGGCCTATGTGAACGAAAATAGTTTTTTGGCCTTCAAACACCCGATCATCGACGCCGTGATCGAATCGAACGTCGTTGAGGCGCTGGACTATTTGATCAAGTTATTCACCAACGAAGAAACGAAAAAACATCTCACGCCTTTGACCGAGTTGACTTACGCCGAATAATCAGACAACGGCATGATGAACTAGTTTGCGCCTTGGACCATGCGATGCCGCATAAGTCGGGTGCTATACTATTCCTAGCGGAGGAATCCCAAATGCTCAATATTGTCACTCACTCCAAATCCAAAGTCTTTTTGGCTTTGCTCATGGTTGCGCTGACCAGTTGCACGTTATCTGGATCAAGTTCCTATGCATCCGATAATTCCTGGTCGAGCCTGAGCGAAGTTACCTCAGAAACAACCTCGACTAGTGCGTCGGTTTCCATCGAAATCCCCCCAGTCGGCGAGACGGCCACCGGTTCGTCGAACGCATGGCCGCGAGCCATCATCGAAACGATCTTCACCTCCGACGCCCGATTCGACATCCCGGCTTATGTATCCACAAGCACCTATTTCTATGAATATATGGTCCTCCCGGAGCCAGTCATCGCCATTACGACAAGCCTAAGCTTATCCGATCCCGAAGTCGTCTATGGCGCGCAACTCGAAGCCGCCTCTTGGACGGTTCATCCCGAATATCAAATCGTTGACTTGTTCATCATCGCCATCGACAGCAGTGAAGAAATGATCGTCTCTTTCGTGACTTACGACGAGGGTTTCATGATCGTTATCGCCGATTACGACCCGGCCATGTTCGAAGATAACGACGTCCAACGGTCGGACGTTTGGCCGCAAGGGATCATCGATGAGTATTTTGGTTTTGAAACGGTATCGATTATCCCAGCTTTAGCCTCAGAAACGCCTTATTTCTATATAGTGCCGTCTGAGGAAAACGAAGCCTTGGTCGTCTTCACCGAAGCCCCGGAGACGGCCGCGGCTACCTATGGCGGACAATTGATGCAGCTCGGGTGGTCTTCCTATGAAATGGATGGAAACGCCGTTTACACCGATCCGAGCGAGGCAATCGTCTTAGTCATCGATTACCTCAATGGCTTCGTTACCCTCTTTTTGATCAACAACCAACCGGAAATATTCGGATCGACCACCTGGCCGACGGCATCCATCAACGAATTTGTGGATCCAACCGCGCTAGAAATAGCCATTCCCCCGTTTGAGGCCGCGCATTATTTCTACAATTACAACGAAGACGAATATGGGCCTTTCATGACGGTGACCTCCGAATCCGACGGCGCCTTGATGGGCGATTATTTTACCGACTTAAGCAACCTCGGCTGGATTGTCTTTGACATTGATGACGAAATCGGTGACGGTTATTACGCCATCGACCCGGCATGGCAAATCATTTTAGTGTTTACGGAAACCAGTTCGCATTTCACTCTTGAAATCCATTATTACACCGGGACGTTAGAAAGCTATTTGGATGTCGGATTCGGATTATGGCAAGAAACCGCGACCTGGCCCGAGGCCTACATCAACCAATTGTTGGGCGAAAACCCGGC
>CAZBUP010000035.1:0-8672 GCA_964495145.1 uncultured Staphylococcaceae bacterium | reverse complement strand
TTGTACATCGTCATCCGCGAATATGTCGACGAATTGGTCACGAGCGATCCCGAGTGGCCCGACGCGGAGTTGATGGACCTCTTCAACGGCTACTCGATCCCGGCCTTCGATTTTAATGGGGAAACGCTCGACTATGACGTTGACGAGATGACCCAATCGATGCGAATCACCATTGGAAACTGCGGACCTGACGCCTTCGAGGCCTATATTGCCACCCTCGACCAAGATTATTTCCGCATTTACGTCAATTATGAGAATATGAGGGCTTTGGCCACGAATGCCGCCGGCAACATCGACGTTTACATCAGCTATGCCGAGGGTGTCTTAACCTTAGACGCGAAGTCGATTGATTATGTTGCTTATGAGGCCTATTTTTCGACTTACATCCAGATAACGGGTGCCGTCTTTCCCAATCCGCTCATCAATCAGTTGCTCGGCGAAGACATGCCGAACCTCCTCCTGCCTTATGTCAGTGAATCGCCGTTCACCTATTATGCCGGATGGTTCGCCGGTCGCCCCTCGGTCCATGTCGAAGTGGCCTCCTCGCTGACCGAATTCGACAACTACTTCGCCGCCCTTGAAGGGGACGGATGGGACATGGCATACGAAGACCGTTCTGGCGAACGGTATTTCGAAGCGACCCAGGTCGGTTATGATGCATATGTGGAAGCTACCCTAAACGAAAGCACTGGCGAAGTCGCGATTTTGATCAGCCGTTGGGCGATTATGTAAGCGATATCGTTTTGCCACTTAAAAACGCCTCATAATAAAAGACTATCATAGATAGTCTTTTTAATGACGGTTGGAAAATATATTATTCGGATTTGACCGATTCTTTTTTGCCAGCCAGGAAAGTATAGATAAGAGCCGCTCTTTAGGCGCCCAATTGTGATATTGGGGGAATGCAAGGTCCGCTATCGACGCATGCGGGTGAACATATGCTTAGCCACGCGGGCGTTCGGCAAGAAGCCGCATGGTTTTGATATAACAGAACCTCCTTCTTAAAAACCGCGCGCCAATCGGATGTTTTTTGCCATAAAAAAATAGGGCCAACAAACAACCCCTGCCATTTGTTTATAAGTTGAAGGCGAAAAACCTTCAAACGAAAAGGAGAATCACCATGAAAAAAAACATGAGAAGCATTGTTACCGCCGTATTGGCCACCTTAGTGTTGGCTTCATGCAGTCTGTCCAATGAAGGAACGGTTGAAGAAGACTTGACGTACGCCACCATGGAAATCAATCCCGGCATCGGATTGATGATCAACGCCCAAAACCGCGTTGTCTATACCCACGCCCTTAACGGCGATGGGGAAATGGTGATGCTGGAGTTGGATTTGAAAGGAAAAACCATCGATGATGCCGTCGACGAAATCGCTGGCGAGATGGTCGCTTTGAAATTCGTCAACGAAGACACGGTCGATCCTCAAGCGAATCTTGATGCAGTTGGCAACCTGGAGACGGTCCAAACCCAAGTCCGGGCCACGCTTCAAACCCGTATCGAAAACTCATTTGAAGGTCACATGATCCAAATGACGACGCAGACGCGGACCTACACCGAGGATGAGCTGGATGAAGCCGAAGCCAAGGGAACGACTCCGATTAAATGGCGATTGATGCAGCAAGCCATGATCGGCAATGACGAATTGCTTGACGAAGAAGCGGCTGAACTCAACGTCAAAGGATTATTGAACAAGGCTCGTGACGGAGCGACGCAAATGAAGCAGATCGCCGCTACTTTAGGGGCGGACTTCCTTGCGGAACGGCAGGCGATTCAAGACGAATATCGGGATGACATCCAAGCCTTGAAAGATGCGATTGAAACGGCTATTGCCAATAGCGAGGATACGACTGAACTCGAATCGCAACTCCAGGATTTGCGCGATGCAATGACCGCCGAAATCCAAGCGATTGTCGCCTCATACAAGCAATTGACCGTCCAAGCTCGCGAGAATTGGCGTAACGAATCGGACACCCGAAGAGGTTCTGGATCCAGCGCGGACACCTCTCATACGTCGGGGACGGCCACCGCTGAGTAAACAACGAGAAAATTAAAACAAATTTCAGTAGGTAAAAGGTGGAAGAGATTCCACCTTTTTTCAGTCCATGTCACTTGTCTTTAGAAACGTCGTTTATATTGCGATGATGGCGCCAATGGCATCCGATTTGCCGTTGTTCGCTCTCGTTATATAGGCAGAAATGACCACCTTTAATCTCTAGAGGCAGGCCATCGATCAAAGCTTGGGCCATCTTTTTTCGGGCGCTTTCATAAATGGCGGTCACCGTCGTCCGGGTCACGTTCATGTAGACGGCGGCTTCCTCTTGCTTTAATCCTTCGTAATCCAAAAGGCGAATCGTTTCAAACTCGTCGACGAGCATTTGGATTGATGGACGTTTGGAGGTTTCGTTGTTCAAAGGCCCAAATTTTTGATCTTGCGGCATACAACACACGCGGCGCATGCGGACGGGACGTGGCATAATATCACCTCAAATAATGTTTACATATGAAAGTTTATGTTTGTTCGGAACATAAGTCAATTAACGTTGGCCAGCTATAAACGCGCTATAAGCGTCTTTGCCGGCAAGAAACATGCGAATCTCTTTTTTTACTTTTTTTGAGATGGGATTTCTTCTTGCTTATTTTCGGTGTTCGATGTTGCTTTTTCGGCGTGTGATATTGGATAGGCGGCTCCTCGATAACCAAAACAATTTTTAACCCCGCGACCAAGACGACGGCCACACCCGCGGCTCATCCCTTGAGATGTCTCCGCTTCGGGTGCGGTAGTTTGCGATGCGGCACACGGTCCAAAACCCCGACCGGTTCGTGGTCCTAACCCGGCGGGACCCATTTGATTTCTTCCTGGCATAATGATATTCCTCCCGATTTATAAATGACAAATGTCAAATACGACAATAGAATAGTGTTATAAATGACATATGTCAATAAATAATTTCAGTTCATAACGACTGAATTATTGACATATGTCGCCTATAGGCATACGATTATGCCGTAATATGCTTTTTTAAGCACGGATGGAGGATCTATGAAAGAAGTTGATGTTTTAATCATTGGAGGCAGCGCCGCGGGCATTACCGCCGGGGTCACGGCCAGAAAGTACTATCCGGATAAGAAAATCGCGATGGTGAAGAACGTGCTTAATGTTCCGATTCCATGCGGTATCCCTTACATTTTTGGCACCATCGGCGATCCAAGCAAAAATACGCTTCCGACCGACAAGATGATGGAGTCCAATTCAATCGAAACGATTCAAGACGAAGTCATCAAAATCGATCGAGTCAATAAAACCGCGTTAACCAAAGGCGGAACGACCATCACATACGATAAAATCATCCTTGCCAACGGTTCCTTACCAGTGATTCCACGTCTTCCCGGCATCGACCTTGGCCATGTCTATCCGATCATTAAAGACATCGATACTTTGAAAGCGATGTTTGAAAACATGAAAACCGGCAAGCACTTCGTCATCATCGGCGGCGGCTTCATCGGCGTCGAAATGGCCGAGGAACTCAAAAAGATGAATCCGGAAGCCAGCGTCACCATCCTCGAAATGCAAACCCACTGCCTGCAACTCGTTTACGATGAAGATTTTTCGTCCTTGGCCGAACAAGCTTTGCGCGATCAGGGCATTGCCTTAGTGACTGGCAAAACCGTCGTCGCCCTTGAAGGAAAAGGCAACGTTGCCGGCGTCCGTTTATCCGATAATGAGACGATACCCGCCGATCGCGTGATTCTCGGCATCGGTTGTACACCTAACACCGACTTGGCCAAAACGGCCGAACTTAAAATCGGCCCGGCCCGCGGCGTGGCCGTCAATCGGTATATGCAGACGAGCGATCCCGACATTTATGCCTGTGGCGACGTCGCCGACAAGGTTTCGTTCTTCGATGGGGTTCCCTCGGCTTTGCGATTGGCCTCAATCGCCACCCAAGAAGCCCGCATTGCCGGCGCCAACTTGTATAATACCAAGCGCGTCAACCAAGGAGCCATCGGCGTCTTCTCGACATTCATCGGTAAGAAAACGTTCGCCGCGGCCGGATTGACCATCCGCGACGCCCAAGCCAAAGGCTATCAAATCGTCAGCAGCGACGCCGAATCGATTAATCGCCATCCCGGCGGCATGCCGGGCGGCGAAGCCCTAAAAGTGCGTCTTGTCTTTGAAAAAGGCAGCAAGTTGTTATTGGGCGGTCAGGTTTACGGCGCCGTTTCGGGCGGTGAACTCATCAATGTCATCGGCGCCCTCATCTCTTCAAAAGTCACGGCCGAAGACATCGTCTTATTCCAAGCCGGAACCCATCCGGCCTTAACAGCCTCCCCGGTGGCTTATCAGCTCGTGAACGCGGCCGAGAATGCCTTAGTCAAAATGCTGCGATAACGCCTCGATCCGTCAACCATTTGAATGAAGCCGTTTTCATTGAGAACGGCTTTTCTCTTTTTATCGGTGAGTTCATTCATTTTTACGGATAGACCATAACGGCATTAAAAAATTTGCCACCGCCAAAGACGATGGGGTATAATCTAATTGAGGGCAGGAACCAAACTTAGATGTCATTTCGATTCGTCGCCCTCCAAAAGCAGTTCGTTTTTATTCGAGCAGTCATGTCAGAGATTCGGAGACAAGTCAATTATGTTCTAGTCGCCGGTTCCCGCCCTCCCTTTTTATAGGAAGCTACTCGGTCTACTTATGAGAAGCGCGCCCACAGGCGCGTTTTCTTTTTATCGATATCGAGTGTTTGATTTTCAAGCGCCAAAGCGCCGCTATCAAGAAAGGCTTTAATTGATGTATGATGAAACTACCTAGAAAACATCCAATCAGGGACTAAGTCCCGAAAGGAGATCATGCAATGAAACGCGGATTGAAACGGCTGATTCGGACCTTGATTACTTTATCGGTGATTTTCTTTTTATTGATTGGCCTGCCGTTGATTCTCTTCCACATGAAGAGCGAAGCCCCGACTGAAGACTATAACGCCGAAGTCGAAAACGGCTTCTACCAAGCTCTCGACGAGAATCTCTCGGCCTTGATCCTCGACGAGGAAGAAGATAGCTTCACCCTTCGGGTGACTGACGCCTTCATCAATCGGATGATCCAGAAACAATTATCGTCCGGGAACCCGAAATACCTCGACCCGGCCTACGATGGCGAAAGCGAACACGATTACATGATGGTGGCCGCCGGATTCATCGGCCTTAAGGGCGTGTGGACGACCTTGACCGACGACCAGTTGACGATCACCGCCGGGGCCGACGTCTTGATCGGCGGCACGCCGGTCTACCAAACCGGACTGGAGTTGGCGTTCAATATCGTCCTATCGGAAAACGACCAATATTTCCTTCAAATCGACAAGATCCAAATCGGCAGCATGAAACTACCCAAGCAAGCCGCGTTCGATTTCGCCAGTTCCATCGTCAAGGCGATCACGAGCAAAAGCCTCAACGACATGATTGCCGAGCAATTGAGCTTCGGTCAATTCGACGAGGATGAACTGAGTCTGGTAGTCGGAGAAGCCGGACTAACCGAGTATTTATACCAAATTGACCCGACCTTGGCCGCCATGTTGAAACTCGTTTACCAAGAGTCGCTTTTAACGCTAGATATTTCCGATTCGGGCTTTGACATCCAATTGGACATTGGGGCTTTCCGTCGCTTGGTCAGCGACCTTGACCAGCCGGCCTTCACCCCATGGGAAAGCGAAGCCGACAAGGCCGCCTTCATGGCCGATTTTGCCAATCGCGCCATCAATGGAGCGATTGCCCACCCATTCGATCCCTACATTGATCTTAACGAATCGGAAATAAACGCCATCCTCGACTACACGCTTGAGGAAGACGTCCGGTTCGAACTGCCCATCGAATTCACCTTGGACGACGTGGAGGTCGAATACGTTTTCGCTTCCACCAATTTGTTCCTTTGCATGGATGACGACGTCTTGTCGGCCCATCTGCGCATGGGCCTTACCAAGACCGGGATGGCCGGTTCTTTCGACATGCAATTCAACTTGACCACCAACGTCAGCATGAACGCTTCCGGCGACATGGTCTTGA
Source organism: uncultured Staphylococcaceae bacterium (assembly GCA_964495145.1). Lineage (GTDB taxonomy): Bacteria > Bacillota_I > Bacilli_A > RFN20 > CAG-826 > UBA6120. The sequence goes on along the minus strand of CAZBUP010000035.1, from coordinate 2,609 downwards.
CCATCATCGATTCGAACCTGGGCGCGGTCGACATCGACCAAGCCATGCTGGCGGCCTTGATGGCCACTTTCGATGAGAACTTGATGGTCGATAACACCCTGGTGGTTCCTAAGGAGAAAGTCAACGAGATGTTCCAGGGCTCGGGAATAATCATCAGCGACAGTTACGTTCTAGACAGCCATCTGCGGTTGCACTACGATCTCGACATATAAAAAAACGGAAATAGATATTTCCGTTAAGTTATGAGGTTAGCCAATTCCTATCAATGCATTTTTTGTTTGCGGTATTTAAGGCAAATCAAAGCCGCGAACGAACTGAGGGCGAAGGCCGAAAAGGCGAAGATGAGGAAGGCGCTTGTTTCCACCGGGACATAAACCATGGCTGGGGAAGAGCTGCTGCCCGATCCAAGGATGAAATCGTCCAGCGGGTACTTGTCGATGATGATCAAATAGCGGGCTTTGGCGTGCTCGATTGTCGTTCCGTCGGCGTTGGGCGCGGTCAGTTCGACGATCATTTGGGCGGCTTCGCTCATATTGGAGAAACTGGTGGACACGCCGGTCCAGGCATTGGATAGATAATTGTAGCTTTGCAGGGCGCAGCCATTGGCGGTTTGCGTCAAGAAAGCGCTGGCCCAGGTCGTCGCTTCTTCGTTAGGATCCAATGTGGATTCGGAACCGGTCACGATGGCGGCTTCTTTGATGTAGATCGAATTGGTGGTCGTCGTCACGTATATTTGGACATACACGTCATCGCCGATGCCCTCAGGCGTATAGGTCAAGGTTCGGGAAGTGGTTCCCCCAGTCGTCGTCACGCTCTGCGAGATCCCGATCCGGGCCCCATCTTGCGCCGCGGCCGTTGACGACGTCACGGCGAAAATATTGATGGTGCCGACCCCGGAACTGGCATTAGTGCAATAAGTGATGGTGACCGACTGCAAATTGCTGAAGGTTCGTGGGCTATTGGCGTAAGCTCCGCTGACGCCGGTCGATACTTGGACGCCGCCGTTTAAATAGCCGAGCCCGGCTCTTCCCGAATACCAGTTGGCGGAAGCACCTCCGCTAGTGGCATTCCAGTTATTGCTGGTGAAGGCATAGGAAGTGGTTTCTTCACTGGCTTGATTGACGGTGATTGTCGCCGTGGCGAATACCGAAGGCGCGACCGTCGAAGTAGCGGTAATCGTCGCCGAGCCTTCGCTGATGCCCGATACGACGCCGTTACTAACGAGGGCGACGTCGGTATCGGAAGACGTCCAAGTAACGGAATTGTTGGCGCCCGAAGGAGACGCGGTCACGCTCAAGGTCGTGGTATTGCCAACCGCGATCGTGGCCGTGGATTTATTCATTGCCAAAGAGGTGGGGGCGACCGCCGGAGTCACCGTAACGGCGCAAGTTCCTTTGACGGATGTGTCCAGAGTGGAAGTCGCCGTGATGGTGGCCGATCCTTCGGCCACGGCGGTGACTAAGCCGTTATTGACCGTGGCTACGCCCGTGTTGGAAGACGACCAAGTGACCGTAGCCGTGGCGTTGCTAGGCAAAACGTTGACGGTCAATTGGCGAGTTCCGCCTTGAGATATCGAAGCCAAAGACGGGGTTAAGCTGATGGAAGTCGGAGCGGTTTGCGTCGCCGAACAGACGGTTTGGGTGGCCGTATTGTAATCGCCCCAAATCTTGCAGGCGTATTCGGGATGATCGATGAACGGATTGCGGTTGCCTTGGATGCTTTGGGCCGCTTCGTTTCGTTGGTTTTCGGTCGCGTCGATGTTGTAGCGAAGGTTCCAGTCGAGCAAAGTCGAAAGTTTGCCCATGGTGTTGTTTGACGTATCGTCGTTATTGGTGTCCACTAGCGATAAGGAAGAACTGGCGACCACGGCGTAAAAAACGATGCGGGCGGCGATGCCCCGGTATTTGTCGAGACCCCAGCTTTCGGCTCCCGGGTCCCAACCATTGGTGGAACTGGTCATCCCTTCGACATAGAACGAGTTGCCGCGGCTGCCGTTTTCGGCAACCAAGGTCGGACGGGTCATATGGATGTCGTCTTCGACGGCCTCGCCTCCTCGGGAATTGGGCCAGACATGCTCGCGGTTGAAATTGCCGCTGAAACTGCCGCTGAAATAGGCCGAGGTGCCGGAATAAAAGGCGATTAGGTTGTTGGCGTTGGCCGGATCGCCGTCAGTTTGTTTGTAATAGGAGCCCATGCTGCCGTAACCGACCGTGCGGTCGCGTTCCGAAGAGTTCAAGCTGCGCAAGGCGCTCAATAGCGAGGTGCCGGTCAATGAATCGCTGATGCCGTTGTAATAGGTGCCAACCGCGGCTTCGGCGATGAGCGGTTCGTCATGGGTTTGATGGAAAAACGTCAGTGAGGTCCCGCTGGCGAAGACAGTTGAAAATAGAACTAGGCCGAGAAGAGATTTGCTAATTGTTCGTGACATGGCGAATATCGTTCCTCAAGCGCAGAAAATGAGCGCTCGTTATATTATACATAATAGAACATCTATATTATGAGGAAAATCGTTGGCTTAGGGCATTGTCTTAACTGACGAGCGAGAACAACTGACTGGCAATAATGACTTTAATGCTTAAAATAAGCATATAAATTGAGAATTTTTGGCC
>CAZBUP010000034.1:0-10930 GCA_964495145.1 uncultured Staphylococcaceae bacterium | reverse complement strand
AGCGCGCCCCTGATAAGGGCGAGGTCGATAGTTCAAATCTATTAAGGCCCACCATCTTTATAACGCCACAGGGCCCGTACCAGGGCCTTTTTGTTAGGAATTTATGATCAAAGCATTGAAAGACAAGCAATTTTTAAAACGATTCTTCCACATCACCTTGCCGGTGATGGTGCAGACGATCGTTTCCTTTGTGGTGACTTTCATCGACAACATCATGGTCGGCGGCGTCAGCAACGAGGCGGTTTCGGCCGTCTATGCCGTCAATCAGATTTCGTTTTTATTCTTCGTGGTCGCCTATGGCCTATTCAGCGGGGCGGCCGTTTACGTCCAGCAGTTTTACGGGGCCAAGGACATCAAACACCTGCGGCAAGCCGTCGTCTACAAACTGATTTTAGGCACCCTTTTCCTGATCATCACGATTCCTCTTTTCTATGCCTTCGGCTTGAACATCGTTGCCTTCTATTCGCGGTCCGACAGCAACCAAGCGGCCATCTTGGCCGAGGCGGCTCGGTACTTGCCGATTCTTTTGCTCAGTTATATCCCGCTGATTTACGCCACCATCTACGCTTCGACGCTGCGCGAGACGGGACGCACCCGCATCCCGATGCTCGTCGGCATCTTGGCGTTGGCCGTCAACGGATCCTTGAATGCCTTATTCATCTATGGGTTTAAACTCGGCGTGGTCGGGGCGGCCGCCGCCACGGTTATCGCTCGGCTGGTCGAAGCGGCGGCCATCATCTATGTGGCCCATCGCCGAAAAATGGACTTTTGCCATCGGCTTTACCGCGAATTCAAAATCGAACCGCGTCTATTCAAGCTGATTACGCTGAAAATGCTCCCGTTATTGGCCAATGAGTTTTTATGGTCGACCGGAATGATCATGCTGAGCCTGAGTTATGCCCAGCGGGATAACGTCTTATCGGCTTTGTCGATTCTATCGACGACGACCGAAATCTTCGGCATCGTCTTTTCGGGCTTGGCCGTCGGCATCTCGGTGATGATCGGTTCCACCTTGGGGGCCGGCCAAATCGACCACGCCAAGGACATTTCCAAAAAATTGATGTGGCTTGGGGTCTTAATCTCATTGTCGGTCGGGGGCTTAATGATGGCCTTATCGCCGTTCATTCCGCTATTGTGGGTCAAGGTCGATGCCGGGCAACAGGCTTTGGCCACCCAAATGATCATCGTCTATGGGGCGTTTTTGTGGATCTATAGCGTGTGCATCAGCACCTATCATATCTTGCGCGCGGGCGGGAAAGCCGCTTTGACCATGATCATGGACTCCGGACTCATGTGGGCAGCCAGCGTGCCTTTGGCTTGGATATTGGCCCTATACACCTCGCTACCGCTGGTGGCCCTCTACGTCATTCTCCAATCGATCGACATCGTGAAAATGGGTTTGGGTTTACTTTTAGTAAAGCACGGAAAATGGGCTAACAATTTGACATTGCAGGTCCAAGAACCGGTCCTGATTTCCGAGGTCAACGATTTATTGAAATAGCCGATGGCGTTTGCTATCATTAGTTAGCGTTGGACACTTAGCTCAGATGGGAGAGCGTTTCCTTCACACGGAAGAGGTCGTGGGTTCGATCCCCTCAGTGTCCACCATGACGTGCCGATGTAGCTCAGTTGGTAGAGCAATTGACTTGTAATCATTAGGTCGGAGGTTCGATTCCTCTCGTCGGCACCATCGTTTCTCGGGGATATGGCGGAATTGGCAGACGCGCTAGACTTAGGATCTAGTGGGGACACCCGTGCAGGTTCAAGTCCTGTTATCCCCACCAACCTTTCTGAACTTGCCTCCCAAAACGAGAAGATTGTTTTTATTCGAATACATAAGAAATTGATTTTCGCTTTTTCAGCGGAGAACCGCCCATGATAAAATACGTGACATTACAATCAAGCGATGTTCCTTCATTGGCATGTCTATATCGTGATTATTTCAATCGATATGAAAACGCCGGCTGGACAAACGCCACGGCCGAGCGTCGGCTCAAGCAACTGATTATTAGACCTGACCACTTGGGCTTAATAGCCAAACATGACGACCAAACGATTGGTTTCGCGACCGGGCAACTCGTTCAATTTGACGACGGCCTCGTCTTTGAATTGAATGAGCTGTTGATAGTGCGTGAATATCAAAACCAACATTACGGGAGCCGTTTGCTTCAGGAAATGGAAAAAATGGCCAAGCAAAATGGCGCGTTTAGAATCCAGTTGACATCGGCCGATGACGAACGCCATAATCGGTTCTATGAGATCAAGAATGGCTACAAGACCGCGAAAAACAACTTGTGGCGCACCAAAGAACTTTAGCAATTTTTAGCAATATACCCGATATTTTGCCATGTTAACGAATATGGTCGAAGCGCCGACCCCATCATGGTCGACATGACCCGATAGGAAAGCGCCACCGGTCGAATCGAGGATGGCGGTCCGCTGATCGCCCTTGAGACAGACAGGTATTTGAGCGTTCTTTGCCATATTCAGTAAAATGGTGCATTTTGTCGTGTCTTGCCTATATCCCATGAATATTTGTTCAATTTATAATTGATACAGACATTTCAGATAGAGGGCGCATCACATGAAGAGCATTCGCAACAAGTTGACTATCTTTGCCTATCGGCGCCCGATCCTTTTGATCATGGTGTCCTTCGTTTTACTGAGCGTGCTCCTCGTTTTCACCAGTTCGCTCTTGGCCTTCTTCGTCTTTGATGCGACCGATTTCTTCGAGGGCAGCTATGGCAAAGCTTTGTTTTATGCTCTTGAATGGATCATCATGCCGGACCTGACCATCGACGTCAGAGGCTTGCCATTATTCTATTTGGCCTTATCGACGACCATCTTGGGCATGATCCTATTTTCGGGCACCATCATCGGCGTGGTCACCAACGCCATCCAAAACTACGTCGAATCCCGAAAGACCCACAAGGGCTTGCTGAAGGTGACCAAGCACATGCTGATCATCAATTACAACTCCAAGTGCCCGATCATTTGCTACGACATCTTCCAAAACAGCACCAAGACGATCATCGCCATCGTCAGCGACCGCGACCGCGAATACATCGAAGGCGAACTCCTCAACGTGTTCACCAAGGAAGGCAAACCTTGGTTGATCAAAAACATCTTGATCAAGCAGGCCCCCAGCATCAACGACAACGTCTTGATCAAGATGAATGCCGCCCAATGCGATTCGATCTTGATTTTGGACAATGATGACGTCAGTGAATCCAGCGTCGAGATGTCATCGACCGATTTGGAGAACATCAAGATCGTCATCATGCTCTCGAAGTACGTCAAACATGACATTCAAATATCGGTGGAAACCGAAGACGAGCGAACGGTGGAAATTGTCCGGAAGTTCATTAAAGACAATCCGAAAATCAGCGGCAGCAACATTTTGGCCTTCTCCTACAACCGGAAGATCGCCCAAGTCACCGCCAATTCGCTGTTTAACTCAAAACTGATAAAGGTATATGAAAACATGCTGTCGCTTCAAGGCGATAACATCGTGTCGATCCCGACCGTCGATATCGAAAAGTTCTTGCGCGAGTATGACTTCGGGGTGCCGATTTATGCCGATGCCGACCATCTCTATCTCGTCGGCGACAAGCCGGAACAATCGCTCGTCTCATCCATCCAGCCACTATCGCTTGTCCCATCGTTGACATGCAAGCCGGACTATCAGCCCCAGCATCAAGATATTTATATCTTGGGAAGCAACCGGCTTGAAGAAGAAGTCATTGCATCGCTATCCAGCTTCATCCAAGAAGGCATCGTCACCATTCATCAATTCGCCTTCGACGACCGCGACAACTTCGTCAACGCCTTGACCAAAGATGATTTGCCGAAAACGGCCTTGCTCATATCAGATGACGGGGTCGAGCCAAAATACATCGATCAAAATATCTTTTTGACCTTGTTTGAGATCAACCAGCATGTCAAGAAGCACAATGTCAAACTGGTGGTCCAAATCTTGAATCCCGCCAACCGGGGCATACTGGATGTCTTTGACATCGAAGGCGTCGTCGTCAGCAACCGAATCATATCCTATTTGGCGTCCCAGACCCTGTTCAACCACATGTCCTATGAATTCCTCGACATTTTGTTTGACCCCAACGACGAAGGGGACAACACCTTCGATATTTGGGTGGACAAGGCCAGCCGAGTATTCGACCTTAAAGAATCAAAGAGATACGGTCATCCGGGCGAATTCGTTTTGGATGCCTATGTGTCATCAAAGCACAAGATCATCCCGATCGGCATGTTCGATCATGACCAATTGATATGGTTCGCTCGTTTGAGGGATAACCAAGTCCTTGAAATAAAACAAGATACCGAAATCGTCTTTGTCATATACGGCTAGCCATTCGGATATTGCAACGTACCGAGGAATAAAGGAATTCGTTTATGAAGGGTTCCCCGCGATATTTTGTTTGCCCAATGGCCACTAATGTGATATACATTGATAACAGCATCATTGTTTACGCTTAATACCCTCATGAGCTTGAGAAAGCAGTCCCTAGGAGGATTTAGGCTTTGAAAAAAATCAACGCTTGGATTGCCAGTGCCGTCTTGACGGTCAGTTTCCTATTATCATTGTTTGTCTTGTATACGCCGGTACCGACGGCGGACGATTCGGGATTCAGCGCCGTCAACGCCGCCTCTTACATCTCGGAAATCTCTCGGGAACCCCATTCTGTCAGCGATGAGGATGCCCACGAGCGAGTCCGTTTGTACCTGAAGGGCAAACTCGAGGAATTCGTCGGGGCCGCTAACGTGGTCGAGATGAACTACGCCAAAGAAGACGTCGATCCCGACTGCGAATACGATATCAAGAACCTTTTAGCCACAATCCCGGGCCAATCGGATATAGGCATGCTACTCGTGGCCCATTACGATTCGCGGGGCCATATCGGCCGATCCGGGGAACTGGGTCGCTCCTATGGGGCCGCCGATGACGGGTACGGGTTGGCGACCTTGCTCGAAATCGCCCGGCTGTACGGATCGCGCAACAACGAAAACTCCATTTATATTCTCTTTACCGACGGTGAAGAAACCGGTTTGTACGGGGCCCTCATGGCCGCCCAAGAAACGGCTTTGATGGACAAAATCGGTTTTGTCATCAACGTCGAAGCCCGAGGCGTTCAAGGGGCGGCCTACATGTTTGAAACAAGCACCAAGAATGACAAGATCATCGATTTCTACCGTCAAGCCCAATTGCCGGTATCCTATAGCTTGGCCACCGCGGTTTATACCGTGATGCCGAACATGACCGATTTCACCGCCTTCCTCGCGGTGGGAAAGCAAGGGCTGAACTTCGCCGTTTTGGACGGTTTGTACTATTACCACACGCCGTTTGACAACTACACCAACATCAACGTCTCGAGCATTCAGCATTATGGCTCGCAGATCGTCCCTTTAGTGGAAGAATACGCCACCAACAGCGCCTACGCCGACGTCGATTATTTCCTTGGAACTCAAGACAGCGTATTCTTTACCTTATTGCCGAATGTCTTCGTCAGCTATACCGAAACCGTGGCCATCGTCGTCAATTTCATCTTGATTGCCCTATTCATCGGCTTGGTGGTCTATTTGACCCTCAAGCATCAAGTTAAAATTCTAGGCCTATTGAAACATGTCGGTTTGGTCTTCGGATCGATTGCGGTCACGGCCGTATTGGGATTGTACCTTTCCAAACTGCTGGCGTTCCTTGGCCATACGACCTGGTCGCTGACTTACGTTCGGATGGAAGGAACCGAAATCCCGACGATTTTGATCATGTTGGCCACTTTGACCGGCTTTTCGTTCCTGATCAAGAAATTCTTGAAAACACGCGAAGACAAGGTGTCCTTGATGCTGTCTGGAATCGCCATCAACCTGCTTCTGGCGACGGCGACCGGCTTTGTCCTGTCGGGCGCGTCCTTCTTATTCATGATCCCGGCTTTGATCGGATTAGTCTCGTTGGTCGTCGATACCTTCGTCAAGAACAAAGCCGTCAAGCATGTGGCGTTCAGCCAGAACTTATTTTGGAACGTCCTTTTGGCAGTTCCGATTTTATTCTCGCTTTTCTTGGCGTTGACCGTCGGCGGGCTCTTGGCCTTATTGGTGATTTTGACGCTCTTCGCCAGCGTCATGCTGCCATCGGCGTTCCTCCAATTGGAGATTTGATTTTCTATAGCGACGACCGTCTTTCCGAAAAAGATCTTTTTAAGTTATTCCATGATGGTGCAATTTGACGATAAGCCGGCCGTTTTGTTGTAAAATGTCGATATGGTAAAAACACTATGTGGTGGTTGATCATCGGTTTTGGGCTCGTCTTGTTGATCCAATTGGCCGTCTGGCTCATTTTGACATTCGGTTTTCGTCGCCGCAGCGACAACGACCCCCATTTGAAATATTTCACGGCCGGCGATTTCGCCGATCTTGACGCCGAAGCGATCAGCTTTCAATCCGGGAAACATACCTTAAGAGGTTTCATCTACACCCCGAAGGGTCAAACCCCGGCGCGCCTGCTCGTCTTTTGCATGGGCATCGGAGCCGGGCACCATGCTTACATGCATGTGATCCGGGCTTTGGCCCAACACGATTACCGCGTGTTGGCTTTTGATTATACCGGCGCCGAATTGTCGGATGGGAAATACATCAACGGCTTGCCTCAGGCATTAAAAGACTTGAAAGCCGCTTTTGCTAATATCGATCAAGATGCGTCATTGAAAGACTTGCCAATGGATGTCCTTGGCCATAGCTGGGGCGGCTACGCAAGCGGGATTGCCCCCCTATTAAGTTCCAAAGTCCGTCGGATCGTTTCCATATCCGGATTCAACAGCGTGCCCTCGATCCTCGTGGCCGTCCGCCCTTACATGAAAATATTCGAGCCGTTCATCGACTTTGCCAATTTGATTAAATTCGGGCGCTACGGGGTCATGGACGTCATCGGTTCCATCAAGAAAAGCACCATCCCGATGCTCTTCATCACCGGAGCCAAGGACCCTTTCGTCAAACCCTCGGCCCATTTTGACAAATACCGCTTTGCCGCGGTTGAAAAACCCCAAGTCGAATTCATCATGGATAGCGACAAGGGCCATAACCCGTATTTGACCCAAGAAGGAGAAGCCTATTTCGTCAAAACCATCAAGGCTAAGAAAGGCTACGATAAGGAGTCCTCTTCCCCCGAAAGCCAGGCTTTTTATCAGGGCATCGATTATGAGCTCATCACTCAAAACGACAGGGCGATATTCGAGGCCATATTCCATTTCCTCGACAAGTAGAAAGGACCGCATATGACAGATTTACAAATGACGATACTCGGGATGAGTATCATCGGATTGATGACCGCGGCCGGTTCGGCCATGGTCTATTTCTTTAAAAACACCTTCTCTGAAAAATTCAATAAGATTTTCCTCGGCTTTGCCGCCGGGGTGATGATCGCCGCCAGCATTTGGTCGCTTTTGATTCCGGCCATCGAGCAAAGCAACGAACAAGGATTGTCCGGGTGGATCCCGGCCACGGTCGGCTTTGCCGCCGGGGGTTTAGCCCTTTTGGCAATCGATAAATTGGTCCCGCACTTCCACATCGAAGGACGGGTGGAAGAAGGACTACCGTCCAAACTCAAAATGAGTTCGAAGCTTTTCCTAGCGATGACCATCCACAACATCCCAGAGGGACTGGCCGTCGGCTTCGCCTTCGGGGCGGCTTGGCTCAGCGGCGAACGGGCGATGTTTTTAGGCGCCTTGGGACTCGCCATCGGGATTGCGCTACAAAACTTCCCCGAAGGGGCGGCCGTCACTTTGCCGTTGAAGAAAGAATACGGAAACGCCAACAAAGCTTTTGGCTTTGGTCTCATCAGCGCCGTCGTCGAGCCGATTGGCGCCGTTTTGGGCCTCCTGTTGGCTTTGTATGGCGCCGGAGCCTTGATGATGCCGTGGCTATTGGCTTTTGCCGCCGGGATGATGGTTTACGTCACGATCGAAGAGTTGATCCCGGAAGCCCACCTGGGCGAGCATAGCGATTTTGGGACCTGGGGCGTCATGATCGGCTTCATGGTCATGATGATTCTCGACGTTGCCCTCGGATGAAAAAGAAATATAAACGGCTGATTACCGTCGGGGTGATCATTTTATTGGTCCCGGCGAGTCTATTGATATGCGACGACAATCGCCTTGTGGTCACCCGCTACGATGTCACAAGCGACAATCTGCCCCCTTCGTTCGATGGATTCACAATCGTCCAAGTATCCGATTTTCATAATGAAGCCATCGATTACTCGAACGCCAACATCATCGAATCCATTGTCGGCGTCGATCCCGACATTATCTTGATTACCGGCGATTTCATTGACGAAACGACCCGAAACTTCGCCAAAATCGAGGCCTTCCTTACGGGACTCGAAGATTATTTGATCCTCTACGAAAACGGCAATCATGACATACACGCCCGATTGTACGACGATTTTTTGGCATTGTTGGGCGCTCATGGCGTCATCAACGTCAGCGGCGGGCGTTATGCCTTGACTCGCGGCGCCGACCAATTGTCGTTTATCGGGGTTGAGCAAGCCGAAGTCGACGACGATTGGGGCATGTTTACCGTCAATATCGATCCGGTGCTGACGCAACATGTCGCCCCATTATTAGACGAAAGCGACGATTATCGGGTTTTGTTGAGCCATCATCCCAACTTTTACGCGGAAGCCGCCACTTTGGGCATGGACTTGATGCTATCGGGCCATTATCATGGCGGGCACATGAACCTGTTCGGCTGGAGTCCCGTCAATATGATTGACGAGAAGTTTTCCGGTGGCCAATTCGATGTCCAAGGCATGGAACTAGTCGTTTCCCGCGGGGCTGGAAGCGGCCTATTCCCGATTCGGATCAATTGTCCTTCGGAAATTGTCGTCATAACGTTAAAAACCTCGGTCTGATTTGGTATGATTATTCCATGAAAAACAATCGCATCATCAGCAAGCAGAATACCGGAAAGCTCTTCGGGGCCTTCTTGGCTTTGGTCATTCCCGTCGTTTACACCGCCTATTTGATGTTTGACTACGAATATGCGTTTACCGACGCCCGAACCAACTCCTTCACCAGCCGCATCGAAGTGCAGGCTAACGGAGACGTCCGCTTCGAAGAGTCGCGCACCCGCTATTTGAATTATTCGGTTATCGAACAATCGTTGTATTTCACCGCGGATGACGAAGACATATCCAACACTGTCCATACCCCGGAATTCGACGTGACGACGTTTGCCAACCGGGTCTATGATCAATCGGGCGATTTGCTGATCGAAGGCGACGGCACCCAAGCCGTCCACGACACCGTGGGCTACGAGGAACTATATTTAACCTATTCTTGGCTGCCGAACGCCGTCAACGAATTGGGCGAGCGCTTCTATCCCGAAGACGATCAATCGGTCAACTTGCTCCACTATAATTCGGGGCTGTGGGACACGGCCCGCTTCGAATACGACTACACCATCAAAGGCGCGGCCATCGAATATGCCGATACCTCAGAGTTTTTTTGGACCGTGGCCGCCACCGATTACATGTTGACGAAGGACATCGACGTGACGATCGTCTTGCCGGGAACCGATTATGACGTTAGCGATGTCGACGCCTATGCTTTCGGGGCTAATCGGGTCAAAATCGCCAGCGTCAGCAAAAACGCCGACCAGCAAGTCGAAGTCCGCTTGACGGCTTCCCGGCTTTATCCCGACGAATACATCGTGACCCGAATCAACTTCCCGACCAGCGCCTTGACCATTCCCAATAACAACTACGGCAATCTCGCGCCGACGATCACCCATCTGCCCAACGTGGCCCAATACCAAGGCGAATACGAATTGATGCCGAAGGTTTATGTAGCGGTCGACGTCGTGGCGTGGATCCTCGCCGCCATCTTGATCGCCTATGCCGGATTTGGCATTTATAAGATTTACCTGAAATACGATAAAGAGCGCACCTCTTCGTTCTATGGGGAATATTACCGGGAACTCCCGGCCGAATACGGCCCGGCCGTCATGGGGTATCTCTACCGGTTCAAGGAAATCACCAAAGACGACGTCAGCGCCACCTTGATGGATCTCGTCCGGCGCGGCTATCTTGAAATCGACGCCCAAGGCCAATCGCTGACCGACAAGAAAGCCAATTACACGCTGCGCTATCGGCGCGACAAAGACCAAAGCGAACTCCAAGAACACGAAAAGCAGCTGCTTAAATGGTTCTTCGACACGGTCGCCCAGGGCGACACCCTGACTTTGGACCAACTTGACAACTATTCGAAAACCGAAGCCAAAGCCATCGCCTACATGAACGAGAACCAACGCTTCAACCGGGCGGCCCAAAGCGCGGCCCAAGCCGAGCAGTTCTTTGACGATGTCAAAGAGGCTCGCCGCAAGGGGACGACCTTGTTCTATGGATTGACCCTCGGCGGCGCCATCTTGATCATTGCCCGGCTGTTATTCAGCCTCGGCACTTGGACGATCATCCTCGGCGGATTACTGGTCGCCGTCGGCATCTTCATCAGCGCCTATGCGGCCTCGATCGAACGTCGAAGCGAAAAGGGCAATGAGGACTTCCTTCGCTGGCAAGCCTTTGAAAAATTCTTGAAGGAATTCTCGAACATCAAGGATTACCCGATGCCGGGCATCCTCGTTTGGGAACATTACATGGTCTACGCGGTCGCCTTCGGCATCGCCGATCTGGTTGAAAAACAGCTTCGCTACAAATACAAACAACTCCGTCAGGAAGACGAACTCCAAAGTTCGAGTTTCTTCCGTTATCCGGGCTTGCACTACTATTACTGGTCGGGCATCAACCGCAGCTTCATGAAAGCCCAGCAGACGATTCAAGTCGCCCAACAGCAACGCAATTCGGCGCGGGGCGGCGGCGGTCGCTTCGGCAAACGCCGCCAGCGGCCCTTTTGCATCGACGCTG
>CAZBUP010000033.1:0-11081 GCA_964495145.1 uncultured Staphylococcaceae bacterium | reverse complement strand
AAAGGCAGTTTTTTCAAGTAAAAACACTTGCAAACGAGACCATATCGTATACAATATAACGGCAACCGTTTCTAGGTTTAGCGACACTCCGACGCTAGACTTGGGACGCGTCAAGAAACGAAGAAGGAGAAGCAACATGGCATTGACCAAAGAAAAAGTCGCCGCTCTCGTCACCCAATTCGGGGCCGATGAGAAGGATACCGGTTCCACCGCGGTCCAAATCGCCTTGATGACGGCTCAGATCAATGAATTGACCGACCATCTCAAGACGCATCAAAAGGACCACCATAGCCGGCGCGGATTGTTAGTGCTCGTCGGCAAACGCCGGGGCCTGCTCGATTATCTAGCCCGCACCGACCGGCCCAAGTACCTGCAAGTACTCGACAAGCTCAGCTTACGTAAGTAAACGAATAAAGACCAGCGATGGTCTTTTTTGTTTCTGGGCCGCTGTAATGCGGTAATATTATGAAAAGGAGATTTCCCATGACCATCCTCGAACGCTTCCTGCAATACGTCAAAATCGATACCCAATCCGATGAAAATAGCCCAACCTCGCCGAGCACGGCCAAGCAACTGGTCCTTCTGCGGCTTCTCCGTGAGCAATTGATTGAATTGGGGTTAAGCCATGTCCGGCTGTCGGACACCGGGACCGTTTATGGCGAACTGCCATCTAGCGGAGGCGCCGACCATCCCGTCATCGGCTTCATCGCCCATGTGGACACCGCCCTCGAAATGCCGGGCGGACCGGTCAAACCGCGGGTCATCGAACATTATGACGGGAAATCCATCACCCTCAACCGCGATTTGGGCATCGCTCTCACGATCGAGGAATTTCCCTATATGGCTCATTTTGCCGGACAAACCTTGGTGGTCACCGACGGCACGACTTTGCTCGGCGCCGACGATAAGGCCGGCGTCGCCATTATCATGGAACTGTTTGCCTATCTCCAGAAGCACCCCGAAATCAAGCATGGGCCCCTGCGGGTAGCTTTCACGCCCGACGAAGAAATCGGCCGCGGGGTCGAGCACTTCGACGTGGCCGGATTTGGTGCCGACATCGGCTATACCCTGGATGGTGGCGACCTCCATTACTTGAATTACGAAAACTTCAACGCCTCAACGGCCTTTTTGACATTTCACGGCTCGTCGATCCATCCCGGTTCGGCCAAGGGGAAGATGATCAACGCCCAATTAGTCGCCATCGAATTTTTCAATTTGCTTCCCCCGAACATGTTGCCCCACTTGACTGAAAACTATGAAGGTTTCCATCACATGGTCCATTCATCGGGCAGCGTCGAAGCAGCCGAAGCCCAATACATCCTCCGCAATCACGATGAAAAAATCTTGGCTCAGCAAGAACAAAACTTTGTTTTGGCGGCTGCGTCTTTAAATCAAAAGTACCAACGGGAAGTCGTTACTTTATCAATCAAGCCGGGCTATCGCAACATGCGTCCGCTAATCGAGAAAAACCGCGACGTGCTCGATCGGGCCTTGAACGCCTATAAACGCCTCGGCATCGAAGTCAACATCGTCCCGATCCGCGGCGGGACCGATGGGGCCAATTTGACCTACAAGGGGATTCCATGCCCCAACTTGGCTAACGGGGGCTACCACTTCCACGGCAAATACGAATTGGTCATCGTCGAGCAGATGACTCGGATGGTCGATGTCCTGCTCGAGATCATTAAATAATATAAATCATAATAACTTTATGTTTTGGCGACTTTTTTTGCTATAATAGTCGAGTTAAAAAACATTGAAAGAGGAAACAGTATGCCAAAACAAACATTCGAACTGGAGTTCGAAGGCCGGCACCTCACCGTTGAGACGGGTGAGATTGCCAAACAGGCCGATGGCGCGGTGGTCATCCGGTATCAAGATACCGTCATCTTATCGACCGTCGTCGCCAGCAAAGAACCGAAGGACGGGGATTTCTTCCCGCTGACGGTCAACTATGAAGAAAAACAATATGCCTTAGGAAAGATTCCCGGATCATTCTTGCGCCGCGAAGGCCGCCCCGGCGAACACGCGACCTTGACCGGCCGCATGATCGACCGCCCGATCCGTCCCTTGTTCTCGGACGGCTTCCGGAACGAAGTCCAAGTCGTGAACACCGTCTTAAGCGTCGATCTGGATTGCACCCCGGAGATGAGCGCCCTTTTGGGTTCGTCACTGGCTCTATGCATTTCCGACATTCCATTCGACGGACCGGTCGCCGGCGTCTATGTCGGCCGCCTCGATGGCAAATTCATCGTCAACCCAACCTTGGAACAATATGAAAAAAGCGATATCCACTTAGCCATCGCCGGCACGGCCGAAGCCATCAACATGGTCGAAGCCGGCGCCCAGCAAATCGATGAGGAAGCCATGCTTGAAGCGATGATGTTCGGCCACGCCGCCATCAAGAAGCTGTGCGCCTTCCAACAGGAAATCATCGCCAAGATCGGTGTCGCCAAACGCGAAATACCGCTTTATAAAGTCGCCGCCGACCTCGACGCCGCCATTCGTGAAGCCGCGACCAAAAAATTGGTCAAGGCCATCTCGATTTTCGACAAACTCGAACGGCAACATGCCATCGAAGACATCCAAGCCGCGGTTATCGCCGATTATGAAGGCAAAACCTACGCCAGCGAAAAAGTCAAAGAAGCCACCATCAAACAAGTCAAAGAAGTGCTCGAACTCATCGTCAGCGAAGAAGTCCGCCGCTTGATCACCGAAGAAAAGATTCGTCCAGACGGCCGTCGGGTCGACGAAATCCGCCCCTTGAACGCCCAAGTCGACTTATTGCCGCGCGTCCATGGTTCGGCCATGTTCACCCGAGGTCAAACCCAAGTCATCTCGGTGGCTACCTTGGCGTCGCTCAATGACGTCCAAATCATCGACAACCTGTCGCTTGAAGACAGTAAACGATTCATGCACCATTATAACTTCCCGCCCTTCTCGGTTGGCGAAACCGGACGCATGGGCATGCCCGGCCGCCGCGAAATCGGCCACGGGGCTTTAGGCGAACGCGCCTTGAGCTACGTCATCCCGAGCGAAGACGAATTTCCCTATACGATCCGGGTCGTTTCCGAAGTCGTTGAAAGTAACGGCTCTTCTTCCCAGGCCAGCATCTGCGCCTCCTCGATGGCGCTCATGGCGGCCGGCGTCCCGATCAAAGACACGGTTGGCGGCATCGCCATGGGTCTCATTACCTCGGGACCCCTCGACGGCAAACATCCTTATACCGTCTTGACCGACATTCAAGGTCTCGAAGACCATTTCGGCGACATGGATTTCAAAGTCGCCGGCACCCATAACGGCATTACCGCCTTACAAATGGACATCAAGATCCGGGGCATTACCCGGGAAGTCCTCAAGGAAGCCTTGGCCCAAGCCCACGTCGCCCGGATGCAAATCCTCGACGTGCTAAACGGCGCCATCGCCTCACCGCGTCCAGAAGTCGGCAAATACGCCCCGAAACTCCATCAGATGCGCATCTCGATCGATAAGATCCGCGATGTCATCGGTCCCGGCGGCAAAGTCATCAACGACATCATCGAGAAATGCGACCAAGTCAAGATCGACATCGAGCAAGACGGACGCGTCCTCATTTACCATCAAGACCGCGAACCGATCAACAAGGCCGTGGCCATGATCGAAGCTTTGACCAAAGAAGCCAAGATCGGGGAAATCTACGAAGGACGGGTCGTCCGCATCGAAGCCTATGGTTGCTTCGTCAACTTGTTCGGCGATGTCGACGGGATGGTCCACGTCTCGCGCTTAGCCAATAGCCGAGTTGAACATCCCAAAGATGTCGTTAAACTCGGACAGACTATTAAAGTCCGGGTGGTCGAAATCGACGAAAAAGGCCGCGTCGCCCTGTCGCACAAAGAATTCGCCGAAAAGAAATAACGATCGATTAAAGGTTAGCGACTGCTAACCTTTTTTGTTTATAATGGCCGTCGATAGTGATAAAATCACTACTAAGAGGATTTATCCATGGTTGATGTCATCATTTTAGGAGCGGGGGTCACCGGGGCTTTTCTGGCCCGCGCCCTTTCTCGTTATGCGCTTGATGTCATCGTCATTGACCAAGAAAACGATGTCGGCAACTTCACCTCGATGGCCAATTCGGCCCTGATCCATAGCGGTTACGATCCCGAACCCGGGAGTTTGAAAGCCCGATTGAACGTGGCCGGCAACGCCATGTACGACCGCGTGGCCGAAGAACTCGACGTCATTTTCCGGCGCATCGGCAGTTTGACGGTGACTCGGAAAGAAGAAGACCTTCCCTTATTGAAGAAACTTCAAGAACGGGGCTTCCGCAACGGGGTGACGACCGCGATTCTTGGCGCTGAGGAACTCCATCACATGGAACCTCAACTCGCCAGTGACGTCCGTTATGGCCTCTATGCCCCGACGGCCGGCATCATCGACCCATTCGAATTGGTCGTCCACTGCATGGAAAACGCCTGCGATAACGGCGTCCGCCTTTTTCTAAACGAAAAAGTGATGGCCATCCAAAAGGTAGCCGATGACTATGAAGTGACGACGACCAAAAACGTCCACCGGGGTCATATCGTCATCAACGCCACCGGTGTCAACGCCGACCTCGTCGCTGAAATGATCGGACCAAACCAGTTTTCGATCAAGCCGCGCAAAGGCTCGTATTTCGTCTTGGACCATTTTGACAACCAATTCCTGAAACACATCATTTTCCCAATGCCCGACGAGTTCGGCAAAGGCATCGTGGCCACGCCGTCGTATTCGTATAACTACCTCGTCGGACCCAACAGCAATTCAAGCGAAGATCGCGACGATTTGGGCACCGAGCGCGAAACGATGGACTATATCAAGGGACAAGCCTTGAAACTCGTTCCGAAAATACCATTTGACAAAGTCATTCGGACTTTTTCAGGTCTAAGAGCCACGCCGAGCAGCGGTGATTTTATCATCGGCCCGGCCGAAGGACACCCCCGCTTTATCAATGTGGCCGGCATCGAATCGCCGGGATTGGCGTCGGCCCCGGCCATCGCCGAATACGTCCTTGAGCAATACCTACGCCCTATCATCACCCTCAAAGTAAAGTCAAATTATCAACCTCGGATCCGCCCGCTATATCGGTTCGATCGCATGAGCGAAGACGAAATCAACGACTTGATCAAGAAAGAGCCTCGGTTTGGCCATTTGGTGTGCCGCTGCGAAATGGTGTCGGAAGGCCATATCATCGATGCCTTATCACGCAGTTGCCCCCCGCACTCGATCAAAGGCGTCAAAAAACGGACGCGGGCCGGATTCGGCCGCTGCCAAGGGGGATTTTGCCAACCTTTGGTTTTGAAGATTCTCGCCGACCATTATCACGTGGCCGAAAACGACATTCTATATGACGGTCAATCGACCAATATCCTCAAAGACGAGACCAAAGGAGGACCTACCCATGGATAAGGTCGATTTGGTCATCATCGGTGGGGGATCGGCCGGGCTGGCCGCGGCCATGAGCGCCTACGACCACGGGCTTCGCGACATCTTGATACTCGAGAAGGACCGCTTTCTCGGCGGGATTCTAAACCAATGCATCCACCCTGGTTTCGGCTTGCAGGAATTCAAAGAGCAATTGACCGGGCCCGAATACGCCGAACGATTCATCGATTATATCAATGAACGCGGCATTGCTTACCGCTTGAACACCATGGTGATGTCGATGACCCCCGATAAGGTCATCACTTATTCAAACGATGAAGAAGGCTTACGCAAAGTTCAAGCCCGCGCCGTCATCTTGGCGACGGGGTGTTATGAACGAAACGCCGGTTCGATAGCCCTGCCGGGCGATCGGCCCAGCGGCGTGATCACGGCCGGATTGGCGCAACGGTATTTGAACATCGACGGGTACCTCGTCGGAAAGAAAGTCTTTATCTTGGGAAGCGGCGACATCGGGCTGATCATGGCCCGGCGCATGACGCTGGAAGGGGCCCAAGTCTTGGGCGTGGCCGAAATCATGCCCTATAGTAACGGGCTTAACCGCAACATCGTCCAATGTTTGGTCGATTACGACATCCCGTTATATTTATCGCACACGGTCAGCCGCGTCATCGGCAAGAAGAAGCTCGAAAAAGTCGTCATCAGCCAAGTCGATGACAAATTCACCCCGATTCCCGGAACCGAGAAGGAATTCGAGGTCGATACGCTGTTACTGTCGATCGGGCTCATTCCCTCCAATGAATTGCTGGATCATCTGTCGATTCCAACCGACAAGACTCGCGGAGCCATCGTTGACCAAAATCTGCAGACGGCTTTGCCAGGCGTTTATAGCTGCGGTAATGTTCTTCATGTCCACGATTTGGTCGATTTCGTGTCATTGGAAGGAAAAATCGCCGGCAAAATGGCCGCCAAATACGCTTCTGCGCCACCGAGCGAACCGCGTTTCATCAACGTATCGCCGCAAGCGGGCATCAGCTATGTGGTCCCGCAGCGGATCGATTTGAACCGGATCGAGGACGATATCGATTTGAAATTCCGGGTAACCAAACCGAAAAATAACGTTTTTTTCATCGTTGAACAAGACGGGATCGTCCTGAAACGGGCTTTCCATCAAGTGGCGATTCCCTCCGAAATGATCAATTTGACGCTTCCGAAAGCGACGCCTTTCAAAGAGGGGCTGCCCGTCACCATTTCGATTAAGGAGCGCACATGAACCAAGTCAAGGAACTGATTTGCATCGTTTGTCCGAAAGGCTGTCGGCTTCAAGTCGACCAGAACTTGGTCGTAACCGGCAATGGCTGTCCGCGCGGCATCGTCTACGGCAAAGCCGAAATGCTGAATCCGACCAGGCTACTCTCGTCAACCGTCAAAATCCACAGCGAATTTTTAGCCCGTCTGCCGGTAGCCACCAGCGGGGAAATTCCCAAGGCCCGCATTTTCGACGTTATGGACGTCATCAATCGGATTGAAGTCAAAGCCCCAATCAAACTTCGGCAAGTATTGGTGCCAGACATCCTCGGACTAGGGGTCGACTTGATTGCCACGAGAAGCATCCCGCGGTGAACATTGTTTGACATTTCTCGTGCTTTTGAATTGAAAAATACTAGAATTAAAGTATAATAACAACGACTTAAAACATAAACGCCATAATTTGGAGGAAGACTATGTCACAGCGCATTCGTGTGTTCGCTTTGGGCGGACTCGACGAAAATGGAAAGTGTTTGTTCGTGCTTGAGATCGATCGCGATTTGTTCGTGATCGAATCCGGCCTCAAATACCCCGATTACACCAATCCCGGGATCGACGCCATTATCCCGAATTTCGATTATCTCAAAGAGAATCGAACCCGCGTCAAAGCCTTTATCATCACCCACGGCCATGACGACCAAATGGGCGCGCTCCCGTATATTTACCGCTACGTCCAAGCCCCGATTTACGCCTCGGCGGCCACCATCGCCTTGATCAAACAGTATTCGCAACCCATTAAATCGGTTCCCCCGTATGAATTCGTGACCATCAAACCGACCGACCAAGTGACCATCGCCGGGTACAAGTTCGACTTTTACCAAACCGTGCATTCGATCATGGACACGTCGGGCTTCGCCGTGGAGACCGCTTATGGAAACATCGTCTACACCGGCGATTTTATCATTGAGCACAACTCCAACAAGAACTACAAGCACGATTTCAACGCCTTGGCGAAAATCGCCGAACGCGACACCTTGCTCTTGATGACCGAAAGCGGCGCCGCCGACAAGCCGGGCTATACTTCGCCCAACCATCGGCTCACCCCGCATCTGATCTTGCCATTCCAAGAAGCCAAAGGCCGCATTTTCATCGCCTTGTACAACCAATCGGTCTATAACCTCGAGGAAGCGATCGAGTTCGCCTTCTCACAAGGGCGCAAGATCTTGTTTTACGACAAAGAGACCGAAGATTACATCCGGACTTTCCAAAACTTCGGCGCCTTGAATCTTCCTAAAGACAAGGTCGTCCTGCGTGAGAACCTGCTGCGGATGCCGCCCCAGGATCTCGTCATCTTGATGATGGCTCCCGGCGAAAAGGTCTACAAGAAAATCGGCGAGCTTTCGATTGGCGAAAACGAGGACCGCACCTTCAAGATCGGCACTGGCGACACCTTCATCGTGGCGGCTCCGGTCGCCCCGGCCATCGAAGTATTGGCCACCAACGCCATCGACGATCTCTACCGCAGCGGGGCTTTGGTCGTCAACATCACCCGCAAGATGATCACCTCGATGCACGCCCAGGAAGAAGACATCAAGACGTTAATCTCGCTATTGACCCCTAAATACTACATGCCGATCAAAGGCCAATACGTCGAACTGGTGGCCAACGCCAAATTGGCCGTGTCGATGAACGTCGGCCTCAACCATATGAACACCTTCTTGATGGATAACGGCATGGTGCTCGAAATCAACGACGGCAAAGCCAAAGTCTTGGCCAGCGAACTCGACCAAATCGCCACCGGTGACGTGCTCATCGACGGCTTGGGCGTCGGCGATGTCCGGAAGGACGTCATCACCGAGCGGCAGCAGTTGGCCGACGACGGGGTCATCGTCATGGGAATCACCATCTCCAAGAAGGACAAGACCATCGTGGCCGGGCCCGACATCCAAATGCGCGGGTTCGTATTCGTGAAAGATTCTGAAAACGTGCTCCGGGAACTGATTGCCATCTACAAGGATGCCATCAATGAATACTTGTCGAAAAACTTCCTCTTGCTCGATGACGTCAAGCAAGGCATCGTCGACAAAGCCTTGCGCTACATCCGTCGGGAAACCGGCAAACGACCTTTGGTCGTTCCGATTATCGTCGACGTGTCCGCCAATCCATAAACCATTCTCATGAACCATATAAAAACCCCGCCAGGCCGATGGTTTCGGTCGACGAGGTTTTTTCTTTTTATGGCTCAATCCATTACTTGGTCATGTAGAAAATGAAGAAACTTCCGATGGCCAAGAGCACGAAGAAAAAGACGGCGCAGGAGCGGTATACCTTCTTCAGGAACCCATTGGAAGGAATGACGTAGAAATACCCGATCGACAGCGGCGTCAAGATGACGATCAACGCGTCTTTGAGGTTAATGCGCCGGGTGACCACCTCAAGAATCCGCAGCGCCAATAAGACAACCGGCATGCCGATGAGGGCAATCAAATAGGAGATGACCGATAGGCCAATCATGAGTTCAAACATGTTTCGGCCCTCCGATGAAGACGAATATCAAGGCTAAACCCGGTAAAATCGCCATCCAATAGAAGCGAAAGAAGAACACCGCGGCCACGAACCAAAACATGGCCATGAACAAGACGATCAATCGATCGAATATTTTCATAAACCGACCTCCTGGGCGTAGACAAGATGCGAGGTGAGGGTGCCGCTGGCGTCGATTTCGATCAGGCGACCGCCGCGCTCGATTTGGCCATAGCCGTTATATCCGCTCGTCTGGCCGTAAGCCAGCATGATGCCGTCTTTGATGAAACTGAAGTTGCTGAGATGGTCGTGGCCGACGAAGACGCCCTGGCTGACGCCATGGGCGACCATCGCGTCGAAGAAACCGGTGTCTTGGCCTTGGGGATAGACTTTGTCTTCGCCCATTTGGCCTTCGAGCAAATCGTAATCGGCGTATTCTTCGTATTGTTTAAGGGGGATGTGCATATAAACGGATGAAGTCAAGCCGGTCAAGGCGTCGGCGGTGGCGTGGGCGTCATACCAGGCCACTTGGGCTTCCGAGAGCCAGCCGTATTCCATCAAGGCGCCGTCTTCGGCCTTGGAATCGAGAAAATACATATTATGAAACGGGGCATCTTCGTAGGTCGCCTGGACGATGAAGTTACCGTATCCCCCGTCGATCATTTCCGGACCGACCTTGAACAATAGATGCTCGGTCTCCACTTGATCGATGGCGTCGAGGTTTTTCTTATAGACATTGAAATCGGTATCGTGGTTTCCAAAGACGAAGGTCCAGGGAATCCCGATCTTGTCGATGCGGCGCGCCACTTGCCGGTATAGCGAAGGCGCCAACGGCGACATCGTCAAATCGCCGGTAATGGCGATCAAGTCGGGGGCGTATTCGTCGGCCATGGCTTCGATCAATTCGAAGGTCATCTGGTCGTGGCGATCAAACCCGTAGGTCAAATGCAAATCGGTGAACTGCAGAACGCGCAGGTGATCGCTTGTCAATTCAATCGTAAATGGATCGTCATCGGTATACTCGATGTCGCGATCCGAAGCGCAACTCGACAGGCTCAGCGCCAAAAACGGCACGAGCCAAACCATTATTCGTTTCAACAGGCTACCTCCATCTATGTTTTACCATTATAGCACGGGCGATTTTGGTAGCAAAAGTATTCGGGACCGTTAATCAGTTTTAAATAGATAACGTACATTTGCTATAATAACTACTAGTTATGGATGCAATAAAAAAACCGCCATTCAGGAACAACCCACTGGTAAAACATGACCTAGAAGCCATTTTGATTGGCATCATGTTCATGCTCATCGCCGGCCTCGGCATTTTGAACATGACCCCGGTCAGCGGTTTCCTCAGTTATTTGGTCACCCTTTTGATCGGCAACTTGAATTTCATCGGTTTCGGCTATTTGGCCTTCCTAGGTTTGTATCGCATCATCAAGCGCCATCCCTTCCGATTCCGGTTCAATCTGGCGGTCCTCGGCTTGATATTCATAGGCGCAAGCGTGCTTGGTCTTTTGACACACTATACCTTGGTTTCATCGGGGCTGACCCCGGTCGACGCCAATAATTTCCTACCCCGACTCTGGGAACATATCCCACCGCTTAAAGACATTCCGGTCGCCTACGCCGACGAAGTGGCCGGCGGCTTGGTCGGCTATTTGATGTCGGGCTTGTTGAATTCGATTGCCGGGGCCGACGGTGGTATCGTCCTTTTGTACATCGTGTTTGCGCTCGGCATCCTCTTGGCCTTGAAATCATTGTGGGTCGTCATCTTTAACTTCATTCAAAAGCATCGCTTTGACCAGCAAGCCGAGAAGGAACGCCTGGAGAGCATCCGCCAATTGGAACGGGCCCGCCAAGGGCAAGCGGAGTCGAATCAGTATCCGAAGAGCCGCCCCACCACGAGT
>CAZBUP010000032.1:0-13735 GCA_964495145.1 uncultured Staphylococcaceae bacterium | reverse complement strand
ATTGTATACGATATGGTCTCGTTTGCAAGTGTTTTTACTTGAAAAAACTGCCTTTGATTGCCCGAACGTCCTTTTCGTCTTGCTGCATCCGGCCGATCAGTTCTTCCGGAGTCGAAAACTTGATTTCCGGCCGCATGAACTGAAGAAATTCAACGATGAGCGTTTTCTTGTAGATTTTGCGGTTGAAATCGAACAGATGGGTTTCGACGATCGGCACTTCCAAGGGATTGATGGTGGGATTGCGCCCGACGTTCGTCATGCTGTAGTAGCGCTTCCCGTCAAGGATGGTCGCCGTGGCATAGACGCCGTTTAAAGGCAACGCATAATTGGCTGAGAGGGCCAAATTGGCGGTCGGGTAGCCAAAGCGTCGGCCGTTGCCTCGCCCTTTGATGACGGTGCCGCGCACGGCGTAAGGCCGACCCAGCATCCGGGCCGACACGGCCACGTTTCCGTATTGAAGATGCTTGATGATGCGCGAGGTGGCGATCTTCTGTTCGCCTTCGAGCACTTCTTCGACGATAGTCGTTTGAAAGTTGCGCCCCAGGCCGAACTTAAGCATACTGGCATCGCCCGAGGCTTTGTATCCAAACCGGAAATCAGGTCCGCAGAAGACTTTCTTGACGTGGAGTCGATTCAAACTTTCGATAAATTGCTCGGCGGTCAATTCCTTGACCACGTCGTCGAAAATAACCAGTAGGGTGATGGCGACGCCTTGTTGCTCAAACAAATCCATCCGATCTTGGACCGTGGTCAATAGCGGGGTATTGACCTTGGCTTTGGGCGAGCGGTCGAACGTCAAGACCGCCACGTCGAGCTTCGTGGCCTTGGCCGCTTCGATTAAAGCTTGGTGGCCTCGATGAACGCCGTCAAAAAAGCCGAGGCACAAGGCCGTGTCTTTTTCAAACGGTTTGACGTTGATGAGATTGGTGATGACAACCTTCACCCTTAAAATAGACCTCTTAACGAGTAATATAAGCCATTTTCTTGATGTTGGTACACGGCCAGGGCTTCGTTTTGCTCGGTCACCACCAACACCGTGTCTTCCTTCAGATTGAATAACTGCGGTTTTCCATCCATCACGTCTTTGACGACGTTGCCTTTGACGACGACCGTCTTCATGAAAGAGAGCCCCTCGTAGACCGAACGAACGTCGTTTGGAGTTGCCTGATCGAGCGGTTTGGCGTCCCCGACTCGGAATGATCCGACTTGAATGCGCCTTAAGTCAATCAAATGGCCGACCATCCCCAATTTTTCGGCGATGTCCTCGCCCAATGTCCGCATATAGGTGCCTTTGGACACCGTCGCTTGGAAGGTGATTTCGTCGGGTTTCAGCGTCAATAGCTGGATTTCGCTCACGTGGATCGGCCGCGGCGTCCGTTCGATCGTCTCGCCTTTATGGGCCAATTTGTATAAAGGAACGCCTTGGACCTTCAAAGCCGAATGCATCGGGGGCGTCTGCAGCGAATCGCCCAAGAACATTTCGAGGGCTTGTTGGACATAGTAATCGAACAAAGGAAATACTTCCGAGGTGGCGATGGGCTTCCCAGTCAAGTCGCCGCTGTCGGTTTTGGTACCGAGTTTTATCGTGGCGACATAAGTCTTTTCCAATGCTTCGAGATAGGGGCCGGCTTTGGTGCCTTTGCCCAGCGTGATCACCAAAAGCCCGGTCGCGAATGGATCGAGGCTTCCGGTATGACCGATTTTTTTCATGGCGAAAGCGCGCGTGAGCGCGTCGACGGCATCGCGGCTGGTGATGCCGCGCGGTTTATCAATTAATAAGAAACCATCCATTATCATTTGTCTCCGTTTCGTGTATATTATAATAGTTTTACTACTGAATAACATTTAATTATGAAAGCAATCCGCACCATTCTGGCCGCCATGCGCCATGGCGATGAAACCTATGATCTGATTCAAGCCGGGGACCGCATCGTGATTGGCGTGTCCGGAGGCAAGGATTCGCTTCTTTTGGTCTACGCCCTGTCTTTATACCAGAAGTTTGCCCAGAAGGATTTCACGATTCAACCGGTGATGCTCGACCTTGGCTTTCCGGGTTTCGACCCAAGCCCGGCCCAAGCCTACATCGCTAGCCTCGGCCTCACGTTATTGATTCACCCATCGAAGGAAGTCTTTCCCATCTTGAGCGCCCACACGCTCAAAGACGGCCACTTACCCTGTTCGATTTGCTCACGGATGAAAAAAGCCGCTATCAACAAGGCCGCTCGGGAATTGGGCTATAACAAGGTGGCTTTCGCCCATCATGCCGAAGACGCGATCGAAACCTTGTTCATGAACCAAATTTTCGGGGGACGCTTCGCCACTTTCGGCCCTAAGATGCATCTTGAGCGGGCCGACGTCACGTTCATACGGCCATTCGTCCACGTCCGGGAAAAGCAAATTGTCCGGGCGGTCAAGGAACTGGCCATCCCGGTGACCCCGAGTCCGTGCCCGAGCGACGGAATGACCACCCGCGCCGACATCAAGGGCATCCTCAGCGAAATCTACCGAGCCTATCCCTCGGCCCATGACAATTTCTTGACGATGCTCTCCAACTATGAAAAAGCCGACCTGTGGTTTGACGAAATCAATTATCAAATCGCCGGGACCGACCTCGTCATGCATCCGGTCACCAGCGCCTACGACGGCATGCGGGCGGCCTATATCCGCCAAGTCGTCTTCGTCCAAGGCCAAGCGGTCGCCGCCGACCTTGAGTTTGACGGCAGCGACGAGGAAGCCCATAGCTTTCTTTTAATGCAAGGCGACGAAGCGATCGGAACCATCCGCTACCTGGTCGACGGCCCCCACGAATTTCACGTCGGCCGCGTGGCCATCTTGGAAAAATTCCGGCATCGCGGCTATGGTTCCTTGATGATGCGATGGCTCCATCACCATATCTACGAACGGTATAACCCGGCGACCATCACCATTCACGCGCAGGCCCATTTGAAAGCCTTCTATGAGCAATTCGGCTATGAGGTCAAAAGTGACATTTTCGTGGAAGCCGATATCCCCCACTATATGATGCAGGCCCGTCTTGACGGCCATAAACAAGGCTGATTTGACGGGGATATTTCAGCAATTTCTTATATTTTTAACATAGTAAAAACGGACCCAGCCATGCTAGGGTCCGTTTCTTATTGAATGAAGTTATTTCTTTTCGATGGCTTCGGCGTCTCGTTTTAACGCGGCTTCCACCCGAGAGACCCGTTCATGGGTATCGTCGTAGACGAAGACCAAATCCGGGATCTTGTAGATGTCGAGCCGCTTGGCTAAGGCCGTGCGGATGAAACCTTTGCTTTTGGTCAGCTCTTCCATCTTGGCCTCTTTGTCCTGGACCGGCAGGAAGCTCACGAAAATCTTGGCGTATTCATGGTCTTGGCTTACCTTGCCGGCGGTTACCGTCACGAAACCAAGGTTGGGATTTTTCAGTTCGAACTGTATGATTTCGCTGACGTAGCGCACGATCAACGCCGCGAGACGGTCCTTGCGGTGATTCATTGTTTCTTGGCCGGGACATCGACGAGTTGGTAACCTTCGATGACGTCTTGTTCTTTTTGGTCGTTATAATCTTCCAGAATAATGCCGCATTCATAGCCCATGGCCGCTTCTTTGATGTCGGCTTGGTATCGTTTCATGCTGGCGATTTTGCCTTCGTAAATGACGACTCCGTCGCGGATGAGGCGAACTGGGTTCCCGGCTTTGACGGTGCCGGAGATGACCATCGATCCGGCAATCGTGCCGACTTTGGACACTTTGAAGATTTGCCGCACTTCGGCTTGGCCGGTGATTTCTTCGACCTGGACCGGTTTCAGCATGCCTTGGCAGGCGGCTTCGATTTCTTCGATCAGGGCATAGATGATGCGATGCAGCCGGATTTCGATTTTCTCTTCTTCGGCTTTGGCCCGGACCATGGCCGAGGGCCGTACGTTGAAACCGTAGATGACGGCGTTGCTGGCGTTGGCCAATAAGACGTCGCTTTCGGTGATGGCCCCGGTCGAGCAGCGGATGATATTCAATTTGATGCCTTTGACCTTGATCTTTTCAAGCGAACTCTTGACGGCTTCGGCCGAACCGGTATTGTCGGCTTTGATCAACAGGTTGAGTTCTTGGACTTCTCCGCTGAGGAAGCGGGCATTCAAATCATCGAGCGAAACGGCGGCGCTGCCGGCCCGTTCGGCTTCTTCTTTCTTGATGCGGCGTTTAGAGGCGATGTCCTTGGCTTGTTTTTCGTTGTCGAAGGCCATGAAATGGTCGCCGGCCGTCGGAATGTCGCTCAAACCGATGATGGAGACCGGCGTTGACGGCGAGGCCGTTTTGACAATCTTTTGATATTCGTTGGTCATGCGGCGGACTTTGCCATAGGTGCTGCCGACGACGACGTAATCGGAATTCTTCAGGGTTCCGTTTTGGACCAGCAAGGTGGCCTTGGGGCCTTCGCCCTTGTCCAAGACGGCTTCGAGCACGGTCCCATAGGCATAACGATCGGGATTGGCTTTCAGTTCCATCATTTCCGACAAGGTCAAAATGTTTTCAAGCAAGGTATCGATGCCGCGGTTGAACTTGGCCGAGATTTCCAAAAAGATATGCTCGCCCCCGAATTCTTCGGGAACGATGCCGAGCTGGGTCAATTCGTCTTTGACCCGTTTCGGGTTGGCACCCGGCTTGTCCATCTTGTTGATGGCGACGATGACCGGCACTTTGGCGGCTTTGGCATGGTCGATGGCTTCCCGGGTTTGGGGCATGACCCCGTCGTCGGCGGCCACGACCAAGATGATGATGTCGGTGACCGAGGCCCCGCGCGAACGCATGGCCGTGAAGGCTTCGTGCCCCGGCGTGTCGATGAAGGTGATTTTCTTGCCGTTGAAGTCGCGTTGGTAGGCGCCGATCGCTTGCGAGATGCCGCCGAATTCGCCGGCAACCAGGTTGCTGGACCGAATGGCGTCGATCAGGGTGGTTTTGCCGTGGTCGACGTGGCCCATGACGGTGACGACCGGCGGCCGTTCCTTCAAGCTTTTGGGATCGTCGACGATGTCGTATTCCTCGATGTTTTCTTCTTGGACGGCTTTTTCCTTTTTGAAGTCGAAACCATATTCCAAGCACACCATGCCGAGGCATTCGTCGTCAAGTTTGGAATTGATGGTGATCATTTTTCCGCTCAGGAAGAGGAATTTCATGAGTTCGTTGACGGGAATATTGATTTTTTCGGATAATTCCGTCAACCCGATTTCGCCGTTATAAACGAAAACTCCGCCTTTGACTTTGCTTTTTTCGGACTTGGACAGCGAGCCGCCGACGTTGGCCTGTCGGCCTCGGTTGCCTTTGTTATCGTTTTTTTTGTAATGGTTTTTGTTATTGGCCATATCAATCTTCCTCCAGTGCGGCCATGATCTGACGGGCAAGATGGGCTTCGCCGACGCCGATGATGGCTAGATTAGTTTTCCCGAGCAAGACGCCCAACTCGGATTTGGTGCCGTAACGGCGATAGGGGACGTGGGTCTTCGTCGCCGTGGCCAGCGCTTCTTTCAAGGAGTTGGGAGCGATGTCTTCGGATATTAGTAGCAGTTTGACTTGCCCTTTGAGACACCGCGATAATGCCGTCTCCCCCAGCGTCAAGTAGCGACCCCGTCGCGCTAAGCCCAGATATCCGTCGATGCGGGGATTGGTCATAGAAACCGCCGGATGTCCTCATAGAGAACGGCGTCGATTTCCATGGCGAAGACTTTAGTCAAGGTCTTTTTCTTGATGGCGGCTTCCAGGGTCTCCAACGATTTCTTGATGTAGGCCCCGTGTCCGTTCAGCTTGCCGGTGGGATCCACTTTCAAGACGCCTTCCGGGGTCTTGACGATGCGGAGCAATTCTTTCTTCGGCAAGCTTTCGCCACTGACGACGCAGCGACGCATCGGGATTTTCTTCATGTTACTCCTCGTGATCGTAGTAATCTTCGAATTCTTCGAAATCGACTTCTTCCTCGTCGGTTTCTTTATCTTCTTTTTCGAATTCGGCGATTTCCTCTTCGCTATAAATATCCATGTAGGTGGTCGGCGTCAACGTGGGGGCCGCCGGTTTTTCGACTGGGACGACCTCGTCTTTTTTGTCGCGCTTGTAGTACTTCTTCTTGGCGGGTACGGCCGGTTTGTTGGCTTGCCGTTCTTTTTCCCGTTCAAGTTCGCGTTCCAAATCTTCCAAAGTTTTGGTCGTCCGGATGACGGTCTTCTTTTCGGGTTTTGGAGCCACCGGAGTCGGCGCGACGACCGGTTCGGGTTTAACGACCGGTTTAGCGGCTTCGGTTTCGGCTTGGGCCGCCGACATCACGTCGGACATGGTAATGTCGGAAACGGATTCCTTGGGAGTGGCCGGAATTGCGTCGATGATCGCTTGCCGTTCGGCTTCGCGACGCTTGATATCTTCTTCATAACGTTTAATTTCGTCATCGCGGCGGAGATCTTCGGCCGTGGCGTAGCGGAGTCCGGCCGCCATGGCTTCGTCTTGTTCCTTGACGGTGATTTCCCAACCGGTCAATTTGACGGCCAAGCGCGCGTTGACGCCCCGTTTGCCGATGGCGAGGGCCGATTGCCCGTTCGCGATGACGGCGATGGCCGAATGCTTGTCTTCATCGAGGACGACCCCGATGACGGTCGCCGGTTTTAAGGCTTCCATCACGAAGATGCCGGGAATGGCGTTATAGGTGATGATGTCGATCTTTTCTTTTTCTTTGGAACTGCCCAATTGGCTGACGATTTTTTGAATGCGGGTGCCGTTGGGCCCGATGCAGGCACCGGCCGGATCGACGTTAGGATCGATTGAATAGACGGCTACCTTGCTGCGTTCGCCGGCTTCCCGGGCGATGTTCTTGATGATGACGGTACCTTCGTAAATCTCATGAATTTCCTCTTCGAAGAGACGGCGTAGGAAACCCGGGTCGGTGCGGCTGACGTTGATTTGAGCGCCTTTTGACGTCAACACGACGTCGATGACATACAGCTTGATGCGATCACCGACGTGGAAATTTTCCCCGGGGATGCAATGTGATTTCGGTAAAAAGACCGAGGTGCGTCCGATGTTGACCATGGCCGAGCGTTCGTCGACTTTTTCGACCACGCCCATAACCATTTCGTTCATCTTGTCCTTGTAGATTTCGTATAAAGCCGACTTTTCGGCCTCGGCCAATTTCTGCCGCAGGATGTTCTTGACGTTGATGGCCGCGAGTTTGGTCAAATCGTCGGTCGAGGCTTCGATGCGGAACATATCGCCGAGCTGAAGGTCCATCCCCATGTTTTTGACTTCCTCAAGGCTGATTTCAAGGAAGTCGTCTTCGACTTCTTCGACCACTTTCTTGAGTTGGTACATCGAAA
The DNA here is from genome assembly GCA_964495145.1 of uncultured Staphylococcaceae bacterium. GTDB lineage: Bacteria > Bacillota_I > Bacilli_A > RFN20 > CAG-826 > UBA6120. The sequence continues at coordinate 6,383 of CAZBUP010000032.1, read as the reverse complement.
TGCCGCCTTTGACGGTGTCGATGTCGACGAGCACCAAGGCATCGTCGTTGGCCCCTAACTGTTTCCGATAGGCTTTTTCCATCGCTTCTTTCAAAGCGGCGATGATGGATTCTTTCGAAATTCCTTTTTTCTGTTCGATTTCATCCAAGGCGAGGAGGAATTCTTTGCCGTTGATCATAAAGGCTCCTAAAACTTAATGGCTTCGCGGACTTTATCGATGTCCGCCATCGAGATTTTCGTTTGGTATTTCTGGGCTTTCAGACGACCCTCGAGCGTGATGAATTCCGGGGTCCATTCTTTCAAGGTCGCTTCTAGAAGATTCTCGCCGCGCCACGGCTTTCTTAAGCTGACGGCGACGTATTCGCCGAGGTGCTGCGCCAGTGCTTCGAGCGGGATGTCTTTTTCGATGCCGGCGCTCGACACATCGAGAAGGTAGCGTCCGCCGATCAGATTGACCTGATCCAGGAGCGGGGAGATGAGCTCGGTCGCTTTGACAATATAGTCGAGATCGACCGGCCCTTCGCTTCGCGCGATGGCGACGTGGAGGACATGCTGCCCTTTTTCGACGGTCAAGGCTAGGTGCGACAATTCCGCCCCCATTTCCTTGAGCGGCGGTTTCAGTAAGGCTTCCAATGCTTCGACTAAACCCATGATGACTCCCTTCAAAAGACAAAGAGTGGATCACGACCCACTCTTGCACGAGTTGCATAACGTTCCATCACCTTACGATAATGAAACCTTATTTATATTACTAATAAATGTAACTAATTACAAGAAAAAATGTAAATTTACTGACAAGGCGATAATCATCGTTTCTTCAAGTTAATTAATGGAATGGCGATCGTGACGATTTCTTTCAGCAAATCGTCATCGTCAATGTCGACCACGAAGTGTAATTTGGCTCCGGGATAAGGATAGCCGGTTTCATGGTTTTGGAGTACTGATTGTAACTCTGGAACCATCTTGACGAAGACGGTGTTGTCGCATACAAGAAAGATCGGTTTCGCATCGATGTAGATCATGTATTCGCCAAACATCTTGCGAAAACTGACAAAGCCCAAACCTTTCAGTTGTTCAGCGGCGTATTCAATGAATGCTCGGTCGGTGGCCATATGCATCTTATTTTATCTGGTTTTGCTTATAAGTTCATCCCCAATGCCTGAATCGATTCGATTATATAGATTATATATTGACATTTATCTATATTTATATTTATCTATATATGGAGATACATTATGAAGATTAACTTCGATGAAATATTTAAAGCCCTAGGCGACCCACATCGTCTAAAGATCCTTGAGTTCTTAATCAACGGCGAAACGTGTGGTTGCACCATGATCGAAAAACTGCCGATCAGTCAGCCGACCTTATCCTATCACATGAATATGCTGACCGCCTCCGGCTTGGCGACCGCCTATAAAGACGGGGTCCGCAAGAAACACCACGTCAATTTGGATGCGCTTGATCGCACCATCGAATACCTGACACAGCTCCGCAATCGGCAAGGATGCCCTCGCAAATGAGAGTCGTCGTCTTGGAATGGATGAATGACCAGTTGCTCAAGATGCAATGGCTCCATGATCTTTTCTCCTGGTTATTTGGGACCGTATTGGGCATCAATCCCCAATCGGTGGCATTCGAGCCATTGGTATTCTTTTTCTATGACGTCGTCAAGATATTCATCCTGTTGTCGGTCTTGATTTTCATATCTTCGTACATCCAATCGTTTTTCCCGCCGGAACGGACGCGGAAAATCCTCGGTCGGGTCAAGGGGATCTGGGCCAATCTCATCGCTGCCTTGCTGGGAACAGTCACCCCGTTCTGCTCATGTTCTTCGATTCCGATCTTCATCGGGTTCACGCAAGCCGGATTGCCGATTGGCGTCACCTTTTCGTTTCTCATTTCCTCACCGCTCGTCGATTTGGCTTCAATTATCTTGCTGGCCAGCGTCTTTGGATGGCAGATTGCCTTGGCCTACGTCATCGTCGGATTGATCATCGCCGTCATTGGCGGTTCTTTGATCAGTGTTTTCCACATGGAGCGCTACGTCGAAGCATTCGTCAAAGCAAAAGCCACCACGATGTCATCGACTGAAGCCGAACCGGTCAAAATGTCGGGCAAAGACCGTTATCGATACGCCATCGAACAAGTCGGCCAAATCATCAAGAAGGTGTGGGTTTTCGTTCTGATCGGCGTGGCCGTCGGCGCCATCATCCACGGTTTCATCCCCCAGACGATCATCGAAGCCGTGCTCGGGGTCGACAATCCGTTTTCGGTTCTCATCGCCACGGCGGTCGGAGTACCGATATACGCCGATATCTTCGGGGCGCTTCCGATCGCCGAAGCCTTGGTGGCCAAAGGGGTAGGCATCGGAACCGTATTGGCCTTTATGATGGCCGTGACCGCTTTGTCGCTGCCTTCGCTCGTGATGATTAAGCGCGTCGTCAAAATGAAATTGCTCTTGACCTTCGTGGCCATCGTCGTAGTCGGGATCGTCGTCATGGGTTATTTGTTCAATGCGTTTGGCTTTTTATTAATACCATAAAAAAACAAAGGAGTCTTCATATGGAAATCAAAGTGCTCGGATCAGGATGTTCTAATTGTAAACGTTTGTTAGCGAATGTCGAGACGGCCGTCAAAGCGTTGAACCTTCAGGCCGAAGTCCTTTACATCACCGACTACATGCAAATCGTTCACGCCGGTATCTTGCAGACGCCCGGCGTCATCATCAATGGTAAAATCGCTTCGACCGGTCGCGTTTTGTCGGTGGACGAAATCATTCGTCTGCTTGAAAAGCAATAACCGACTCGCGGATACCGGCCATTTGATGTGTCGATACACCCTTAATAAAAAAAGCAAATCTACTTTTGATATTGTTTTCGAAAATGTCCCCATTTTTGTTCATTATTTTTCTTGAAAGTCATATAATGAGCAATTTTTAATAACGACATTTAAGCACTTCGTTTCAATCGGGATTGTCGTACAAATAAAAGATGACCCCAGAAAACTGAATGTAGTAATGTTCTTCCGTGTGGCGCGTGGGAAGATTGGTTTGTATCGGGACAGTTCTCGATTCGTCTGCACTCAATGGGATAATGAATTGGGAAGTCGGACTATCTAACTGGAACATGCAGTCGTTGGATTCTCTGACGACGACCGGATCGTCAAACACGAACGTGCGTAGTTCATCGGTTTGATTCTTGAGGTAGAACTTCGCTTGGAAGAAATCTGGGAAGATGCCCGGATCACAATATTCATAGTGTCGGCCATAAGCAAATGTCGTAATATTCAAAACGACTTCGACATCATTGATGACAAGTCTTGAATCATCGAGATAACAATGCGGATAACTCGAATTGCAACCGGTGGTTAAAAGAATCAGCAGTCCGCTAAAAGGAAACCAAAATTTCTTCTTCATATATTATATACATTAATGTAAGATTTCCATTTATACAATGACCCGAAAGGCAATATTTTAGAAATAGTGGCGTAAGGGTTGAGCAATCGGAATTACGATGCCGACTCAACTTTCTTTTGGTTGTCTTTCGGTTCTGGTATGACGATATTCAGCATGATGGCCACCAGCGTGGCAATCGCGAGAGGCGATACTTGGATGGAACCAATCATCACTTTGAGGAAGCTGGCGTCAACCGTATAGTTGGTCACTGCGCCGATGATGTCGGCAGCCACGCTCATGGCGCCAAGACCCAAACCGATGGCTAAGGTGACCGAAACGACGATAAGGTCCTTGGTCCGCCCGATGTCGGCTTTGTGTTCAATCAACATGCGTAAACCCGACGCGCTGATCATGCCGAAGAGGATGATCGAAGCCCCGCCGATGACGGCACCCGGAATCGTGGCGATAGCGGCTCCAAACCATGAGAAAATGCCAAAGAATATCGCCAATAAAGCGGCATAGAAAATATTCTTGGGATCATAATTCTCCGTGATGACCAACACCGCGGTATTCTCGCCATAGGTCGTCTGCGGCGGCCCGCCAAGCGTCGAAGCGGCCATGATGGCCAAACCATCTCCGGCCAATGTCTTGTCGATACCGGGATCGAGAAAGAAATCCTTTTGGCAAATGGTCGAATTGGCGCTGATGTCGCCGATGTGTTCCATCAAGGTGACGAAGGCCAGCGGTACCATCATGACGATGGCCGACCAATCAAAGTGCAGGTACTTGTAAAACCCAAGCAACGAGCCGAGCGATTGGAAGACGACTACGTCGCTATTTTGAATCGGGGTGAAATCGACGAGGCCGATGATTAAGGCATAGACATACCCGATGATGAAGCCAAGCAGGATCGGCGCCGCTTTGAAAAACGATTTGCTTTTGGAGAAGGCGCTGATCAAGATGATGCTGACTAAGGTAATCAAGGCCGTGGTCCATTCTTTCCATGCCAAGGAACCCGATCCGGATAAAGCATAATTGGCGACGATGTTGTTCCATAAAATGCTCGGGATCAATAGCATTCCCAAAACGATGATGACCGGCCCGACCACGCGGGGAGGAAAAATCTTTCGGACTTTATCGACACCAATCAAGCGGATGATCAAGGAAAAAAGCAGATAGACCAATCCGGTACAAAATATGGCGATAACAAGGCCACCCATGGCTTGCTGCCAGGCGGTGGAACCAAGCGGTTTATCATGACCGATGATGGCCATTAAAGCCGGTAGGTACGCAAAAGATGACCCTAAGAAAACTGGAACCTTTTTCTTGGTTACAAAGTAAAAAATGACCGTCCCCAACCCGGCGGTAATCAAAGTAATGGGAATGCTGAGATTGGCCAAAATCGGGACCACCACCGTTGCGCCAAGCATGGCGAACATGTGCTGGAAGCTTAAGATCGACGTTCGTAAAATTGGTTTAGCTGATTGTGTTTTATGTGTTCTTTTCATGAAATTGATTATATTACATTCTCTTGATATTTTGTAAAACCAATGGCTTTCCATGTCAAATATCCATAAGAAATCGCAACAAACCGGAAGAAATGCTGAGGTTTAATACAATTGAAGCTTTTAACTTTAGTCGACTAATTTTGAAACATCTGATAAAACTTTAATCTCAATTCCCACCACTCCATATTTGATAATGTCTTCTTTGCTATAGTAGACAAGCATATCTTCCGGATTAGCTTCTTCGTTTTCAAAATAGCCTATGGCCATCTTGTTGTGCTGTTTATATAGTTCTTCAAAATCTTTATATTCATATTTTGCCAAAACGGAACATTCAATCTTTTCGCCCGTTTTGTTGTTCGTAAATGCGATAGCGTCACCAATTTTTATGAGCCTTCTGCTTTCTTTGTTAAGTCTCATCTCAATTGTTTTTGTTCCACTTTTAATCATAGCGAATGGTTCAGGGTACAAATTCATTTGATGTTTCACACTATTCCTCTTCTTCGTAATAATAAGAATAGTCAATTCCTTTGAGGAATAATTCCCGATTATCAATTTCATCAGTTAGTGTTAATTTTAACAAATCATGAATTTTTAAGGAACTTACAGGGCTTTCTCTCATCGCGTTTAAATAATCGTTTTTATCAATTTGTGACCAATCCACGCATTTGCCTAATCTATTAATGAATAATAAATCTAACCATATTCTAGTTGCTCTGCCATTCCCTTCCATAAAGGGATGAGCAATGTTCATCTCGACATATTTGTCCACTATTTTGTCAAATGTTGAATCAGGCATCTCATCAATATCTTTTAAAATTTGTGGTAGGAAATCACCATTAGCAAAAACGAATCCGCCTTTTGATATAGTTTTGGTGCGGATTTTTCCCGCAAAAGGGTATAAACCTTCAAATAGATAACCATGTATTTTTTGCAAAGCAATTGTTTTACCAATTTCATCATTTTCAATCAAAGAAGTTTGATAAAAATCATAAGCTTTCTTTTTGCTTTGTTGATCAATAGGATCTAGCATGCCTTGAATCCAATATCGGATTTGTTTTTTATATTTTGATGGAATGATCGTTAATAGTAATCTAACACCACTTTCATTAATAACATCTGAAAGGTATTTTTTCCCATCATCGGAATATAGTTTCTGTTGTCCGCAAAAGGGAGACAACTCCGGATTTCTCACTTTTACATTGTTCCAGTATCGTCTAGCGGAATTTGGCTCAACCAAAACATCAATAAAATCAACTGCGGAATACCACCAGGATGATTCATCGTTGTTCCAAATTGCACGTATTTGTTTGTTATTAAAATATCTAATTGAGTGTTTTATCATATAAATATGATAACATAATCACACTCAGTTGTCCACAATATTAGGACAACTAAACAAAAACCCCCGTATTGTAACCATTACTTGTTCCAATTTTCGGGGGTAACTTCAAAATTACTGGTGCCCCCTGCCAGGCCAA
>CAZBUP010000031.1:0-13767 GCA_964495145.1 uncultured Staphylococcaceae bacterium | reverse complement strand
ATGCCGGATGCCGATTTCACTTTGTATGCCAAGTGGGCGGTCGACGAAGAGTATCCGGTTTTGACCATTGCCGATTTTAAAGATTTGGATCCCGAAGACGTCGATTTGCACTTCGTCAATGGCACCGTCTTATTGTGTTCCCCGATGATGGAGCTCATCATCATCGCCGACGATGAAGATCTATTGATTGCCTTTGGCTATGAAGACACGGCCGTGGGCGATGCCGTCCGCCTCGGCGGCTATTTCGGCATCGAGGATGGCTTCACGGTCATGAACGGCCATGAAGTGACCGGACTCAGCGTCGACGTGTTATCCCACGATAACCTGATTGAATTATCGCCGGTCTCGATGACGGTGGCCGAGTACAACCTCCTCGATCCCGACACGACCACCAACTGGGGCGTTTATGCCGAAATCAGCGGCACTGTCACCATCGACCGTGAAAACCACACGGTCTCCCTCGTCTCGGGCGAGGATAGCATGTTCATCGCCGTGTTTACCCAAGACGATTATAACTATTTGGTAAATTACGACGGCTTTGACGTCAAGATTCGCGGCGTGATCGTCCCGAACATGGATGATCCGGAAGCGACCGTTTTGATGTTCCTATTCAACGGGCATGAGGATTTCATCGATCTTGATCACGATGACGCCGAATTATTGGTGATACTCGAGGACATGTTCCGCGATTATTACGAAGCCGAGACGTATTTCCCCGGTCAGTACCTCGAACTGCCGAGCGACCATCCCATTATCCCGATGACGATTGACTATGCCCTTGAAGGAACTAACGCCGACAAGTACGATTTGGTAACGGGGCGTTTCGATGACGACATCAGCGAGCTATTAGTCGTCGATCTCCACGTTACCATTACCTTGACCGAAACATCATCCGAATCGGAATTCGACATCGATTTGAGTGTCGATCCCGACATCATCATCAGCGTGGCCGATTTATTATTGCTGCCTGACAGCGAAACCGAATCCCACGTCATCAAGGTCGTCGTCTTGAACGTCCAAGCCCAGGGCGAAGATTGGTTCTTGCTCGTGGCTGACGCCACCGGCGTCGTCTACGTGAACACCGATAACGAAACGATCGTTCCCGGCGATGAAATCGTCGCCATCGGTTATAAAATCACCATGGAGTCGATTGTCTTCTTGGCCAACGACCCGAGCCGGACCGTCGACCACATCCGAGCCCATGACCAAGAGGTGCCGCTGGATCCCACCGTCATCAGTTTGGCCGATTTCAATGACTTGGAGCCCAGTTATGTCTCCGCGGCCTATCGTTATTATCAATTGTCCGGTACCCTGCACTATACCGAACCCGAAGAACCGGATACTTCGGCTTTCTATTTGACCAATGGCACTGATAACGTCTTTATCTTCGCGACGAGTGCCGAGGCCAGAACCATATTGGCGGCCCATGTCGAAGAAAGCGTGACCATGTGCGGACTGGCCATCATGGCCGGTGATCCCGGAAGTGAAATGGTGGCGTTAGCCTACTTGGCCATTTCAGGCATCACCGTCAATTCATAGACACCATACATGACTATCAGCAAAAGAACGGGAACTGATTTCAGTTTCCGTTCTTTCTTACTCAGTACTCAATGGTTATTATCAGCGCATCTACGCCGATGGCTTTTCGGTACTCGGATTGGCCACCACTTCTTTAAGGAATACGTCGACGAGCCGCTCGTCGAATTGGGTCCCAGATCCGCGTAGTAATTGTTCGACCGCCTCTTGGTGATCCAGGGCGTGGCGATAGGGTCGGTTTGACGTCATGGCCTCATAGGCGTCGCAGATGTGGATAATCCGCGAGAAAAGCGGGATGTCTTCGCCTGAAAGGCCGTTAGGATAACCTTTTCCGTCCCAACGTTCGTGGTGGGTCAAGGCGTATTCGGCCAAGCGCGAGTATTTATCGGCCGATCGCAAGATCTGGTAACCGTTGATGGTATGTTTCTTCATGATGGTCCATTGGTCTTCGGTCAACCGGCCCGGCTTGTTCAAAATGACGTCGGGTATGGTGATCTTGCCGATGTCGTGCATCAATCCAGCCACGGTCAGTTCCTTGACCTCGTCGGGGCTGAGGTGAATCTTCTCGCCCAATAGTTGACAGTAATGGCTGACCCGGTCGGAGTGTACCCGTTCGATTGTGTATTTTTCCTTTAAGGCGTTGAAGAGGGTGATGATGATTTCGTTGCGGGCGCTTTGTCCGTGCAGAATCTTATGGCCGTACATGTTGTTTTCGGCGTTGATGAGGATTTCAGCGGTACTGTCGGCCGTCGTGTGCTTAATGTCGTAGCCAAACGCCACCGAGACGGTGAAACCGATGAAACAATTGGAGGCGAGCCCAATCAAAATCGATTGTTTGATTTTTTCGAATTCGTCCGAAGTCGTCTTTGGGCACATGATGATGAACTCGTCGCCGCCGATTCGGGCGGGAAAATCCTGAGTGCGGATGTTTTTGGCGATTTGATTGGCAACGTGAATCAAGGCTTCGTCCCCGACTTGGTGGCCATAGGCGTCGTTGATCATCTTCAAGCCATTGAAATCGATCATGGCGATCAATAGCGGGTAATGCTCGGGATGATCCAATTCCTTGAGCTGTTCTTCAAAATAACGGCGGTTGGGCAGTTTCGTCAAGAAATCATACTTGCTGGCCCGGACGATTTCCGCCTCTTTGAGTTTTTTGTCGGTGATGTCCTCGACGATGACGGCGAATTGCCCGGGTTGGGGCGCATAGGCCGACACGCTGAAGTATTTATCCAATTCCCGAGCATAATTTTCAAACTGGGTCGATTTCCCGGTCAAGGCGACTTGGCCATATAGGTCAATCCAATATTGTTCGATTCTTGGAAGGACTTCGAGGACGGTCTTGCCGATGACGCGCTCGGCTTGGAGGCCGGTCAGCCGTTCATAGCTGCGGTTGACGCTGAGAAAGCGATAATCGATGGGACGGCCTTGCGCGTCGCAAATGATTTCGTGCAGGGCTAAGCCCAGCTGCATTTCACTTGTCAACAGACGATATTGCTCTTCGCTTTGACGCAGGGCCCGTTCTTGGTTTTTGAACTCGGTCAGGTCGCGAAATTCGACGGCGCGGACTTGGCGTCCATCATAAGGGACGTTACGGGCGACGAGTTGAACGGGATACAACTCGCCGTTTTTCTTTAAGCCGACCACTTCATAAGGTTTTTCTTCACCCGACAGGATTTTTTCCATGACCAAATCCCGATATTCGGGGGCAATCAAGGAAAGACCGTCCTTCTTACCGATCAATTCCGTCAAGTCGTACCCGGAAATATCCGCCAAACCTTGGTTGCAATCGATGATGTTACCCTTGTCATGCAAGGCGATGCCGCCGAAGGAAGCATGGTGCAAGATGTTGAATCGGCGTTCGCTTTCTTTGAGTTTGGTAATGTCGGTGTGGGCCATCAGAAACCGAGTTGCCTGACCATGTTCATCTTTGATGGCCATGCCCCGGCAATGCATCCAGACCGTGTGGCCGTCTTGATGGTGAAAGCGGATGATCTGATCGCAGGGGCGGTTCATATCGTGGGCGTGGTTATTGAAACAGTCGTCGACCAAATGAAGATCTTCCTCAAACATGAGCCGACGCCATTCATCGAAACGATGGGAATGCGCGCGAGGATCATGGCCTAGGGTTTTCCAAAATTTCGGGCTGATCCATTCTTCGGCGGGGTTCTCGAAGTTCCAATACCACATCCCGTCTAAAAAACCTTCTTGGATGAAATCAAAGATGCGTTCGTCGGTTTGTAAAAGACGATGCAACTCGTCTTCCAAATCGTGCGCGGGCGCCTTGAGCGAATTCAGTTCGTGGATGCGTTTCATGATCGATGGCACTCCGAGGTGTCAATATGCAAACAATGGGGTCGCTAACTCGAAATAGAAGAGGTCTATGAAAGCGATTATCGAAGTAAAATTTGGTAAAAGCAGCAAAACACTATCATTAATCATATCTTATTTTGAAAATGAATAGTACATTAACAAAAATAGTAAATAGCTGATTTGGCTTGGCTCGGCGCATATCGCGCTTTTCCGGTCGATGGACGAAAGGGATCTTTTGCCTAAGAAAACGCGCCATCGAAGCCATTTTCCAGTAGAATAATAATCATTGGATGAAGGTAGGTAACGGACATGCTCATCTTAAAAGAATTCAACGCTTCGATCATACCGCAAATGACCCCCATCATGAAACGGGCTTTCGATGAAGACACGCGTCTGCATTTAAACGAAACTACTGGGGGACCCGATGGTTACGACGACGGCTCCTTCTTAAAAAAATGGTTCTTGCATCCCAATGCCAGCGCCTATGCCATCTTTGAAGACGATACCTTGATCGGCGGCGTCAACCTGTGGATTCGTGAAGATGGCCACAATATCCTAGGCTGCATATTCCTCGACCCGGATCATGAAAACCGAGGTTGCGGCACCCAAGTGTGGAAACTGATCGAGAATAAATACCCAAACACCCTCGTCTGGAGAACCGAAACCCCGATTTATTCTAGGAGGAACCATGCTTCTACATCAATAAATGCGGGTTCAAATGCGTGCGGATTCTTCATCCCCGCGAAGAGAGGGATGGTTTCTATGTCTTTCAAAAAGACATGCGAACAACCCCATCGTGACCAAAGGAGCGCTTAACCATGATTCACCTAGAAAAAATCACGCAAGACAACCTCTTTCCAATCATCAAACTGTCGGACACGCTGAAACCTGAACAAAAGCAAGCCGTGGCACCGAACGTCGTTTCGATCGCCCAAGCCTACGTCCATCCCGACGTCGCCTGGCCCCGGGCCATATACCAGGACGAACATCTGGTCGGTTTTGTCATGGTGTCGCTGCATGATGAAGATCTTCCCGCGGAGGACCAGCCATCGTATTTCCTGTGGCGCTTCATGATCGCCGGTCCGGAACAAGGACGCGGTTATGGGAAAAAAGTTCTGGATCTCTTAGTGCAAAAATGCCGTGAAGACGGCATGAAATACCTTTATGTCTCCTGCACGATGAAGGATCGGATGCCCTATCGTTTCTATATCGATTACGGTTTCGTCGACACCCATACGATGGACGATGATGAGGAAATACTCAAACTGGAGATGGCCTCGAGACGTTAAGCCGCTAGTTGTGGAAAATGACCGCTTGAAAGTGTTAATCTTAATACAGTCGCAATCGGTTAACCCGGAACCTCATGACCAGGCCGGGCATCATCAGGAGTTGATTGTCATCACATGGCAGTAGACATACGCGTCGCCGCTTTGCCAGATGTTCCCTTCCTACTTCGGCTCGAGGAGAATTTCCCCGTCGCCCGTCGTTTCGATAAAGCCGCGGTCACCCGCAGCATCAATAGTTCCCATCAAGATGTCTATATCATCTCCGACCTAGACCACGATGTCGGCAGCGTCACCGTGTGGCGCCACGACAAGACTTGGCGCATTTACACCATCGCCGTAGCCCCCGAATTCCGGGGCCATGATTACGGGCGCCTTTTGATGCGCCACGTCATCAACCGCGCCAAAGAAAACGCCATCCCCCGCATCGTGCTGGAAGCCGACGCCAAAGAAATACGGCTCCTGCAGTGGTACGAATCGTTTGGATTCGTGGAAACCGGGAAACTCAAAAACTATTACGGGCCGAAAGAGCACGCCGTCAAATTGACGCTCGTCCTCAAGGAAGAACCCGATGCCCCGCGCAATTTCACCGACGTCTTAGTGGTCGACCGGACCTATCCCGGCTTAGAGAAACTTGACGAAGTCGAAGTAGTCACCGCTGAAACGTTTTTAAACGACGAACGCTACATCACGGCCAAGGAGCTTCGGATTTTCAACTTATGCTCAAGCTACGATTATCAATCGCTCGGATATTACGTGTCGCTGGTGTCGAGCGCCCGCGGCTTACGGGCTACCCCGAACGTGGCCACGATCGAGGATTTCTTCAAAGAGACGATCGCCACTTCGATTGGCGAGGAAATCGACGAGTTGATCGAACAGACCTTCAAGCACCGGCGCGACAAGTCCTTCAAACTGACAACCGTCTTTGGGCGCACCAGCCCCAAGCAATACACCAAATTGGGCCGGGCTTTGAACCGCTTATTCGACGCCCCGATGCTCGAATTCACCTTTTCGAGGAATCGCCGCTGGCATTTGATCAACGTCCGTCCCTTGTTCTTGAAAGACCTCGACTTCAATCCGAGTTTGATTCGGATGCTGGAAAGCTATCTTGAAAACAAACGCTTCAGCATCAGCGGCATCAAACAATACAAATACGACCTGGCCATCCTCGTCGACACCAAAGAAGAAGCGCCCCCTTCGGGCAAGACCGCGTTGAGCCGCCTCGTCAAAGCCGCCGAAAAACTCGGTTTCTACGCCGAATTCATCACCAAGGAAGACTATCACCGCATCCCGCAGTTCGATGCCCTGTTCATTCGGGTGACCACCAACGTCAACGACTATACCTACCAATTCTCGCGCTATGCCTACGCCGAGGGTTTGGTGGTCATCGACGACCCGTGGTCGATCCTTAAATGCGCCAATAAGATTTATTTTCACGAAACAGCCCGAAGCGCCAACATCCCGACTCCAAAGACGATGGTCTTGTCGAGTAAGACGCCCTTAGCAGCCATCGTCGAGCAGATTCCGTTCCCGATCATCCTCAAACGTCCGGATTCAGCTTCCAGCAAAGGCGTTTTCAAGGTCAACGATTTAGGCGAACTGAAGACCAAACTGAAGGAGCTATTCCATACAAGCGAGCTACTCGTGGCCCAAGAATGCGTCATCAGTCCATTCGATTGGCGCATCGGCATTCTGGGCGGGCGTCCGATTTACGCCTGCAAGTATTACATGGCCAAAAACCACTGGCAGATTTACAATTGGCACGCCGAAGGCGGCCGCATCACCGTCGGCGGGGTTGAAACCTTTCTGATCGAAGACGCCCCCAAAGACGTGGTCGATTACGCCGTCAAAGCGGCTTCCCTCATGGGCGACGGCTTCTACGGAGTCGATGTCAAAGTCAAAGACGGACGCGCCCTCGTGATTGAAGTCAACGATTGCCCGAGCATCGATTATGGCTGGGAAGACAAACTGTTGGGAGACAAGTTGTATTTGATGGTGTGCGAATATTTCCTGAACAAGATCGAAGCGGCGCGCCAAAAGAAACAGACGCGCTGATCCTAATTGGGATTGGCGTCGAATTGTAATTGATAAAGGGCAAAATAAAGGCCCTTTTTCTTTAATAGTTCCTGATGGGAGCCGCTCTCTTTGATTTCGCCCTTTTGCATCACGTAGATGCGGTCGCTATGCTGGATGGTCGAGAGGCGGTGGGCGACCACGATCATGGTGGAAATCGACATCAATTTTTCAAGCGACTGCTGGATGATGGCTTCGGTTTCCGAGTCGATGTTGCTGGTGGCTTCGTCAAGAATCATCAGCGACGGTTTATAAACCACGGCCCGGGCGAAAGAAATCAGCTGTTTTTCGCCACTGGAGAAATTGTTGCCCCGTTCGCGCACTTCATGATCAAGGCCTTCCGGTAGTTTATTCAATACGAAATCGAGTCCGACGTAAGACGACGCCTGCTTGATGGCGGCTTCGTCGATGCCCTGGTCATGGAGGGTAATGTTCTCTTTGATGGTGCCCGAGAACAGGAAGGTGTCCTGAAGCATCTGCCCGATGAATTTGCGGAGCGAGGCCCGTTTGATGCGCTTGATGTCGATGCCGTCGATGAGGATTTGACCTTTTTGGATGTCGTAGTTGCGGACCAATAGCTGCAGGATGGTCGTCTTGCCGCTCCCGGTCGCCCCCACGAGGGCAATCGTTTCATCGGGGGCAACCCGCAAGGAGACGCCTTTGAGCACCCATTCGTCGGGGATGTACTGGAACCACACGTCCTTGAATTCGATCGAACCGCGGAGCTCCCTCAATTCAATGGCGTCCGGGTCGTCGACGATATCCGGCTTGGTGTCGAGCACGTCGAAGATCTTCTCGGCGCTGGCAAAGCCGTTTTGTAGGGAATTGAACTGCTCGGCAATCTGTTGGATCGGTTCATAGAATTGGCCGATGTAGACGTAGAAGGAAACGAAGAGACCAATGGTCAGACTGCCATTGAAAATCGAGACGACGCCAAAGTAAATCGCCAGCATGGTGGCCACCATGGCCAGGAGGTAAATGGTCGGGCGATATATCCCGAACACATTGATTTCCCGGAGGTAGCTATGCCGTAATTTCTTATTGACGCGCTCAAACTCGTCGATTTTCTTATTTTCCTGGTTAAAGACTTGGGTGATTTTCATGCCGGATAGGTTTTCGGACAAGAACCCATTCATTTCGGCCACATGGTTGCGGACGCTTCGATAAGCGCTCCGGGAATAGCGCCGGAATAGACTCGAGGCAATGACGATCAAGGGCACTACCGCCATGGTGACCAAAGCCATCAAGGGATGGATGAAGAACAAGATGATGGCGATGATGATCATCATCAGGAAATTGCGAATCAAATTAACGATCGTGTTCGTGAACATGTCGGAAATGTTGGCCGGATCGTTAGTGGCCCGCGTCACCAGTTTGCCGACCGGCAGTTGATTGATTTGGCCGACCGACAGCGATTCGATGTGCTCGAATACCTCGCGGCGGATGTTGTGGGTAATCTCCTGGCCGATGTTTTGGAGCATGATGTTTTGAAAAAATCCGATTAAGATCGAAATGGCGGTAATCACAACCAAGACGGCCGTGCCGATCAAGACGATGTTGATTTTGGTGGCTAAGGTTAATGAGGGATCGATCATGGCGTCGATGGCCAATCCAGAGGCCATCGGGAGGGCCATATTGGTGAAAGTGGTGACCACCATTAGGGCGAACGCCAAAATGAACTTGCCGGCATAGGGCCGCAAGTAGCGCAACAGCCGCTTGAGCAGGCGCGAATCTTGATGGGCGACGTGCTGTTCGGCAAAATCACGCATGGACGTCGACCTCCTCCACCAACGATTCGAGTTCTTGAAGCTTGACCATGTCTTGGTACAAGGCATTGGTCTTCATCAGTTCTTTGTGGCTGCCGACCCCGGCCAGTTGGCCTTGATCCAACAAGACGATTTTATCGAGTTTGCGTACGGTCGATATGCGGTGGGCCACCATCAGCGTGGTCTTGCCGCGGCGGGCTTGCCGCAAGTTGGTGATGATGGCTTCTTCGGTCTTGGTGTCGACGGCGGATACCGAGTCGTCCAAGATCAGGATGATCGGGTCTTTGGCCAAAGCCCGGGCAATCGACACCCGCTGTTTCTGGCCGCCGGAAATGGTCACGCCCCGTTCGCCGAGAACGGTATCGTAACCGTCTTTGAATTCGACGACGTTTTCGTGGATATCCGACAATTGGGCGGCTTTTAGCAAGGTATTTTCATCGATGTTCGGATAGGAAAAGCCGATGTTGTTGCGAATGGTATCTGAATAAAGGAAGTTGTCTTGGGGCACATAACCAATCGCTTGGCGGATGGTCGTTTTCGATAGCTTGGCGGCGTCGTGGGGCCCGAAGAAGATCATGTTTGGGTTGGGATTGTAGACGCGCAGCAAGAGTTCAACTAAGGTTGATTTGCCGCTGCCGGTCTTGCCGAGGATGCCGACCAACTCACCGGCCTTGATTGAGAAACTAATGTCTTTCAAAATGGGACTAGTAGCGTCCGGATAGGCGAAGGTCAAATGGTTGACCGTCAGCGAACCGTCGAGATTCGCCTCGACGATGGCCTCGGGAGCATCGACCACGATCGGTTTCGATTCCAAAAACTTATAGATGCGCTTGGCCGAAGCTTGGGCTTGTCCGTTAATGTTCAGAAACCATGAAATGGCGAAGACCGGCCACAGGAGCGTGAAGAAGTAACTGATATATTCGGTCAACTCGCCGCTGGACAAATGACTTTGGGCGATTAGTATCGATCCGTAAGCGATGATTGAAAGGATGACCAAACTGATCATGGCGTCGATGATGATGTTGACGATGACCGAATAACGCAGATGGCTCATCGATTTGTCATATAGCTTTCTCGAGGATTGGCCGAACCTTAAGGCTTCGGCCGCCTCGCGGACATAGGCCTTGATGACGGCCAGGCCGGTAAACGATTCCTGGGCGACGTCGCTCATCAGCTCGAAGGCGTCTTGCCGTTCCTTGAATTTCTTTTCCATCTTCATTTCAAGGAAGAACACCAGCACCCCCATGAAAATTAAAGGAATGAAGGCATATAAGGTCATTTGCCAGTTGAGGAAAAACATCCGGCCCAAGACGAATCCGCCGAGGACCAACCCGTCCACCAGCATCAAAAGCCCAAAGCCGAACAATTCGCGGACGGCATTCAAGTCATTGATGAAATGGGCCATCAAGCCCCCGACTTTTTGATGCGAATAGAAATTTTGGTCAAGCGTCGTCGCGTGAGCGAACATTTCGCTTCGGATGTCGGTCTCGATCCGTCGGCCGTTGCCGAACAAAAGGAAACGCCACAAAAACCGACCGATGGCCAGCCCAGTCACGATCAACCCGATCGTCAATAAGGGTTGGCCTAATTGGACGACGGTTGTCAACGTGCCGGACTCGACCCCGTCGATGATCGTTTTGATGATGCGCGGGATTTCGAGTTGGTACCAGTCAATGGCCACGAGCAAAGCGAGGCCAATCAAAAAGGTCAGTCCGTATTTGATGTAATAATGTCGAAAGTGTTTAAGAAATAACATAAAGGCGCCTAGTCATTTATTCTACCTTATTCCGTATATGTCGGGCATATTTATCGTCAGGATTATGCGACATCAACCATAGGTTGCGCATAAACGCCTCGGATTCGTCCTCATTTCCGCAAATATGGGCAGCAATTGACATGAAGCGAGTCACGCGACTGGGTTGGATAATCGGCGGGAGTGGTTTAAACTATGACACATAAGGAAATCAACATGATCATTAATGCGAAAAACGGCTGCCTGCCGATTGGCGACACGATGATGGATTACGTCCATTTCGGGCGCGGACGCGAGATTTTGGTGCTGATACCGGGATTGGGCGACGGCATCAAGACCGTCAAAGGGATGGCCATCGCTATAGCGATGATGTACCGGAAATTTGCCCGCCATTACCGGGTCTATGTCTTTAGCCGCAAACGGACGCTTCCGGACCCCTATCCAATCGAAGCCATGGCCGACGACTTGAAACAAGCCTTGAATCAACTTCACATCGAAAACGCCCATGTTTTGGGCGTCTCCCAAGGGGGCATGATTGCCCAATGGCTGACCATCAAATATCCAACCTTAGTTCAAAAACTTGTGTTGAGTGTCACCATTGCCCGGCCAAACGACACCGTCGTTCCGGTCGTCGGCCGTTGGATTGCCTTGGCGCAAGCCGACGATTTCAAACAAATCGTCATTGACACGGCTGAACGATCGTATTCGCCAGAACGGCTTAAACGCTATCGGCGCTTGTATCCAATCGTCACCAAGGTTGGTAAACCCGATGACTTCTCGCGGTTCATCATCCAAGCCCAGGCTTGTTTGGTCCATAATGCCTACGATCGTTTGCCGGAAATCGGCTGCCCAACCCTCGTCATCGGCGGCGGCCAAGACGCCATCGTCGGAAAAGAAGCCGCTCAAGAAATCGCCGAGCGTATCCATGGTTCCCGAATCTTGATTTATGAACGGTTGAGTCATGCGGCCTACGAAGAGGCGAAGGACTTCCAAGACCGCATTATTGCTTTCTTAAAAAAGTAATTTTAGAACAATATCCAATAAGGCTTTTTAAACTATTTCGGCGTATGAATCAACCGGTGATGATCGTCTGCGAGACGAGGCCGAACGAATTCCAAACGATTTTCAGTTCCTTGCGGTAAGCCGGATCCATGTACATCCGTTTGATGATGAGCCAAAAGCCGTTGTCGATGACTTGGAAGGTTTCCATCCGCGACAGTTCGGTCGTGTTCAAAAAATCGTTAGTATTGACGATGCGCATCGAGGGAATCGAATAGTATTCGCGGCCGAGAACCGGGCGTGGGATGGCCGCTTCCCAGTATTTGGCATAGGTCGAAGTGAAATCGAGATTATAATATTGGGCTTGGTCTTCGTTGACGTAGGTCGGGCCGTTGGTCAAGGCCCCGGCCATGATCGAATAGGGGTAGCCGAGCGATCCACCCAACGTCACGGTCGTGTCGTCGTTGGTCCGCAATTGGGCCACGTCGACGATGGTGTTGGTGTTCATCATCCGCATTTTGTATTTTTCCACCGCCCAATTGGGATTGGAAAAGGCTTCGAACGTCGATAAGACGTCATAGACCCCGCGCGGGGTAATCGTGCCGGTTTTCACCACTTTGGCGACGTCGTAGATTTCGGTCTTGATCGTATAGGTGCAAATGTAGGACCCGTCTTCGTTGCTGTAAAGAACGTTTTCGAGGTTGGCCTCGGCGATCTTTTGGCCCGAGGTCCCGATTTCAATGCCGGGACCAGTGTTGTTTTCGTCGTCTTCAAACACATAACCGGCCGTTTTGGTGACCGCTGACGAAACGACCGATTGGACGATGGTCGTCTTGGCGATTTCGCTCGTCAAGTCGGCGGTCGTCGTTGAAGTGGTCGTCTCCGAGGTCAAATAACCGAGCGATACGTTGGTCACCAGATTGTGGCGGCCGTCGTTGACGATGTAAAAACCATATTGGTTTTTGACTTCGCGATAATCGAACGGCACGACGTTGGTGACGATTTTCTCGACGATGTCGGCATAGGTGACCTCATTGTCGTTGACGAGGATGATGCCGCCGTCTTCAAGATAATGCTGGGCTGACTCGGGGACGATGCTCTTGAACGACGTTTTATTCAAGACATAGGCGTCGCGAGCCGAATCGAAATACAAATCGGCGTCCCGGGCGGCGTAATGCGGCCCATGGTGGGTGTTGGAAACCGCTTCGTCAAGATAGACGATGTCGAAATCCAACTTGGATTCGGGCAGCCTTCCGATGGAAGTCAAAGCCAGAATCGAGAGTATGGTAGCTAAGGCAATCGAACGAATCTTACTCATAAACACTAACCTCCGTGTATTGTGACTAACGATGGAATAACGAGAACGCTCGCCCCTTTCATAGGGACCTTCTTAAGAGGACAATGATGGAACTCGGATAGTGATATTACAAATCTTTGATGATTGATTTGTTGATTTTGGCTTGCTTGCGCTTGCCGAGATAGGCATCGACGAGGAAACGGGCTAGCCGGTTGACGCCATGAAGGCCCAATTGGAAACAAATCAAGATGAAGATGTCGCGATCGACCGATATCACGTAGACGAGGGAACTGCCAAGAATCGGGATCCAGCCCCAATAGCCTTTTTTGAGCGATGAAATCGTTCCTTGGAGCAGCAGCACCAATAGATAGGTGATCAGAAAGACGTTTTGATCTTCTAACATGTCACTTGCTCACCTTTTTGTATTCGGCGATCAATTGCTTGGCAATATCGACGTCGATCTTTTCATCAATGGCCAAGGCCCGGATCCGTTCGATGAAAACGTCGGTTTCGTTGGTATCGTACAGTTTGATTTTTTCAATCAAACGATCGAGTCGCACGCGCAAGGTCGGATAACTGATGTCGTATTCAGCCGCCAACTCTTTCAATGAACCGGAATTCAAAACAAAGCGTTTGATGAATGAAAGGTCTTCAACTTCCAGATTGACAATCCAATTTGGCAAATGTTCATTATTCATATGTTTTTAATTTTTATTAACATTTGAATTATAAATGTTCAATAAATCA
>CAZBUP010000030.1:0-14865 GCA_964495145.1 uncultured Staphylococcaceae bacterium | reverse complement strand
GATTACCGCCATCGACATCGAAACGATTTCCTCGCTGGGTATGATCGTGACCTTGGTCATCATCGGCTTAATGGGGGCGGTCAGCACGTATTTCTACATTCGCTACGTAACAAAGCGCGTTTACCACGATTATCCCGATGAAGCCTTCTTGGCTTTTTATGGCAATTTGACCGGAACGGTCAGCACCGGCATATCGATCCTTCGGGAAATGGATCCGAACTTCGACACCCCGGCTTCAAACGATCTTGTGGTCGGCTCGACCACGGCCATCGCTTTTGGCTTCCCGATCTTGTTAATCACCGGATTCATCTACAACGACGGCTGGTATTGGCTCTATGGCTCATTGGCGGCCCTTGTGGTATTTTTCCTGATTTTCCAATTCTTCTTAATGAAGCGGCCGCGCCAAAAGAAAGCGACCGAAACGATATCGAAGCAACCGTAACCTAAGCATTAAGGAGCGTTTTCTTATGAAGATTGTCATCATTGGGGGTGTGGCCGGCGGCGCGTCTGCGGCGGCCCGCCTACGGCGTTTGGATGAAACGGCTACCATCGTCATGTACGAGAAAAGCCCGTATATTTCCTATGCCAATTGCGGTTTGCCTTATTATATCGGCGGCTTGATTGCCGATCGCGACCAACTGATTGTCCAAACGCCCGAACAATTTCGAAAACGCTTTAACGTCGACGTCAAGATCAATCATGAAGTGGTGGAGATCAATCGTTATCAAAAACGCGTCTCCGTCAAGAATCTGGCCATGGGAGAAATCCATAGCGAATCTTACGACAAGCTGATTCTCGCCCCGGGGGCCAAACCCCTGATTCCGGATTTGCCGGGGGTTGATAGCCCGCTTGTCTTCACGTTGCGGAACGTACCCGATACTTTGCGAATTACCGACTTCATCGTCGAGAAGCAGCCCAAGAAAGCCCTGATCGTCGGGGCCGGATACATCGGCCTTGAAATGGCTGAAAACCTGATGCGCCGCGGGATCGAGGTCACCATCGTCGAGATGATGAGCCACGTCATCGCTTCGCTGGATGGCGACATGGCCCTTGACGTGCACCATTACCTACGCGAAAAAGGCGCCACCCTCATTTTGGACCATGGCGTTTCATCCTTCAAAACCGAAGGAAACACCATTTGGGCGACGATTGGCCAAGAAACCTTAGATTTCAACCTGGTCTTGATGTCGGTCGGCGTCCTTCCAGACACCAAATTGGCCCAAGAAGCCGGTTTGATCGTCAACGCCCGAAACGCCTTAGTCGTCAACGATTATCTCCAAACGAACGACCCCGACATTTATGCGGTCGGCGATGCCATCCTCGTCAAGCAATTCACGACGCGCCAGGAAGCCTATATCCCATTGGCCGGACCGGCCAACCGCCAAGGCCGTCTCGTGGCCGACAACGTCTTGGGGGCCCATAAGAAATACGGCGGGTCCCAAGGCACCGCCATCTTGAAGTTCTTTGATCTGGTCGTAGCCACGACCGGCCTTAACGAGCAATCGGCGCGCAAAGCCGGCTACGTCATCGACAAAGTCTACGAAAAGGGCGATAGCCACGCCTCCTATTATCCAGGCGCCACGCCGCTGATCCTCAAGTTGATCTTCGAACGGAACACGGGATTGATCCTGGGAGCGCAAGCGATTGGCTTCGACGGGGTCGACAAACGCATCGACGTCTTGGCGACGGCCATGCGCGCCCGTTTGACGGCTCGCGATTTGATTGATATTGATTTGGCTTATGCCCCGCCGGTCGGCACCAGCAAAGACCCCGTCAACATGGTTGGGTATTTAGCCGAGAACATTTTAGACGGCGTGGTGAAACCGTATTATTTAGAAGAATTGGAAGGGCTCTTGAAAGATCATCAATCGATTTTCCTCGACGTCCGCGAACCCGTGGATTTCGAGCGCAAACACATTCCCGGCAGCATCAACATTCCGCTTCCGGAACTGCGGAATCATACCCAAGATTTGGACAAAAACCAAAAGATTTACATCGTCTGCGACGGGGGCATGCGCAGCTATTTAGCCGCCCGCACGCTGCGGCAGAACGGTTTTGACGCTTATAACCTCGTCGGGGGCTTACGGCTTTTTAAAAGCCGAAGCGACCATCCCGACGAAAACGACCCGATCAGCCTTTTTTGCGGCAAATAGATATTGCTTAACCATAAGTTCTTCGTATAGAATTACTCCGGGCGCTTTGCCCGCGACCATTTCACCATAGGAGTCACCACTTGAACATCACCATCATTTGCGACGTGCTCGGCGAAGAGAATAACGGCACCACGATTACCGCCAAGCGCTTGATTAATAGCCTCAAAGAACGCGGACATCGCGTCAAAGTCATTTCGCCCAACCACGAGGATGGACCCGACTATTATGAAGCGCCGGCCATCAACTTCGGCATTTTCAACAAGTACGTGGCCAAAAACGGCGTTCGGATTGCCAAAGCCGACAAGAAACTGCTTCAAACCGTCCTCGACGGAGCGGAAGTCGTCCATATCCTGCTGCCGTTTTCGCTCGGGAAAGCCGCCATCAAAATGTGCGTCAAGCAAGGGATACCGGTCACCGCCGGCATGCATACCCAAGCCGAAAACGTCACCTCGCACTTTTTTCTCAAAAACATCAAATTCGTCAACGATTTCGTCTATTGGGCCATGCGCCGGGTTTTGTATCGATACGTCGACGCGATCCATTGCCCGAGTAACTTCATCGCCCATGTAGCCAAAGATCACGGCTATAAAGCCCCGACTTACGTCATCAGCAATGGGGTGATTCCCCTGTATCGGCCGATGCCAAGTCCCCGTCCTGAGATATTTGAGGGGCGCTATTTGATTTTGTTCATCGGTCGCTTTTCTCGGGAAAAACGCCATGACATCTTGATTAGGGCTATCCATGAATGCCGCTATGCTGATCAGATCCAATTAATTTTTGCCGGCAGCGGGCCGCTCGAGCCATCGATCAAGCACCTGAGCCAACGGTTGCTCAAACACCAGCCGATCATGAAGTTTTTCCCGAAGGAAGAACTGGTCCAAGTCATAAATTATTGCGATTTATACGTCCATCCCAGTGACGCCGAAATCGAAGCCATCTCGTGCATCGAAGCCATGTCTTGCGGACTCGTCCCAGTCATTTCGGACTCGCCCCGATCGGCCACCAATGCTTTTGCCTTAAGCAAAAACAACCTTTTTGACCATCGACATCCGAGTGATCTCGCCCGCAAAATCGAATATTGGATCGAAAACGAACCCTTAAAGAAAAAAGCCGCTCTCCAATACATCGAATACGCCAAGCGATTTGCCATTGCCGGGTCGATCGACAAGATGGAAAGCATGTTCCGCGACGTCATCAAAACGAAAACCGCTCAATGAAAAAACTCGTCTACGGCCAAAAAATCTACTATAATGACCCCTTGACCGACGATTTTGCCAACACGAAGATCTCAGCTGAAAAGATCGCCTCCGACTATCGCTATTTCATTGAGAATCCCTTGGCCCGATTGGGCAGTTTCCTCCTCTTGTATGTGATTGCTATTCCCATCATCAATTTGATGAACTGGTTCCGTTTTGGGATCCGGGTCCACGGTCGCCGCCACCTGCGTGGTATCAAGACCGGGTACATTTTGTATGGTAACCACACCCATCACTATGACGCATTCATTCCCCAGGCGATCATCGCCCGGCCCCGCAAAACCTACATCATCGCCCATCCTGACGCCGTCTCGATTCCCTTCATCAAGTACTTGACCAAGGGATTGGGGGCGTGGCCACTCCCGGACACGGTCAAGGGTTCGATGCGCTTTCTCGACGCGATCGAACGCGCCTTGAAACATAAGCGCGTCATCGCCGTTTATCCCGAAGCCCACATTTGGCCGTACTGCACGACGATCCGCCCCTATAAAGCCACGAGCTTTCAATATGCCTCGCGCAACCAGGTGCCGGCCGTGCCCATGGTGACCACCTACCGGCGGCCGAAAGGCTGGTTCAAACATTACCGCAAGCCGCTGATGGACATCCACATCGGCGCCCCGATCTATCCGCTGCCGTCATTGTCCATCAAGGAAAACGCCGCCCTGCTTCATGAACGAACCATGGCTTTCATGCAAGCATACGCTTCGCGGCCCGACAATGTCGCTTTCTATGAATATGTGCAGAAAAGCGTCAAATAACATAGATAATGGCGTGTCGCTGTTATAAAATAACAACTGGTAGTTTTTTCCTGAAGGAGGAATTATTTATATGCCAATCATTACTGATGTTTATGCTCGCGAAGTCATCGATTCTCGCGGCAATCCGACCATTGAAGTCGAAGTGACGACCGATTCGGGCGCCTTCGGCCGCGCGATCGTCCCAAGCGGCGCCTCGACCGGCAAACGCGAAGCGTTAGAACTGCGCGACGACGACAAGAAGCGGTTTTTGGGAAAGGGCGTTTTGAAAGCGGTTGAAAACGTCATTGACGTGATCGGGCCCGAATTGCTCGGCTATTACGTCGACGATCAAGTGACGATCGATCGCAAACTATTGGAACTCGACGGCACCCCGTTTAAATCCAAATTAGGCGCCAACGCCATGCTGGGCGTCTCGCTGGCTTGTGCCCGGGCGGCGGCCGATTATTACGGCATGCCCTTGTACCGTTATCTCGGCGGCGTCAACGCCAAGGTGTTGCCGGTCCCGATGATGAACGTCATCAACGGCGGCTCCCATGCCGACAGCTCGGTCGATTTCCAAGAATTCATGATTCTTCCGATCGGAGCCCCTTCGTTCAAAGAAGCGATTCGCTGGGGCGCCGAAGTTTTCCATAGCCTGAAGAAAGTCTTGAAAGCCAAAGGCCACATTACCGCCGTCGGCGACGAAGGCGGTTTTGCCCCCAACTTGCCCAGCAACGAAGCGGCCATCGAAGTCATCGTCGAAGCGATCGAAAAGGCCGGTTATGTCCCCGGTAAGGACGTCTCCATCGCCCTCGACGTCGCCGCCAGCGAATTCTACGATGAAGAAAAGGGCGTCTATAACCTTAAAAAGAGCAAGGAAGGCATCAAGACCACCGATGAAATGATCGCCTGGTACGATCGTTTGGTTGGCAAATTCCCGATTGTTTCGATCGAAGACGGATTAGGCGAAAAAGACTGGGCCGGTTGGGAAAAACTCACCGCCAAGATCGGAAGCAAAGTCCAATTGGTCGGCGACGACATCTTCGTGACCAACCCCGCCATCTTCAAACAAGGAATCGATCGCAAGATCGCCAACTCGATTTTAATCAAAGTCAATCAAATCGGCACGTTGACCGAAACCCTCGATTGCATCTCGATGGGCATCCGCGCCGCCTATACGACGGTCATCTCCCATCGGTCGGGCGAAACCGAAGACACGACCATCGCCGATTTGGCCGTGGCCGTCAACGCCGGATTGATCAAAACCGGTTCCATGTCGCGGACCGACCGCATCGCTAAGTACAATCAATTGATGCGAATCGAAGACGAACTGGGCGATAACGCCGTTTATTTGGGCGCCAACGCGCTGAAAAAGTAGTCCCCTCAAAGCATGATAAAAAAGAGTCAGTCTTACGGCTGGCTCTTTTATTTATTGCGCTTAATCAGACAACTGTTGAGCATGCACTGGATGGCTTTGTCGACGGCTTTGCCGCGATGGGAGCAGCGATGCTTCTCGTCGAGGGTGGCTTCGCCAAAGCTTTTGCCGAGCTCATCGGAGCGGAAGATCGGATCATAGCCGAAACCGTTGGCGCCGATGATCTTGTCGGTGATCAGTCCGCTGGCGGTGCCGATGAAAATCCGGTAGTCGCCGTTGGGATGCATCAAGACGAGGGTGCAGCTGAATTGGGCCCGCCGATTGTGATGCGGCTCCATCAGTTTGATGATGGCCTGCATTTTGTCGAGATAGTTGCTGCCGGACATGAACCGGCTCGATTTTAAGCCGGGGAAGCCCCCAAGCGCGTCGATTTGCAGGCCGGAATCATCGGCCAACACCGGCTTGTTGACGTAACGGGACACGGCCCGGGCTTTGATCAAGGCATTGTCGAGAAAAGTGGTGCCCGTTTCGTTGATGGGGACGTTCAAGGAAATGTCTTTAAGCGAGGATAGATTAATCGAATACCCGTAGAAAAAATGGCGGAATTCACGCATTTTCTCCTCATTGGTGGTGGCGACGATTACATCTAATTCCATATCATTAATATTTTAATAATAAACAAAATGAGCAAGGTTTAACAACTTATTTCTTGGATTGTAAAGAAAAAGCCCAAATCGTGGCCGATTATGGGCTATTTGCGAAAGAATTCCTCGCGGATGGATACAGTCCTTTGATAAATCTAAAAAATCAGGCTCTAAATATTCAATTTAAAATAAAAAAATGGAGCAGGTGACGGGAATCGAACCCGCGTGATCAGCTTGGAAGGCTGATGTTCTACCATTG
Source organism: uncultured Staphylococcaceae bacterium (assembly GCA_964495145.1). Lineage (GTDB taxonomy): Bacteria > Bacillota_I > Bacilli_A > RFN20 > CAG-826 > UBA6120. The sequence goes on along the minus strand of CAZBUP010000030.1, from coordinate 8,441 downwards.
AACTACACCTGCGCCATGGCGGATCAGACGGGAATCGAACCCGCGGTCTCCTCCGTGACAGGGAGGCATGTTAACCGCTACACCACTGATCCTTAAGACGCTTCAAAGCGCAAGATAAATGATAACATAAGCCATTATCATGTCAATTGAAAGCATCAGTAAAGGGCCAACGCGACAATTAGTGACTATCGATGAAACGGTTCAGGGGGCTGAGCGGTAGGAAACCGACGTTTTTGGCGGCGAGGGCGCCGTTGACGAACAGGATTAAGGTCGGAATCGAATAGACGCCGTATTCGCCGGCGAGTTCCGGGAGCATGTCGACGTTGAGCTTGACGATTTTGGCCTTGGGCGCGCCGGCGTCATATTGTTCCAAGACGGGGCCTTGCATTTTGCAGGGACCGCACCAGTCGGCGTAAAAGTCGACAAGGACTTTCCCTTCCTTGATGGCGTCGCGGAATTCTTGGGCGTTTTGAACTTTGATGATCATTTACACATCCTCCTAATTGGATAATAAGATGACGAGTTGCAGAATACCGTACAAGATCACAAGATGGAGTGGGTAGAAAGCATAACTTCCGTATTGGAACCAGGCTTTGTTGTATCCGCGCCGACCGCTGTAAGCGTATAGGAAGAAGGCGGCCATGATCGAGTAGGTTTGGGCACCCATCGACAGATTGACGAAATCAGCGTCAATCAAGTAGATAATATACCAAATCAAGTTAATAGTTAAAAGCCAAATACTCGCGTAAAGGTTTTGTTGCTGCTGGTACTGGGGCGTCAACGTCAATCCGACGTAACTGATGCCGAATTTTCCGGTTTGGCGCCGCAAATACCAATTCGTGAATTGGTGGGCCAAATAGAAGCCGATCGTCATCGTGAAACCGTAAAGGTGATATTCCATTTCGAGGAAGACCGGCGCTTCAAACACGAATAAGGCGACGGCGATGCCGGCGGGGATGGCCACCAAGGCTTTGAGCCAGCCTTTTTGCCGCAAAGCATAAATGGCCAGGGCTCCGATGAAAAGATCAACGAAAATATTGCCGCTGAAGAACGGGAACGAGGCGTTGGCGTCGATCCAATAGATGGCGGTGCCGATGAATAAACCCATGACTGCCAAACGGATCAAGTAGCGAATCGGCTTTTTGCTATGAAGAACGCCTTGGCTGATCATGAAGGCAAAGAGCGGAAAGGCGATCCGGCCGATGATGCGCAACAGGGCGTATACGACGCTGCCGGGCCAAAAATAGCTGACGATGATGGCGCCGACGTGATCGATGAGCATCGTCACTAAGGCAATCACCTTTAGATGGAAACTGTCGAACGACCAGGGACGTCTTATCATCACATCATCCTGACGAATACATCGCTGGCAATGAAGGAGGCCAAGAACGAGACGAGATTGTTGGTCATATGGGCATAGATGGAAGTCGTCAAACCTTCTTTTTCGTATATATAACAGAATAGAAGGCCGGCCGTCATGTAGAAAGGCAGATTCAGCAATTCATTGACGAGATTGGTGGTCGTGAAGTCGAAATGGATCAATCCGAACACCAGAAAAGTCCCGGCGTATGCCAAATAACGGTTGACGCGGTTCAGTAGCCCAAACAAGCCAAGCCGATAGGTGATTTCTTCGACGACTGGTCCGGCGATGACGAAGGCAATCAAAGAGAAGAAAGGATAAGCCTTCATGATGGCGGTGACGCTCGATTCGTTGGCGTTATCGGACAATTCGATTCCCAACACGAGGTAAAGCGAATTCAAGGCGATGGTCGCCAGCAGGATGAGCATCCCATAACCAATCCCTTTGACGATGACGCTCGGCCGGTAAAACTGCCGTTTGAGGCGATTGATGACGTCGAAGGCGGCGATGAACATGACGACCACCAGGATGACGTAAGAGACGATGTTGACCGTGGCCGGATATGAAATATGGCCGATGGCGTTGGCATAGGCAATCGGGTCGGGGTATTGCGAGTGCAAAAAAGCCCGGACGATAGTGGCCACGGCCAAGGCAATCAGGTTCAAACCCAGGAAACCGAGAACAAATAAAAGCAGCTGCTTCAAGGCTGGGGTGGCGTTCTCCTGAGCTCGTTCGGGATTCGATTTTAACAATTCGGAAATATGGACCATGCTTTATTGTTGTTATATGCCTATAATGATACCATAATAAAATAATAATTGATTGTCGTCGTCTTTTCGTTCCCACCAAGCAATTAGGAATGTGAGGAAACCATCGTGAATAGCATGCTCATCAGTCTTATATCCATCGATCCGGCCACGATATCGACCGCTTTCAATATTGGGTTCTTCGTCATCATCGGCTTAGTGGCGGTCGGATTCTTAATCGGATTGATCCGCGGCGTCTGGAAATCCGGTTTCCAATTGATTTTCGTCGGGGCTTTGGTCATCGTGGCGTTCATCGCATCGCGATCGCTGACCGATCTCATGGCGGATGTCAATATCAGCGCCCTCGCCTCCAATTTCGGTTTTACGATTCCGACCCTCAACCTGACCGTGGGCGAGTCGACCATCGTCTTGAATGTCACTTCGATCCGCGAAACGGTCTCTTCCTTCATGACGCAACTATTTTCGGCTATGGGAATCGATCCCGCCTCCGGAACCGATACCGCCAATTTGATTTTGGCCGTGGTTCTGGTCACGATTCGCTATGTCGTCTTCATCGTGCTGGGCTTTTTGATCACCACCATCGGCGAACTGCTGGCCAGTTTGCTATATTTCTTCCCTTTCCGTTTGATCATTCCCAAATCCTGGCGCAAAAAGCATAAGTTGCGGCTGGTGGGCGGCCTCCTCAACGCCGTCAAAGTCGCCTTAGTCAGCGTCATGTTGATGATTCCGTTTTCTTCAATTCTGAACACCATCAACCAGGCGTTCCACAATCCTGACAACGGCGTAGCCAACGGGGTTGACGACGCCACCTATAACCAAATCATGTCTTTCATTGACGCCTATAACGATTCGCTGTTTGCCCAGTTGCTTTTCAATTGGAGCGTTGACGCCAACGGCAAAACGCTCGATACCGTTTTGATGGACTATGTCACCGGCGAGGACGTCGGCGATTACATGGTTACCTTAAGCGGCGAACTGTACACCATCGCCAGCATCGGCCAGACGATTTTATCGACTGGCGTTTTAACCAATGGTCTTGACACGGCCACGACCACGGCATTGCTTTCTGAAGATGTGATTGGATCCATCATCGTGAATTTGACCGGCTCGGCCTTGATCATGGAGGCGCTCCCGATTGCGGTCGCCGTCGCCATGAACATGGAAGCCGTCCGTGGTTTCGTCGATCCCGATTTATTGGAGCTTGACGATATCAGTTGGGAACAAGAACTGCTCAATATCAAGGAAATCGCCACCGACGTGATCGATTCCGGCATCGTGGAGATGTTTTTCACCGGTGAGGAGTTGGATCCCGTCAATATCCTGTTGGCCATGGTTGAAGACGAGGCCTACACCTCGATCCGCTCGGCATTGCATCGCATCGACGATTCCGAGTTCCTGAGCCAAGTCCTGCCGGCCGTCGTTTACAAACTGGTTACCGACGAAGCGGCGGAACCGGTCGAAGGCATTGGCTTATCGACGTTCTTCCCGACCGACTGGGCCGATTATGACGACATTCACTTCGGCGAGGAAATCGCCCTAGTGTACGATATCGTCCATGAACTGGCCACGATCGATCCTGATTTGCTGCCGGCCGTTTTCGATTTGGTCGGCACCGAGGACAGTGGGGCGGCCTTTGATTTCGACGACACCGATTTTACCGCTGGCAACGGCGGACGAACCAAATCGCTGTATCGTCGCGTCGGCGCGCCGATCGAATACTCGGAGGCCCAAGACAATTTGATCGACATCGTGCGTGCCCATAGCGACGAATTGATTGAAATCATCGTCGGCGTGGTCGATGGTTCCGGAAATCCCATCGGCGTCGATCCCGACACCGGCAAAACGATCCTTGTCGACGAGTTCGGCGAATTGCTTCCCGGCGTATCGGCCAATCTCCTCGACAGCAGCCTGGTCGTCAACGGCCTCGACGAATTGCTGGACATGGCCTTGACCCCGCTACTAGATACGATTTCGGGCGGAATTGCTTTCGACCGGACGTCTTTGGATGCCACGATCGAATGGCTCAACGGCACCGATAACGGCGAGAAACGTTTCAATTACAAGGGCGAATTCAGTGCCATTTTGGGCATCATCAGCGCCATTTTCAATAACGACAGCCTCATTACGATGATTTTCCCAGAAGAAACCGATCCCAATCCGGCTTATGCTAAAGGCCCGAAGGCAAGTTCCATTCCCGACTCGTCCGAAAGCGGCGAAGACGCCGGTTTGTTGGATATTTTTGAGGATGCCGATTTCCGCCAAGGATTCAAAGACGACATCTGCCCGTTGCTGGACCGATCCCATATCATGGGCGCGGTTTTGCCCGACGTGCTTGAAAGCGCCTTGGCCGGCGCCGGCATGTCCGACATGCTCGATCCGCTCGGCTTGAGCGTCGACAGTCTCAATTTCGATTTCACCGACGTGGGTACCCAGATGGCCTATTTGATTGACATCGTCGGTTATTCGCTCGGACTGGTCGATCAAATCGATACTATCTTCGAGGACATTTCCCCAGTGGTCGATGACCTGATCGGCTTGATGGACGCTCTCTACAAATCCAATATCATCAATCCGAAAGACGATGACGGAGAAATGCTTTCGGACAATTATTACGACATGCTGACATCGCTATTCTCACAAGCGGAAAGCCTTGATTTCGATACCGATCAGCTTGACGATGCCGCCCGGTCGGTACCCAGCGACGGCTGGACGACCACCTACGACGACGAAGGCAATCCCATCGTCAAGGGCGAAAACTACAATTTAATCAAATTCATTGAAACGGCTTTGACCAGCGACTTGTTCGATATCGACCAAGGCGGCGACATTCTCGATCAAATGATCGACTTCGCCAATGATCCGGACGATCCCATCGGACAAATTTTCGACGCCGTCGATTCCTCAATCATCATTTCGTCGAACTTCGGCAATATTCTCGACACTTTCATCGGCGACGCCGGCGGGCTCGTCGACGAAGAACTTGGAACCTCGTTCACCAACGTGACCGATTGGGCAGCCGAAGGCGACAATTTCAAATTCGTGTTGACCTCGCTTGAACCATTCGCGGCCGGTTTGGAAAACATCGATTTTTTGAACAGTGACGCCGACATGGTCGAAAACATGCTGAAAGCCTTGGCTCAAAGCCAAATTTTCAACGTCAGCGAAGACGAATATGTCTTTTCAGATTTCTTGCTAGCGAAATTGAAAGGGGAAGGTTCGGTCATGGGCGAATACATCTATGACCCGCACGAGGACGAAACCTCGCCCAGCCCCTATGATATCATCACGGCCGATTTCCACGCCGTGGGCCAAACGCCGGCCACGGCCGTCAATTGGTATGGACCCGATGGCGAAATCGAAGCCATCGTGGCTTTCGTCGACGCGATTCAAACCTTCGGAGGCGAAGGCGGCGATCCAATCGACAAACTGCAAAACGACCCGACCATCGGTTCGGCCGATGTCAAACCGATCATGCTGCGGTTGAACGAAATCAGCAGCATGCGCATCCTTTTATACAACATGTTCGACATGCTTTTGGGAACCGACCAGTTCAACGTCGGCAATTTGGTTCTTTCCGAACATAATAGCTATGCCCTCTTAAGCATGGACGAAGCGGCGCGGGAAACCGAAATCGATTACGCTTTCGACATTTACAGTTCCCTCGAGAATATCGGTCTCAACGGCGGGGTGGCTTTCACCATCGACCTTTTGACCCCAGCCAACGTCAACGAAATCGACAACATGCTGAACGCCATGCACGATTCGGTCATCTTCAATACCTTTGATGAATCCGAAGAGGCCCGCAGCCACGCGGCCGGCTTCTTGACGGTATTCGAACAAGTGATCGACATGGTGTTCGACGTTTCGATGATGGACACCTATATTTACTCAGAATTGGCTACCCCCGAAGAGGTAAGCGACGCCTTGCGCGACGACATCATGGCGATTCCAAACGATTTCACGGAAACCGGCGATCCCGATGAATGGATCGGCGCCGGCGGAGAAATCGCCGCCATTACCGGGCTTTTGACCAGCTTCATCGACACCGGCTTAAGCTTTGACGATTTCGGCTCCGACGGGGCTGCTTCGTTCAATGACCTATTAGGCGAGGCCGGCGGCGTCACCAAAGTCGAAACCCTGCTTCTATCCATCAACGAATCGCGGTTGGCTTATCCGGCCATCCCCAACTTGTTCGACGAGATATTCACGGCCGGGGCCTTTGCCATGGACGGCGTCGACTTGACCGATGCCAATACCGATTATTTCCGCGATGAAGACGATAAAAACGAACGAGCGACCGAAATCACGCAGTTGCTCGACGTTTACGAAGGCATCCGCGACCTCGGTTTGACCGATGGGACGCCTTTGACTTTGGCCGCCATTGACGGCGATGCCATCGGTGTCTTGTTGAACGATTTGCACGATTCCAAAGTATTTAATACTTTCCAAGACGGAAAGAATCACGGCTTATTCGATTTGACCGTATTCGAGCAAACCTTTAAGATGCTGTATACGGTCACCCATTTCATCGATCACATATATAGCGATGCCCTCGAAGCCAATCGTCCCAACCTGTTGCGGGACGACATCATCGGCGCCGGCAACGATTTGGCCGGCACCGATCCTTTGGCCATTGATGGCTGGACCGGAGGCACTGGGGAAATCGCCACCGTGAAAAACATCCTGGTAGCCCTTAAAGACACCGACATCGACTTCGACGCCATGGGCGGCGCCGGCTTGTCGGGAGAATTCAACACCTTGATCGATACGCCGGCTGGCAAAGCCAAGGTCGAAGCCTTAATGGCCCGCATCAACGAATCGAAGATCGCGTGGCCGGCCAACCCGAACTTGCTGGAGCAGTTACTAAGCGCCGACGGTTTCTCGATTTCCGGCGTCAGTCTGGCCGACTCCAACCCGGCTTACCTCAAATCCATGCCGGTCGTCGCCGAGCGGCAGGACGAGCTCGACCAACTGTTTGACATCTTTGACCTCATCGACACCTTGGGCGTCAACGACGGGACTCCGTTTGACGAAACGCAGCTGGACACCGTCACCATCGACGATTTGCTGAACGCCCTCCACGATTCGGTTATTTTCAATACGTTAAGGGACGAAGCCGATCGCCCGTCCTTGGATTTAACCGTCTTCGAACAGATGATTTGGATGTTGATCGATACCTCGCAACTCGATGAATACATTTACGAGGACATCGGTCGCGACCCGACTTTGAAAGAAGACATCATCGGCATCGGCAATGATTTTGCCGGCACCGACATCTTGGCCGACGATGGATGGAAAGATCAAGTCCTGCCGGCCGTCACGGGCGAAATTTCCCGATTCATCGATATCCTTGAATCCTTCGACGCATCGGGGTTGACCTTCACCTCATTCAGCGATGGCGGCTCGTCGGACACCTTGTCGACGTTGCTCGACGATGATTTCGCCGCGGTCGAGAACATGCTTCTGGCCATGAATCACTCCGACATCGTCTACCCGGCCATTCCGAATTTATTCGCCACCATGCTCGAAGCCGGGGACATGACCATCGTCGGCGTCGATTTCACCGATGCCAACACCCATTATCGCGGCAATCACGGCGATCCGCTCGTCGATGATAAATATTTGCCTTACGACGATACCGAAATCAGCCAGTTATTATCGATTTTTACCGACGCCAAGGTCATCGCCGCCACCAGTTATTCCGATTTGAGCGCCATTGGCAACGGCGACATCGACAACATCCAAGCGCTGGCAGAATCATTGTTTGAAAGTCACGTTTTCCATCTCGAAGGCGTGCCTGGCGGAGCCGCCGATGACCCGACCGTGTTTGAGCAACTCATCATTAAAATGATGAACGACACCGGGCTTAGCACTTTGATTAACGACACCTTGAACCCGAACCCCAATTACTACGACGGGTTGGTCTACAAATTCGCCTCCGCGGCCGAGAAAGCCGAATACCTCGTTGTCAACTACGAAGATTTGTACGGCGCGAGCGTCGAACATCACACGAATACTTGGGACGGGCTCGCCGGCGAAATCGCCGCCATGTTCCGCATCTTCAAGGAAATCAAACGCGTCCTGCCGGCTTCGGCCGGGGCCGGCGGCATCGTCCCGTCCGACTTGGCGCCGACGGAAATCAGTGCTATTCTGGCCGTTTTAAACAACAGCGACTTGGCCAGCGACGCCATTCCCGATTTGGTCCGCGACGCCTTCGAAACGATTTCGTTCGACGTCTATACCGAGTCGAAAGAAGATTATTACCTGACGCCGGTCGATTATTTCACCATCGATTTGACGACCATGGATTATTC
>CAZBUP010000029.1:0-15983 GCA_964495145.1 uncultured Staphylococcaceae bacterium | reverse complement strand
GATTTCAATCGAATTTTTGATGCCGGATTTCGATAAATCTAGCTTCAACCGCTCCATCTCAGGGGGTCGGACTTGTTTGTATTTACGGGTAAAGATGATGTTCTCGTCTATCAAAATCGTCAATTTTTGCTTTGTCTGACTATCGCGGCTGCGAAAGTAGACGATGACGTTATCGAGCGGCTTGTTGACGTCGATGTGGCTGGGCACGACATAGGCCAAGGCATCACTGATTTTAATTGGAATCAAGTCGCGGGGTCCCTGGCCGCATGAAGAAGTCGCTGCGGCGATCTCGCCGGTTTCCGACACCATGTCGGCCACATCGCTGACGTGAAGGGCGTTGCCGCAACTGAAAACACCGGGGACCAGCGTTTCGAAGGCTTGATCGACATATGGGCCTTTGGTGGTCGGGTTAAGCGGCACGTGGAGCAGCTCTGCCATTTCGTTTTCGGGGATGAGTCCGACCGAAAGAATCAAGGCGTCGCACGCGAGTCGTTTCTCGGTTCCCGGGATGACGCGGAATCGGTCATCGACTTGAGCCACTTCCACGCCCTCCAGGCGTTCGTGGCCAAATACGCGGGTGACCGTAGTTGACAAATAAAGCGGGATGTTGAAATCGTCAAGGCATTGAATTAAGTTGCGGGTCAAGCCCGATGGTTGGTTTTTGATTTCATAAACCCCAAGCACCTGGCCACCTTCAAGCGTGATGCGGCGCGCCATGATGAGACCGATGTCGCCGCTTCCCAAAATGACGCAGCGCTTGGTCGGCATCTGTCCGAGGATATTCATATAGTACTGGGCGCTTCCGGCCGTCAATACCCCGCTGGGGTTGGTCCCGTGAATCGAGACTTGCTTGGCGGTTCGTTCCCGGCATCCGGTGGCCAGTATCAGTTTTCTGGCGGCAATCGTTTCTAATCCTAGGCGATTGACGAGCGAAATGATGAAGGCATCATCGCCCTTTTCAATCTTGGTCACGAATGACAAGGTCTTGATGGTGGTGTTCGTTTGTAATACGCGTTCAATCTCGCGTTCGGCGTATTCGGGTCCGCTCAGTTTTTCCTTGAAGCGCATGAGCCCGAAACCATCGTGGATGCATTGCTTCAAGATGCCGCCAAGCTTGGCCTCGCGTTCAATCAACAAAACCGATTGCTTATCGTTCGAAGCCCGAGACGCCGCGGCAAGTCCGGCCGGCCCGCCGCCGATGATGACGATGTCATAACTTTCCATAAGTGTCATCCTTAGTGCCCTTCAATATCAGGGGACCATGGCCTTTTTTATAGATATCTTGGTAATCGAGGTGAAGTTCTTCGTGAATGATTTGCGTCACTAACGGCCCGCAGAAACCGCCTTGGCAACGTCCCATGCCGGCTCGCACTCTCCGTTTGATTCCATCAATGGTCGGAACGACCAAAGGCCGATGCAAGGCATCGATGATTTCGCCGCGGGAGATTTCTTCGCAGCGGCATACGATTTGGCCATAATCGGGATTGCCCTTGATTAAAGCGTCGCGGTCGGATGCCGATAATTGATGGGTCGGTATGGTTACTTTTCTGATTGGATCGAACGATGGGTTGGGTCTCAAGGGTTCGCCATTCAGCAAACCGACCAAGCGGGCGATTTCTTGCGCGATGCCGGGGGCGGCCGTCAATCCAGGCGATTGTATGCCGGCGGCATGGATGATGTTCTTAGTCCATTTGCCGATTCGGACGATGAAATCTTCCTCATAGGTGGCCGCGCGGATGCCGGCAAAATAGGTAATCAGGTCCGAGGGGTATAAATGGGGAAGCGTTTCCTTATGCCGTTCGAACAGCTGCCGAACGCTGTCGGGGTCGGTCGAGAAATCCTCGCGTTCGGGCGATTCGTAAGCAGTCGGCCCAATCAAGACGTTGCCGTCGACGGTCGGGATGATGCCGCCGCCTTTGGAGTGGTCCTTCTGCCGGTCGCTGGCGCCGCGGTACATGGATATCGAGCGATTGGTGGCGCGGACGCGCGCCTTTTTATCCAAAATCAATTCGATACCCTTGCGGGGATGAATCGTAAAAAATTGGTCGTTGGCCATAGCGGCCACTTTATCCGAAAAAGTCCCGGCGGCATTAATGACGATAAAGGGACGGATCGTGCCGCGATTCGTTGTCACTTCGACGATGCGGTCTTCGACGACCTTCATATCGGTGACAACCGTGTCTAGACTGATTTTCACGCCGTTTTGAACAGCGTTTTCGGCTAATGCGATGACGGTTTCATAGGGACATATGGTGGCCCCATCCGGGAAAAACGCCGCAAACTCGACGTTATCTCCGATTGAAGGCACTTCTTGTAGCAAACGCTCTCGATTCCATATTTCCATGCCGAAAATTTGACGATGCTTGGCCTTGCGGTTGAGTAAAAACATGAAATGACGCATCCATTTGGTCGAGAAGGCGATGATTTGGCCATTATGGTGATAAGGTACGTTTAACTCCTCGGTCAACTGCTTGTATAAGGGAACCGCCTGGCGAAGAAACCGGTATTTTTGCGTTTTGACCTTGAGATCGATGCCGATATGAATCACGCCGTCGTTGCGGCTGCTGGCGTGCAAGGCGACGTCGTTTTCTTTATCCACCAATAAGGTCTTAAGATCGTATTTCGACAACTCCCGTGCGATGGCGCATCCGACGATGCCGCCGCCGATAATCAAAACGTCGACCTCGGTGCCATCAAGGGCATGATCGACAAAAGGCGGAATCCGCATCGGCGCTTCGAGATAACCTTGCAACTTAATGCGATTGACGACGCCTTCTGCCTCCGCTTGCGTGGCTAAAAATCCGGCGGCGACGATTTGCTCGTAATCCGATAACTCGCCATCAAGGAAGATCACGTCGTCATGAATGGTTAAGGCGACGCTCGGGAAAGTCTCGGCGAACGTTTTTGACAGTTTGGCTATTTTCTTTTCAGACATCATTTATTGGTACCGATTCGTTTGACGAGGGCGATCATTCGTTCCCGGTTGGTGCTGGGTATTTCTAGGACGTCATGGACAATCAGTCCATCGATGATCGTCAACAACAAACCGGCAAAAGTATCGGGGTCTGGGCAGTTGGGAAAGACATTCATGAGCCCGCGTTTGAATTCGCCGCGCCATTCTTGGTATTTCTCAAGATAACGCTTCCGCAAATTCTCGTTTTCAGACATGCATTGGTTGGTGATGAAAACGTGGAGACGGGCGCGATTGAAGAGTTTAACCGCTTTGTAGAAGATGATTTCGAGGAACCGTTCCGGGGTCAAATCGCTTTGGTGGCGTTCGAGCCAGGCGATGTATTCGGTTTTCAACTCGTCAATATGACGCGAGATGATATCAAATACCAAATCGTCCTTCGAAGCGTAATGATAGAAGAGGGTTCCGGGGCTTAAATGCGTCTCGTTGGCGATGTCGCGCAGCGAAATGTGGTTGATTCCCTTTTGGGCAATCAGCCGTTCCACCGCCTCGAGGATTTTTTGTTTGCTTTTGCTGCCGAGAGGTCTTCCCATGATTTTTATTCGGTCAAATGACCGATTATTGCTTTTATTGTAGCATGCCCTTTGGCAAATCAACATCCTTTCCGTGCAAGATTTCCACTTTTATGAGCCCAAGCGGTCATGAAGTATGCTTTTGCGTTAAATTACTGGAAAAAAGATCGTGAAAAGCGCCACTATTGACAAAGATTTCCTATAATGTATTTAAGGAGAGACCTATGAAAAAATACTATTTGAAACAAAAAGTGTTTTCCATTCGAGACCGCTATAAGGTTTTTGACGAAGAACAGATTCTCGCTTATTATTGCGAGGCCAAGATGTTCAGTTTCTCGCATCAAATGGATTTCTTCAAAGCCCAGGATAACGTCCATGTCTATACGATCAAACGTCAATTGTTCTCATTCCTTCCCAAGTATCGCCTATTGGGGGACGACGGCCATGAAGCCGCGGTCGTTCAAAAGAAGTTCGCCTTGATGAAGCATTCCTTCGATATCGACAGCGAAATGGGGTCGTTGAAAATGGATGGCAACATGTGGGGCTATGATTTCCAAGTGAAATCAGACGCCGGCTTGCTGCTCGAAGTCCATAAAAAATGGCTCTCTTGGGGCGATACTTACGAAATCACCATCCACGATGAAAGCAAGGCCGATTTACTCATCGCCTTGGTGCTGATGATCGACGATTGCCTCCACGACAACCAAAATTCCAGCCATCGTTGAAAGAACGTTCTCGTCCAAAGCGGGGGTAGCCCCGCTTTTTTTATGTTATTTTATTAAAGAGGTGTTTTTATGAATAAGTTTATGACCTTCTTGAAACATGCCTTGTGGGAACCCCTCGTCCGCAGCTTTTTCCGTTATACGGAAACGGTCAGTTTGAGCCTGGCCATCGTCGTTTTGACGATCGTTCGAAACGAAACCCGACTCGAGGTTTTCATTCCCATCATCCGAAGCCTGTGGCTATTGATGGTGGGAACCGTCTTGGTAACCATGGTCAGCGAACGGTTCCGCTTGAAAAGGCTGTGGCGCTACATGGGCATGGGGATTGCCCTGGCGTTGGTGGTCACCTATTATTTCCTCGCCCCCCTGGAACCGAATAACGCCATCTACAACATGCGCTATTTCAGTTTGATCGGCATTGCCGCCTTGTTGGCGCTTTGCGCGCCGTATTTTCCCAAGCGTCCCCATTTTTCGATTTTCGTTTTGTACATCACCAACAAGCTCTTTGCCACGGCTTTTTACGCCGGGGTCCTCTATGGCTCCTTGGTGGCCGTCTGCGCTTCGATCGAGTCGTTGTTCAGCGTTGAATTAGGAACCTACATTTACCTCAATCTCTTATCGATCGTGATTGGGCTTGTCGCCATTCCGATTTTCTTGGGATTCATCCCCAGATTGGATCACGACATGACCCCGGCGGATTTCCACAAAATCTGGAAATCGGTGTTTTCCTTCATCATCGCGCCGATCGTCATGGTGTTTTCATTGATCCTTTTCGTCTATATCGTGACTTCGACCTTCAATCAAAACTATTATCCCGACATTTTCCTCATCGCGACGATTGGGGTTGGTGCCATTGGGTTGATGGCGCTATTCTCATTGGAAACGATCATCAAGGAAACGCCACATTTGGTGTTTTATGATCGATATTGGCCCTATTTGATGCTGGCCATATCGATCGGGTACATCGTCGAATTGGTGCGTCAAATCGCTTTGACCGGCTTTTCGATGGGGAACGCCGCCTACATCTATTTGGGACTTTGGCTCGTGATGATGCTGGTCGCCCGCCTTGTGAAGAAACTCTTCAGCCGGTTCAGCTTCGGACAGGCATTCTTTCTGGCCGTGGTCGACACCGTTTTTTTGGTCACGATGTTTCCCTTCATCAATACGATCAACATCGCCACCTATCACCATAACGCCGCCATTAAACGCGTGCTGGAAAAATACGACATGCTCGTGGATGGCCAAATCGTTCCGCGAAGCGATCTTGAAGACGCCCAAGAAGTGGAAATATCCCAAGCCGTCTACGATTGTTTTGAAGTCGGCATCGAGCGCGTCAAATATTTGCCCGAAGGATTCGAACTGTTCGCGGACTTCCCGACCGTGTTCGGCTTCGAATTCGCCCTGGACATCGACTCCACCCACTTCACCAATGTCAATTTAAGGACCGACGAAGCTGTCTTTGACCTCGGTGCCCTGCCCGATTTTGATTATTTGCTCGAAGTGCAAGACCTCTATTTCGAGACGGAAACGATCGGGGCGTTGACGATGACTTTCGGCAATGAGCGTTTGGAAGTCGCCCACGAAGATTTTGACTTGACCATCGATTTCACCGACGTCACGTTCCATTTTATGGAAACGTTCGACCAACTCGACGCCATATACACCATGTCGCAACTGACTTATGAAGACGATACCAACGAGGTATCTTTCGCCATGTACTTCAAGTATTTGTCGCTTACCTACGGCGAAGACGACGGCAGTCTCATGAATCTCAATGCCCAATTTTACCTCGGCATCAACCTATTGTAAGGAGCATGATCACCATGATGTTATTTGAACCGATTTCGATTAAGGGACTGACGCTGCGCAACCGGGCCGTCATGGCCCCGATGTGCATGTATTCGGCATTGGAAGGCGGACGCGTCTCGATGTTCCACCGAATCCATTACGCCACTCGGGCGTATGGCGGGCTGGGATTGATCATCCAGGAAGCGACCGGCGTCGAACCACGGGGCCGGATTACCGACCGCGACCTCGGCATTTGGTCCGACGACCAGATTGAAGGTTTGGCCACGCTGGTGGCCGACGTGCACGAAGCCGGCTGCAAAATGGCGATTCAAATCGGCCACGCCGGACGCAAATCCCGAGCAACCGGGACTCCGATCGTCTCGGCCGGGACCCAACCTTTCAATGAAAAATACGAAACCCCACATCCCTTGACCAAGGAAGAAATACGTCAAGTGGTCGCTTCTTTCAAACAGGCGGCCCGCCGGGCGCGATTGGCTGGGTATGACGCCATTGAAATCCACGCCGCCCACGGCTACCTCATCAATCAATTCCTTTCGCCGCTGACGAACGATCGCCAAGACGAATACGGCGGCACCTTATTGAAACGGGCTCGCTTCCTTCAAGAAGTCATCGCCGCGGTACGAAGCGAGTGGCCCGGTCCCTTGTGGGTGCGGCTATCGGCCGAAGAATACGATCAAAACGGGCATCATCTTGAAGATACCTTGAAGGTCATCGAATTGATCAAACATGACGTCGACGCCGTCAACGTCAGTTCCGGGGGCGTGGTTCCCGTGTCCCCGGCGGCTTATCCCGGCTATCAATTGGAACTAGCCGCCGCCATTAAGAAAATGGGTCTCGTAACCATGGGCGGCGGGATGATTTTATCGGTTGAAGACGCTGAAAAGGCTTTGCAGGACCATAAAGCCGATTTGATCTATTTCGGGCGTCCGCTCCTCCTGCGGCCTTTGCTATTGCTCGAAGCGGCCAAAACCCATTGCCCCGAATTGATTCCGTTTCAATACGAACGCGGCTAAAAGGCAAATAAAAAGCGTTTCAGTCAAGAAACGCTTTTTTCGTGCCATGAGGCTATTCTTTTTTCTCGCGTTTGAAGCACATGAACCAGTCGAGGCAGTACATGTCGTCGTCTGTCGATTCCATCCGTTCCTTGGCGGTGCCGCAGCTGCCGGCCGTCGGGACGATTACGTCTTGGCCCGGACGCCAGTCGGCCGGGGTGGCCACATGGTCCTGATCGGCTTTTTGCAGCGCCAGGATGACGCGCTTGATTTCATCGAAGTTGCGTCCGGTCGAAAGCGGGTAGTAAAGCATCAAGCGGATGATGCCTTTGGGATCGATGATGAAGACGGCGCGGACCGCTTGGGTGTTGCTTTGTCCGGGTTGGATCATCCCGTAGAGATTGGCCACTTCCATCCGGATGTCTTCGATCAAAGGGAATTTGACTTCGACGTTCTTGAATTTCTTCCATTTGATGGTCTTGATGGTACGCAGCCAGGCGATGTGGGCATAGAGCGAATCAACCGACAAACCGACCAATTCGGTGTTCAAGGCCTTGAATTCGTCGGCCATCGAGGCAAAGGTCATGAATTCGGTCGTACACACCGGGGTGAAATCGGCCGGGTGCGAGAATAAGATGACCCATTTGCCTTTATAATCTTCGGGAAAGGTGATCTTTCCTTGAGTGGTCGTGGCCACGAAATGGGGGGCCGCTTCGCCGATCAACGGCATGTGATAGATTTTGTTTTCTTCCATGGTTTTCTCCTTTATGTGGTCATGAAGGCGACATGGTTAAATACATGATTGCCATCATGAATGGTACTTACATTATAAAGGGAAAATGAGTATTAGTCCTCGTTGACGCTCTTGGATGAGGAGGCTTGGTTTTTCTTCTTGGATTTGATTTTGTCGAACAAGAACAGTTTCAAGGCGCCCAAACCGACCACGCCTACGCCGATGAGGACCCAGCCCCACCACGGCATCGCATCGTAAATCACAAACATAGTTTATCCTCCATGGGATTGCTTTTTGGCAAAAGCATAAATTGAAATGACCGCCAACAATGACATGTAGATTCCGCCAACCAACAAATAACCCCAAAAGGGCAAATCGTCAGCCCCTGCGGAATTCAAAGCCGCGTTTAATAGCGCTTTGACAGGCCAAAAATTCGGGGTGACGCCGAGCAGGTATTGCTTCCAGTCACTGAAAGCGTCGAGAAGGACGAGAGCCGGGATCATGACGAGCAGCCCGCCGCTTTTCATGAAGGCAAAGCCTTCGATCTTGTTTTTGGCGATGGAAGCGATCAAAGCGCCGATGGCCGGGACGAGCAAAGAGGCCACCAAGGAGAAGGAGATGATTTGACCATAGGTCAAATTGTCAAACCCAAACGTCATCGAGGCGAAGGTAAACGAGTAAGCCTCAGAGGCCCACCACTTGATGCCCAAAATCAAGAAGAGGTTTCCCAAAACCGACAAGACATAGGAATAAATCGTCTTGAAAATGATGTACCCGGTCACGGAAACCGGCGTCACGGCGATGGAATTGATGGTCTTTTCGTCTTTGTTTTCCAAAAGCGAAAAACCGAGCAAGGCTCCGGCGATGTATCCGCCGATGGAGATGACCACCACGAACGTGATCATCATGGTGATGCTATAAGCCGGGTTGGTATTTCCCAAACCGCCGCGATTGAGTCCCAACGGCAGGAGCCAGCCAATCAAAACCAGCATGAACACCGGATAGATCAGCATGAAAAAATTCATGGGATCGCGGACGATCGTCTTCATTTCGTAACTGAGCAGCCGCAGATACTTTTTCATATTCAACCCCGGATGGCGTAAGCCTTGAATTTCGGATAGACGACGAGGGGATAAAGCACGGCGGGAAACGCCACCAAGACGCCAATACCCAGCGTCAAGAGCCAACCATCCTTGGCGACGAAGACGCTGTCAATCAAATATTGGGCGGCGAAACTGGGCGATAAAAACGCCAAGTAGATATTGTCGTCGTTGATGACGTCGAGCAGCACCAACAAGACCGGTACCATCAATAAAATAACCAAGCCCATGTATTTCATCAGGAACGACATGAAGTCGACGCTGTAGAAGACGATGATATAGCCGAGGGCGACGTGCGCCAAAGTCGATAAAACGACGTAAAGCAAAGCAAGGGCATAATTGATGAACACGCCATGGACGATCAACATCGCCAAGCCGACCAGAACCATCGAAATGATGCCCGACAAGAGCGAAGCGACGATTTTGGCGCTTAATAATTGGGTGATGGAAATGGGAGCTACAAAAAGCGATTTAATGGTATTTTCTTGTTTCTCGTAATAGAAGCTCGAGGCCAATAGGATGATCGACATCATGCCAGTGTCCATGACCAACAGGAACGGCATCAAGGCTTTGGCTTCATTCTTGGCCGAAAGAACCAAAATCAATACCCAAATCAGCGATGCGGCGATGCCAAACCACATGATCTTGTATTTGAAAAGGCGGGCGATTTCGCCCTTGAGCAAATGGAACCAGCTTTTCATGATTGGACCTTTTTGCCGACGACGTCGATGAAAATTTGCTCCATGCTCGTTTCGTCGCTATGGATGGTGACGATTGGATAGTTCTTGATAATATCAAGGAAAGCCACGTTGGACCCAATCCCTTCCAAAGGAAAAAGGGCTTGATTGGCTTTTTGGTCGACCATGTATTCGACCCGGACTTGCGGTTTGCCATATTTGAGTTTCAAGGCTTTGGGACTCGAAATTTCGAGGACTTTCCCCTCGGCGATGAAAGCCACCTGATCACATAACTGCTCGACGTCACCCATCAAGTGAGTGGAAATGAAGATGGTCTTCCCGGCGGCTTTTTGCTCCAGGATGATGTCTTTGATGATGCGGGCGTTGGAAGGATCGAGCCCATTGGTCGGCTCGTCCAAGAAGATGACTTTGGGATCGTTCAGCAAGGCCCGGACGAAATTCAATCGGGCCTTCATGCCTTTGGAATATTGACCGACTTGCTGGTTCTTGGCTTCGCCCAGCCCGACGCGCACCAATAACGCCTCATAATCGATTTTCCGGGCATAGAGGTTGGCGAAGAAGGCCAGATTCTCCATGGCCGTCAATTTGTTGAAATGGACCGGCATTTCGAAACCGACCCCGATGTCTTCATAAAACGATTTGTTGAAGTGCTTGAGATTCTTGCCGAAATACAGGATGTCGCCATCATAATCGGCCAGCAGCTTCGACATGAGTTTTTGGGTGGTCGATTTTCCGGCGCCGCTAGGCCCCAGCAAACCGAAAATCGTTCCCGGTGTCACGTCGAAGGATATGCCGTGAAGGACCTCTGGACGTTTCTTGCTGTAGCGAAAACTGATGTTTTTAAGACTGAAAGCATATTCCATAACCATTCTCCGTTTAAAAAAAATAGCGCCCGATCGCAAACCAAATAAGACTTGTTTGCCATTTCTTGTGTAGAAATCATGCCGTTCGCATACAATGATTATATTACAATATTGAAAAAAGGAGAAATCCATGGGCTTTTTCAAAAAAAGAATATTAAGACCGCTGATTACCATCGCCGTGATTGCCGCCCCAATCGTCTTATTCGCCAAAGGCGGTTTCAGTTTCACGTTTGGCGCCAGCGACGGTTCATATGCCGATGTGCTCCGCGCTGGGATCGAGAATGGAAGTGCCCGCGTGGTTGACATCGCCATGCTGGGCGCCCACGACGCCTTCAGCCACTTGATCAAAACCGATTCGCCGGTCGACCCGGGCGAAGCCGAGGATTCATTGCTGCGCAACGAAACGCTCGGAAAATTTGCCGACGGGGTGTTCGTGCGCCTGGCCAAAGCCCAAAAAAGCGGCGCTGAGGCGCTACTCGAAGCCGGGGTCCGCTATTTTGACGTCCGCCTCAGTTACCATGATGACGATTGGTATACGAAACACGGGCTCATCTCAGGCAAACTATCGTCTTACCTTGATGAAATCATCCCGTTCCTGCATGACAATCCCGGCGAGTTCATCATCTTTGACATGCAACACGTCTATTTTACCGATGCCGTCAGTTACGACGATTTGTTCACCTACTTGGAAACCTATGAAGTCGAGGGAACCACGCTTCTCGACTTCATCCATTACGATCCCTTGTCCGTGGCCTTAGGGGATTTGACTTATGACCAGGTGACCGCCTCGGGACAAGAAGCCGGATTGGTCGTCTTGGCGAAAACCGACGCCGACGCCGGTTTACCCTATCACTACGAACGGGGCAACGGCGACACCGAAGTCATCAACATTCGCAGTCTCTGGCACGAAACCTCAGACACCGACACGCTCCTGACCGGCATTCGTGCCGAATACGATTATTTGGACAGCACCGTCATTTTCGATGACATCCTTCGGGTTAACCAAGCCCAAAAGACCGGAGCCTTGGCAGGCAGCGATCTCTGGGATACCATCTTGGGCTGGTCCCTTTTGGACATGGCCAATCATTCCAACGACACACTAGTCCATGAATCGGACTTTTCCGCTTGGCTTGAAGCGATGCCGATCTTCATGGTGGATTTTGCAAACTCCGCCAAAGGCGATTTCAATCCATTGGCCAATCAAGCCATAATCGCGTATAATCAATCGCTGTGACCAAATGAAAAAAGAAACCTTCCGCCAACCAAAGCGCGACCCCTATTCTCAGGAATTCCGGGTCAAACAAACGAGCCAACTTCTGGATTTTTTGCTTCAAAACATGACCGGGGTTTCCCGGAACAACGTCAAAGGGTTGCTGAAAAGGCGGCAAGTGGCCGTCGACGGAGCTCCGGTGGCCCAATTCGATTTCGAGGTAGTTCCCGGCGACATCGTCATGATTGGCAAGGAACGTTTGGAACGGAAACCGTCGCGGCCGACCATCGACATCCTGTATGAAGACGACGAGATGATTGCCATCAACAAACCGCACGGATTGCTCTCGATCGCTAGCGATAAGGAAAAAGAAGCGACTGCCTATCGGCAAGTGACTGCCCATGTCCGGGCCCAGAATCCCAAAGCCCGCGTTTTTGTGGTCCATCGGATCGACCAAGATACTTCCGGCGTTCTGCTTTTCGCCAAGAACAATCGCCTGCGCGACTTATGGCAAGAACGTTGGAACGACCTCGTCGCCAAACGTGGTTATTACGCAATCGTGGTCGGAAAACCCGCTAAAGAACAGGACACCCTTCGCCACTACTTGAAGGAGACCACTACCCATTTGATGTATATTTCCGATTGGCCTGGCGACGGTCAATTGGCCATCACCCATTACCAAATCATGAAAACGAACGACACTTATTCATTGCTGGACGTTTCCATCGATTCGGGCCGCAAGAACCAAATCCGGGTCCAGCTGCGCCACATCGGCCACCCGGTCGTCGGCGACGATAAGTACGATACCCTGTTGAATCCGCTCGACCGCTTAGGCTTGCATGCCTACTACTTGAGCCTCAAGCATCCGGAAACCGGACGTCTTTACGAGTTCAAGGCCCCGATGCCATCTGTCTTCACGAATTTATTCAAAAACAAAACCGCTGCAAAGCCGGCCTCAAACGCTAAAAAGAAGCCATAAAGACCATTTGCGCGTAGGCAAGCCCACGCCCAGTAGGTATAATTGATAATACGATATTTTTATTCATGGAAAAGAATGCCATCAAAATAAAAACCGCCTTCAAAACCGCATGGCACGCCGTCCGGGATTTCTTCGTCGTTTTCTATAAACGATTCATCGCCAACCTCAAAAATCCCGACAGCATGCTGCGCTATGTCCTATACCTGATTCTCGTCGGGGTGCTCTTCTATGGCGTGGCTTTGGTAAGCAACGCCTTCACGATTCCCTTAAGCGGGGACTACGTCATGCAGCAGATTCCGTTTTACTACAACGGATACGACGATTGGTGGCATTTCTTCAAAACCGGCGAATTCGTCTTGTGGGATAGTTCCACTTATCTTGGTTCAAGCAACATCGGCAGTAATTCGTTCTATTACTACATGAATCCGTTTTTCCTTCCGATATTGATTTTCCCACGGGTCTTGGTACCCCAGGGAATCGCCGTGTTGATGATCGGCAAAATGGTCGGCGCCGGTCTCGTCATGCGCGTTTATTTGAAATATTTCGGGCTCAGCGAGAAAACCGCCCGGCTGTTTGGCTTGGTTTACGCCTACTGCGGTTGGATTACCTATTACTTATGGTTCAACCACTTCATGGAAGTGGCGATTGTTTTCCCGCTGATCATGCTCGGGATTGAAAAACTCCTTAAGGAGAAGAAACCTTGGCTCCTGGCCTTTGCCATTTTCCTCATGGGCATCACCAATTACTTTTTCCTGGTCTCGAGCGCCATGGCCGGCGTCTTGTACGCCCTGTTCCGTTATTTCCAATTGGCGCCGAAAAAGAATTGGGAAGACCGCTTTCAGATCGCGGCGCTCGGGATCTTGTCTTTTGCCGTCGGCATTGCGATGTCGGCCATTGTTTTTTGGCCGTCGATCGTCGTCGCCACGACCAGCAACCGCGTCAGCGAGGCCTTTTATTTTGCCCAACTCAAAGTTTATTTCGATAACAAAAATTGGACCGATCTATTGGACTATATCCTGATTTGGCACAACCGCTACGGGACCGAAACACCCTATGACAAGTTCTACCCGCTGATTTCGTTTTTGTTCCCGACTGTCAGCGACCGGTCATCGACGCTTTTGAGAACCAGCAGTTACGACAACACGATTTCGAGTTTGTTTGTCTATACCCCGATCATGCTGCTTTTGATCCCGTCGCTGATCCGATCGATCCGCCGCCGGAAATTTGGGCATCTCGTCCCGGTGGTTTTTTTCCTGTTTGCGCTTTTCACGCCCTTTTTCTATAACCTCTTTCATGGTTTCACGATCGATTACGGGCGCTGGCAAATCTTCGTGGTCGTGGCGATGATCGCCTACATCGCCATCAATTACGAACATCGCGAGCAGTTCCGCCGTTGGTATTATGACGTTTCGTTCGTGATTATCTTTGGGTTGGCCGCCTATACCTTCTATGAAGCCAGCCAGTTCCAAAACCAATTTAATTTCACGGAATTGGAAGAACGGCTTTACGTCGGCATCTATCAATTGGCGGTGATCGTCGCCGCTTACATCGTGACCCGAATCCATGCCCGGAGGCAACTATTCACCCGGTACGTGACGTGGTTCGTCACCGTGGAAGCCATCGTCATGGGGGCGATGACCATGTCGATGCACGGTTTGAATTTTTACGTGACCGATTATGACAATGGCTTAGCCACCGTTTCCGACGAGCGGGCCATCGTCAAAAAGATCCAAGCCGACGACGATGACTTTTTCCGCATTTACAATTTGAACGCCGGCGAATCCAGCAACATCGCCATGAAACTTGGCTATAACGGCTTGACGGCTTTCCATTCGCTTTACAATTTCTACGTGATGGAATTCAACGAATGGTCGCATATGAATTACAACCATAACGGCTGGTCGATGGGCTATCACGAGAAACGTTATAACCTCGACCTATTCCTCAACGTGAAGTACTACATCATGCGCAACATCTACGATTCTTATAATAGCGTCGTAGACGGCGAAGGCGTGCGCCATTACCTCTACCAAAACGTCCCGTTCGGTTTTGAGGAAGTGCCGGAGTACAATACCGAACTGCATACGGTTTACCGCAACGTGAACTTCATCGAGGGCGGCTTCAGTTACGACAACATCATCTATACCGGCTATTCTGAACAAACCGGTTATTCCGATTTCTATTCGAATACCGTCAACGAGGTGCTCCGCAACGAGGAAGCCTATCTCAAAGGCGGGATCCTCCGCGACGCCGACGCCGCCGAAGTAATGGCCGAGGCCCCTAATTTGAACCTCGCGTCGATTCCGGCTCGCGACATGGATTACGTCAGCACCAAAGTCAAGGTGGTAACCTGCCCGAGCGACATTTATTTCGATCCCTACCGCAATGACGACATCGCCGATTGCACCGTGAAAACCATTGCCCCCAACACTTACGTGAACGGTTATTCGGCTTACAATTCGGCCATTTACGTCGAACCGTTGGTCGGTACCCATTTTGGTAACGGCGTCGACGATTATTTCTTTGCCTTGACATTGGCCCTGAGCCAACACGCGACCGTCTATTTATTCAACGAAGACAATGAAATCATCGTCCGCGACGCCCATTCCTTCGTCAATGGCTCCTTCAAGTTCATGCGCGGCTATTACGCTGACGAACCGGTGTCGCGCATCGTCGTCATCCCGAAATCCGGCAATCCCCTGACGTCGGTGCTGTATTACCCGACCTTGTACATGGAACCTTACGGTGATTTCCTCAATCGTTACGAGGCATTGAATCAATATCCGCTCGAGGATTTCGCCTCCACGGCCAATACTCAAACTTTTACCACCGAGTATGATGCCCGGCGGTTCATCGTCTTGTCGACCCCTTACGATCCCGGCTGGTCGGTGAAAGCCACCCAAGCCGATGGGACCATCACCCATCCAAAAGTCTACAAAGCCCAAGGCGGGTTCGTCGGTTTCTTGTCGGAAGCGGGGCCGACCGCTTATAAAGTATCTTACATGACGCCGTATCTTCCCGAAGGGATCCTCGTATCATTGGCCGGATTCGCTTTGTTTGGGGGTTCGTGGGCGGCCGTCCATTTCATTCAAAAACATAAGAAAAACCGGGCTGAGCCCGGCGAAATCGATCTTGATAAAACCGCCGATTAATTGCGGTGGATCAATTTGTAAATGTAGTTCTTACTGACCTTTAAGACGCCAGTGGCTTGTTTGATGGCGTCTTTGGTCGAAATGCCGACATCGGTCAGCGATTTGATGAAGGCCATGATTTCGTCATCGCCGATTTTGGTTTGCAGCTCGTCGGCGTTCCCAGCCACGAGAACGACCATTTCGCCTTTGAGGGTATCGGGATCGAGTCCCGCGAGTTCGTTCAAAGTCCCATAGACGTATTC
>CAZBUP010000028.1:0-17005 GCA_964495145.1 uncultured Staphylococcaceae bacterium | reverse complement strand
AAATGCGGGTACTCGTCGCGGTTCGGCAAAAATTTGGCCACGAATTGGTCGTTTTTGTACAAGTCGATGTAGTCGACGTTACTGGCGACGACGGTCGCCCCCAAAATCCCTTTGGCGTGCTCGCCGATCTGCATCCGCGACAAGACTTCGAGAACGATGGAATCGTCGCTTTGGCTCGCGTAGACGTAACTGGCGTATTTGGGAATCCGGAATTGGTCGAGGACGCCGTGATGGCAGACATGATCGCCCGAACCGAAATCCTTGTGGGTTTGGTAATCGGCATAGACCCAGCCGATGCCGCCGCTGATTTGCCGATAACCGTAAATGTCATTTAAGACGCGATAATGGCGCAGCGCCTGTTCGACGCGGTGTTTTTCGTCGTCATAGACCTTGGTCGGAAACATGTGGCCCCCAAACTCGGTCACTAAATACGGAACGCCTTTCCCGATGATGTCATGGGGATCTTCGACGCCGATGTTATCGCCTTCGTGAACGAAATCGTTATAAGTATAGACGTCTTCAAGGAATTCACTATGCTTGAAGTTGCGAATGCCGCCGGTCGGCCGGCGCTTGTCGAAACCATGGACGAATTCGTTGGCCCAAGCATACAATTCGTGATGGTCGGGGCTTTCGTTGATGCGGACCCCCCAGATGACGATGCTCGGGTGATTGTAATGGTCTTTGACCATCCGGGCGATGTTTTCTTTGTATTGCTCGATCCATTTGGGATCGCTCCCGATGAATTGCCAACCCGGGCTTTCAATCAACACCAACAAGCCCAATTCGTCGCAGCGATTCAAAAAGTGGCGGCTGGGCGGATAGTGCGAGGTCCGGGTGATGTTGAGGCCCAGTTCCTTCTTCATGATGTCGGCGTCAAGCGCCTGCATCGAAGCCGGCATCGCATAGCCGACGTAAGGGAAGCTTTGATGGCGGTTCAAGCCTCGGAGTTTAATCGGCTTCCCGTTGAGGAAAAAGCCCCTTTTGGTGAACGCCACTTCCCGGAACCCGAAGCGATCGGTCAAAACCTGGGTTCCGTATTTGGACTTGAGCATGGCCTTCAAGCTATAGACGTGGGGCTCTTCGAGCGACCACAGTTTGGGATTTTCAATCGTGAAATCGTTTTCGTAGTAGCGGCCGATGATTTCCCCTTCAAGCGATATCTCGTAGCGAAGGTCGTATTTATCCTTCAATTCGTTGACGAGGTCGGGCCGCACGTGGACGTGGCCGTCGTTGGCGGTATCGATGTACAACCGTTTCAGGTAAACCCGCGGCACGATGTCGAGATAAGCTTCCCGGTAGATGCCGCCGAAAGCCAAATAGTCGACGACGCCACCAAACGGGGGCACCAATTTGTCTTCATGGGCGTCGACGATGACAATCAATCGATTGTCGCCTTCTTTGATGACGTCACTGACGTCGATCGTGATTTTGTTATAAGCGGACACGAAGGCTTTCAAATCGAAATCGTTCAAAATGAAACGGGCTTTGACCATGATGCCTTCGAATTGGAGCAGAGCCGTGTCCATGACCGTGAATTTCGTCACGTTGAAGATTTTCTCGTAGGTTCCGAATACTTGATAGTCCCGTTCGGAAAAATACGAAAAAGGCACGCGCTTGATTGTGTGTGGCAAGTCGACGCTGATGGCGTCTTTGGGCATTTTCTTGATAAAGTCGGTTTCGAAACGGTCGACGAAGCGCCAACCGAAATTCATGGGGATGCGCATATCATGATTCCTTTGCGATGGTCGTGGTCCAGCCGAATTCGTCGGGAAGGTCCCCGGTTTGAATGCCAATCAATAGATCATATAGTTGGCGGCTGATGGGACCGACCTCAGCTGAAGATCCAATTTCAAGCAGGCGGTCCTGATGGCGAATCGCCTGGATCGGGGTGATGGTCGCCGCGGTGCCGCAAGCGCCCACTTCGGCGAACTGCGTGACTTCCAAAATTGGGATGGCCCGTTCTTCCACCGTCAAACCAAGCTTTTCTTTGGCCAGCACTTTCAGGCTTCTTTGGGTAATCGAATCGAGAATTGATGAGGAAATCGGGGCTACGTACTTACGGTCTTTGGTGATGGCGAAGAAATTGGCGGCGCCGGCCTCATCGATGCACGTGTGAGTGGTCGGATCAAGGAAAATGGCTTCGGCGTAGCCTTGCTGGCGCGCCAATTGCTGCGGATAGAAACTGCTGCCGTAATTGCCGCCGACCTTGGCTTTACCGGTTCCATGGGGGGCCGCCCGATCGTATTCGGTCGTCATCATGGTCACCGGTTTCAACCCGTCGAAATAAGGTCCCACCGGGGCAACCATGACCAAAAATAGATATTCTCGGGCCGGAATCGCCCCAAGATTCGGGCCGACGCCGATCACGAGTGGACGAATGTACAAAGTCTCGCCTTGACCATAAGGCGGGATGAATTCCCAATTGTCGCGAACGGTGGCCTGAACCGCCTTGGCGAATAGTTCGATCGGCACTTCCGGCATCAGCATCCGGCGGCACGACTGCTGCAGGCGGGCACCATTATCCAAATAACGGAATAGATTGATGCACCCATCCCGGCGCGGGTAACCCTTGAGTCCCTCAAAGGCTTGCTGCCCATAATGGAGGGCCGTCGAGAAAGCCGAAATGGTGATTTCGTCGCCTTGCTGCAAGTGGCCGTCATCCCATTGCCCGTTTTGATAATGGGCGATGAAAATGGATTTGGTCTTCGAGTAACCGAAGCCGCGTTTAGTTAAGGTCATAAGTGTTCTCCCGATATCCTATTTTACAACAAAAGGGTCGATCAAACATCGCCTAATTGTCGCGGATCCCGCCAGCGTTTAAGAAAATCAAACATGATGATATAATGGCGGGGAGGCACGTTATGATTACCAAAATCGGATCCCTGTTCCATCTAAGCACCGCCCAGACCTCGTTAGTATTGCGAATCGACGAGACCGGCCATGTGCGCACCGAGTATTACGGGGGCTTTTTGCCGCCCAGCCAAGATTACGATTTCTTAATTGAAAAGACCGCCTATCCCCATGGGACCGAAGTCGTCTATGACGAAGCCCATCCCGACATCGTCCTCGATAGTCTTTCGCTCGAATACGGCGTCCATGGCAAAGGCGACTTCCGCGAACCCGCCCTCATCATCCAATCAACCCATAACCAAGTACTCGATTTTATTTACGATAGCGATGAAACGTTGGATTGCCTGCCGGAACTCGATGGGTTGCCGACGCCGCATCATGCCGATGGCGGACTCAAAATCGTCCTAGTCGACTCCGTTGCCAAGTTGAAGTTGGAATTGGTGTATGGGGTGTATGCGGATGCCGACGTCATTTCTAAAAACGTCATCATCACCAACTTAGGGACCATGTCGGTAACCCTTGACAAGATCATGAGCTTACAGCTGGACATCGATAATCGTCACCTCAATCTCGTCACCCTATTTGGTGGCTGGGGCGCCGAAAACCACGTGGCCAAGCGACCGTTGATGCCTGGCATTTACGTCAACGACTCCAAAACTGGCAACAGCAGCAACCGCCACAATCCCTTTTTCATGCTGACCGACCAAAGTGCCGATGCCGACCATGGCTTAGCCTATGGGTTCAATCTTCTTTATAGCGGCAACCATTATGAAATGGTCGAAGCCACTTCTTACCAAAAACTGCGGATACAAGTCGGCATCAACCCGTTCTTGTTCCACTATGAACTGAAACCTGACCAACGGTTCGAAACCCCGGTCGCCGTCATGAGCGTGTCCACCAAAGGTAGAAACGGGCTCATGCAGCAATATCACCGCTTCGTCAACCGCCACATCGTCCGGGGGCCGTGGGCTGACCGAGAACGTCCGGTCGTGTTGAACAATTGGGAAGCGACCTATTTTGATTTCAGCGAAGCGAAGCTATTGGCCTTAATTGGTAAGGCAAAGCGGCTCGGCATCGAGCTGTTCGTGCTCGACGACGGCTGGTTCGGTCGCCGCAAAGACGATACCCAGGGGCTCGGCGATTATGACGTCAACCTGAAAAAATTGCCCCATGGCCTCGACTACCTGGCCGACAAGGTCAATGACGCCGGAATGAAGTTCGGACTGTGGTTCGAGCCGGAGATGGTCAACCAATCGTCGCGTTTGTTCGAAACCCATCCCGATTGGGCCATTCAAGCCCCGGACCGGCAACCGAGTCTCGGCCGGCACCAACTCGTCTTGGACCTGAGCCGATTTGAAGTCCAAGCCTACTTGATCGAATCAATCTCGAAAACCTTGGACGGCGCCCACATCGAATATGTCAAATGGGACATGAACCGCCACATCACCGATTTTCATTCATGCGCTTATAACCAAGGAGAAATCTACCATCGATACATCCAAGGACTATATCGCGTCTTGAAGATCCTGACGACCAAATACGACTACGTCCTTTGGGAAGGCTGCGCCAGCGGCGGCAATCGCTTCGATTTGGGGATGCTTTGCTACTTCCAGCAAATCTGGACCAGCGACAACACCGACGCTTATGAACGCTTGGCCATCCAAGGGGGGACTTCGCTTGGCTATCCATTATCAACCGTCAGCAATCACGTGTCGGCTTCCCCATCGCATCAAATGCTGCGACGGACCCCGATCGAGACGCGGTTCCACGTCGCCTCCTTCGGCGTCTTGGGCTATGAACTCGACATCCGCCAACTCGACGAAGTCGAATCGACGGCCGTCAAAGACCAGATTGCCTATTATAAAGCCCATCGGCGTTTGTTCC
This sequence comes from uncultured Staphylococcaceae bacterium, assembly GCA_964495145.1. GTDB lineage: Bacteria > Bacillota_I > Bacilli_A > RFN20 > CAG-826 > UBA6120. The sequence continues at coordinate 12,271 of CAZBUP010000028.1, read as the reverse complement.
AATTCGGGGATTTCTACCAACTGAAATCATTCGCCAAGGATGATTTTGTGTCCTGGATGGTCAAGGATTCAACTGCTAGCGAAGCCATCGTCGGCTATTTCATCGACCATCAATCGCTTTTAACCGGCCGCGATTATCTACCCGGACTCGGTTTCCTCGAAAACGAAACCTATTCGGTGTCCCGTCGCGAATATGATCATCGAATCAAACTATTCGGCGGGCTCATCAACCAAGTTTCGCCGATCCATCTCAACGATAACGGCCCCATCGTCAATTGGCTTGACAAGCATCGCTCGATCGAGCAATTGATGAAAATGAAAAAGCGGCCGCCTTTATTCGTTTCCGGCGCCGCCTTGAACCATGGCGCCGTCAAACTGCTGCCTCAATGGGCCGGCACCGGATTCAACGAAATGGTCCGAGTCCTCGGCGACTATGGTTCGGAACTGTACTACATCAAGCAAGAAAAAGTCCCAGACTGACTGGGACTTCGTTTTTATTTGGCGTAGAATGCGGCAATGTCGGTCAATACCCGGCTATGATCGGTTTCGTTCAGGATTTCGTGCCGCATCTTGTCGTAGATGACGCGTTCGACCTTTTTCAATCCGATTTGTCGATACAGGGCTTCGAGTTTGCGGACGCCAGTTCCAAATTTGCCGACCGGATCTTCGCTTCCGGCGATCAGCAAGATGGGGAGGTCCTTCGGGATTTCCTTTAAGGCGGCTGAGGCATGCAGTTTCGACAAACCGCGCAGGAATTCCTTGTAAAAGCCGCCGGTGGATCCATATCCGCAGTAGGGATCTTCAATATACTTGGCGACGTTTTCTTCGTTGTAGGACAGCCAATCAAAGGCGGTCTTCGCGTTGGGTATCGCTTTGGCGTAAGCCCCGAAAACCATGTTGTTGAACAGTTTCGATTTCTTTTGGTAACCCTTTTTGGTGACCACGATGTTAGCTAGCGCAAAACCGATCTTGACCATCGGATCGGGTCCGTTCGTGCCGCAGAGGATCACTTTATTGACGTTGGCGCCGTATTTTTGAATGTAGCGCTGGGAAACGAAGGAACCAAGCGAATGGCCGAATAGGTAGACCGGGCGATTATTTTTGACCGATGCCACCAGTTCGTTGACGATGTCGACCGTCGTTTCAAACGCGCCGACGGGCCACACGCCCAGCATGTTGCGGTCGATGGCGTTGGATCCTTGGCCGATGTGGTCAAGGCAATAGACTTCATAACCCTGTTCGACCAGGAATGATCCGAAGTTTTCGTAACGGCCGGCATATTCTTCCATGCCGGTGACCAAAACGCAAACGGCTTTAGCCTCCTCATTGGGCCAATGCAGCCCATGAATCATCTGACCGTTGGGTCGCGTGAAAATGTATTCTTCTCCGAGCATAAGATACCTCCCGTTCCATTTTAGGACAAAAAGGACAAATATGATACCTGTCGGGGTGGTAATTCAGTATGAATTAGTCGTCGTGGCCGGCTAAAGCTTCGAGATTATTCTGACGAACAGGCTTGCTGTCGCCGTGCTTGACGAAGAACATCGTGAAGAAGGCGGCGACGATGAAGATGGTGCTATAGGGGAATAAAACCCGCATGCCCATCAAATCCATCAACGCGCCGGAGATAATCGGGGTGAAGATCTGGGCCGCCATCGAGGCGGTGTAATAATAACCGGTGTATTTGCCGATGTTGGAACCTTTCGACATTTCAACGATCATCGGATAGGAATTGACGTTGATGGTCGCCCAGCCGATGCCGGCCAAGGCCATGGTCACCCAAATCAAAATAGCGGAATTCTCATTGAGGAACGAAGCTAGCAAGAATGCGACGATTAAAATCGATATGCCGATCAGAATCGTTTTCTTGCGGCCGATTTTGGTCGCGATAATGCCGACTGGGATGAAGGCGGCTAAAGCCGTGAGGTTGGCGAACAGAAGCGGCAAAGTAAAACCGGTGTTCAACACGTCGGTGGCATAAACCGAGAATTTGCTCGTAGCGGCGTTGTAGGCAAAGAACCACAAGACGACCGAAGCCAAGATGAGCAAGAAACTTCTCCGGACGTCTCTAGGCATCTTTTCTTCTTTGCCTTCGATGATCTCTTCGGCTTCCTTGGCGTCAATGAGCCCTTCCTTGAGCATCAAATCATTATTTTCCTTGACCCATTTGACTTCCTTCACGGTAATCATGAAGATGACGAGGAAGACGATCATCAAGGCCGCTAGAAGGACAAACGCTGGTATGTAGGAATGATAATCCTTAGCCAAAAAGGTCATGAAACCCAGGGCAATCATGCCGCCGACCGTCCCCATCAAGTTGATGATGGCATTGGCTTTGGAACGCAAAGGTTTGGGCGTGACGTCCGGCATTAAACTGACAGCCGGCGTCCGATAGGAAGCCATGGCGATTAAAACCAGCAGTAGAATCCCGATGAAAAGGACCAATAGGGTCGGATCAGCTGAGGTAATGTTGGCAAACACCAAATCGCGACGGGCGACGGTGGCCGCCTCTTTAGTTAAGAATGTTTCTAGCGTTCCTTCGAAAGTGAAACCACCTAAGATCTCAACGACCGGGCCAATGCCGGCGTTTTGAACGGCGACTAATTGATAGTGATCGATGATTCCAACCGCGACGATAACTATCGCGGCAATGACCGTTCCGATGAAGATGTACGGCGTCCGTTTGCCGTATTTGGATTTGGTCCGATCGGACCATAGGCCAAACAGCGGCAATAGGAATAATGCCAACATGTTGTCAAGCGCCATCAAGACGCCGGACCACAATTGATTGAGCCCGAACGAGTTGATCAACAGCTTGGAGATGATGGAATCGTAGACGGTCCAAAACATGCTGATGGCCAAAAAAGCGAAACCGACGAGGATGGTTTTCTTGGTATCAAGTTTCATATGATTCTCCCTGAAATATGATTATTCGTATATTTGAAATAATATCATAAATCATCTTACGAGGGAGATATTACTCCCATGGAATCGCGATTTTCCGCACGCTGGGTGATTTAAGTTGGTATCTACATGCTTCCAATCATCACAAATCGAACATGAAAGCAGTTCCCGAAGCCTTTTTTATTCGGTTTGTGCTATAGTCAAAATGATTATGAATAGCGATTTCGAACTCTGGAAAAACCACTCGGATCTCCCTCTCGATTATCGACAGGAACTCGCTTCCCTCGATGAATCGGGGCGCCTCGAAGCCTTTTCGCATAACATCGAATTTGGCACCGGCGGCATGCGCGGTATCATGGGTGTCGGCACCAACCGCATCAATGAATACACCATCAAGTGGGCGACCATGGGTTTGGCCCATTTCGTCATTTCCCGCCACTGCGGTCCTTTTAAAGTCGTGATTGCCTACGATACCCGACGCGATTCCACGCGATTCGCCCGCGTGGCGGCCCGAACCCTGGGTTCTTACGGCATCGTCGCTTATGTTTTCAAGAATCCGCGACCGACCCCGGAATTATCCTATGCCGTCCGCACCCTCAAAGCCCAAGCCGGCATCGTCATCACGGCCAGCCACAATCCTCCGATTTACAACGGATACAAGATATATGACAGCCAAGGCTGTCAATTCATTCCCGATCTAGCCAGTCGCGTCAGTGAATTGATGGCAGATCATGCCGATTATTTAGCAAGAAAACTTCCATCGTACGCGGACTTGATCAATCAGGGAACCATCATTGAAATCGATCGCGAAATTGATGAGCCCTATCTGGCTTTTTTGTCGACGTTAAGTCCCAAACACGACGCTCGTCATCTTTTCAAAATCGTCTATTCCCCACTACATGGAACCGGCGCGGCCTTTGGCGTTCGAATGCTTGAAGCATTCGGTTACCAAGTCTATCCGGTCGTTCCGCAGATGGCGCCTGATCCTCTATTTTCGACCTTAGCCACGCCGAATCCGGAAGACAAGCGCGCCTTCATCATGGCCGAAGCCCTCGGCCGTCAAGTCGAGGCCCCGTTATTGATGGCGACCGATCCCGACGCCGACCGCTTGGGCGTCGCCGTATGGAGCCAAGGGCAGTATCGCTATTTGTCGGGTTCTTTATTGGGCGCCTTGATGCTGGACTACCTCTTGAAGACGCGGCCGCATACCGCGAACGATGTCTTAATCACGACCATCGTCACCCCGCCACTCGGTCAGTTAATCGCCAAAGCCCACCAAATGGACGTCATCTTGACGCTGACTGGTTTCAAATTCATCGGCGAGCAAATCGCCCGCCTACCACCATCGAAACGATTCTTGTTCGGCTATGAAGAATCCTATGGTTTCCTCTTTTCGGGGGAAGTCCGGGACAAAGACGCTTTCCAAGCCATGGCCATGGCCGCGGAAATGTTCGCCCATTACCATAAAAACAATCAAGACATCGCTGAAGTGATCGCTTCCTTGTACGATGCTTATGGCCATTTCGTCGACGAACTGCTTAGTTACGAACTTCGGGGGTTGGAGGGGATTGCCACGATGGATCGCATCATGAAATCGCTGCGCAAACAAGCGCCAGTCCTCTTCCGTGATGTAAAAATCCACACCTATGAAGATTACCTATCGTCTTCAGGCGTCGATGCTAACGGCCATCGTTATGTGATAAGATTGCCGAAATCAGACGTGGTTCGATTGCTGAGCGACCATGGTTCGATCGTATTCCGGCCTTCGGGGACCGAGCCGAAACTGAAAGTGTATCTATCGTTCCATCACCGCGACGAAGCCGAGGCCCGACGCCTGGAATCATCGTCGAAAGCCATCATCGACCGCTTCGTCAAAGGATTCACCGAAAATGAATAAAATCGATCTTCTCAAAATCAAACCGATTTATCAAGAAAAAATCTGGGGAGGACGTCTTTTTGAGACGTTGTTTGACGATGTTCCCGCCGGTCAATTGGGCGAACGCTGGGTCATATCCGCCCATGGTAACGGCGATTGCCAAATTGCCGCCGGTCCGCTGATGGGTCAAAAGCTCAGCTGGGTGTTTGCCCATCATAAGGAATTGTTCGCTGACGATTCGCGGGCGGCTTTTCCCTTGTTGATGAAATACATCGACGCTTCTGACGACCTGTCGGTCCAAGTCCACCCTGACGACGAGTATGCGCACAAAATCCATCAACCTTACGGAAAAGAGGAGTCTTGGCTCATCTTAAAAGCCCCGACCAACGGGTTAATCCAATTGGGGCATCACGCCCAGAGCCGGGAACAATTGATTGAGATGATCAATCATGGTCATTGGTCAGATTTGCTCAACTATCAAACAATCCAGCCTAATTGCTTCGTTCCGGTCCATCCCGGTACCCTTCATGCGATTTTGAAAGGGACGCTCCTATTAGAAATCCAACAATCCTCGGATACGACCTATCGGGTTTATGATTACGGCCGTTTGGACATTGAAGGAAAACCCCGGCCGCTACATCTCGATGAAGCAAAACAAGTGATTGCCGTTCCCGATAATGCCTTGGCACCATACCTAATCAGCAACGACCACGTCAATGTTCGGGAACTCATTTTCCAAGGGAAGCATTTCAAGGTCGAACAATGGCTGATCCATCACAGCGTTCGCTTTAAATTAACGGATGGCTACTACGCTGTCACCGCGCTTGAAGGATATGGTTCAATTAATGGTATCTCCATCAAGAAAGGCGAGAGTTTCATCATCACATCGCTTTGCGATGAAGCCAGAATCGACGGATCGCTGCGACTCATTGCCGCTTATCCAAAAAGGGAGACCGCCCCATGAAATACGCGATTGGGCTTGACATCGGAGCCACCCATCTGCGCGGAGCCGTCGTTTCGGAAACAGCCGAAATCGTCTGTTCATCCTCAGTTCCAACCATTCGCGGGAATTTGCCCGCCCTGCTAGATCAAGTCTTCGCGATGGTGGCCGATTTGCTGTCGAAGGGTCATCCGATTGAAGGCATTGGTATCGGCATTCCCGGTCCGGTCAAACCCGGGACCGGTTTCGTTTACGTCCTTCAAAACATCGGGGGTACCGATTTCGATATCAAGACGCCACTTGAGGCACGGTTTCATCTCCCGGTTTATGTCGATAACGACGCCAACGTGGCCGCCTTTGGCGAAGCCATGGTCGGGGCCGGACAAGGATATCACGCTGTCCAGTACATCACGTTGTCGACCGGCATCGGCGGTGGACTCGTCATCGACGGCAACATATACACCGGTCATCACGGTTTCGCCCAAGAGATTGGCAACATGATCATCGATTCAGGGCAACCACGTCCGAATCCCTCCATGAACGAAGGCAGCTTCGAATCTTGGTGTTCGGGTACGAGTCTCGTGCGGATGGCCCGGGCAGCCGGCCATCAGGTCAAGGATGCCGGCGACGTGTTTAATAATCACGAATGCGCCCCCATCGTCGAGGTGTGGCTCAACCATTTAGGCATGGCTATCGGTAATCTCATCAATACCATCGAACCGGATATCATTATCTTGGGCGGCGGCTTGATGAAATCATCGGCATCATTCTTTCATCGGATATTACCCGAAGTTTTAAAGTATACTTTATCGGTTTTTCACAAATATTTATTAATAAAACCCGCTCTATTAGGACAAGATTCTGGGCTCATTGGCGCCGGCTTTATCGCGTTTAGAAAGCAATAATTTTTGTTTGATGGTTAAGATTGATTAAATTAATCTATTTTTAACCATATATTTTAATATTTATATTGATATTGACAGCACGCGCGTAAGGACATTATGATTTAACTGAAATTGTGTAAGCGCTTATCTTTGGAGGTATGCCATGAAAAAACGTATTTTATTCTCATTGCTCTCAGTCCCAGCCATGCTGTTGGCGGTGTACTTACCATCCGCTTTGTCTGAACAAGAAGCCGAAGCCGCTTATGCTCCTTATCAAGTGGTCAATGGCGGATTCGAAACCGGAAATTTGACTGGTTGGAAAGTATTTCAACTAGGACCAAGTGGTGAAGTATATTACCCATCTTTTGATAGTTCTCTCATCCATGGAGAAAATTATTTCACAAGTAATCCTTACCATAAGGATGGAAACTACAATCTAGGCATTACAAGTCATGCCAATCAAAGTAGCGGCCCTATCGTTTGGGTAGATGGGAACCATTCCGATAAAACGATGGGTTATCTTCGTTCATCCGATTTCATTCTAGGTGGCAGTGGCTGGATAAGTTACAAACTTGGCGGTGGCAGATGGCCTTCGTTTTGCTACATGTCAATCATGCGTACTAGTGATGATACTGAAGTTGCACGTTTTGCTAATCGCCACTGGAATAACACATCCAAAGCTTCCACCCAATATGGTTCCAGCATTTCTAATGCGGAGGCTTTCATGTTCCAGTATTATTTTGACTTGTCCTCGGTTACGTCTTTAGGAACCCAGTTATATATCCTGCTTTCTGATACATCTGCTGATGAATGGTCCGTCTTGTCAGCTGACAGTTTTGTAACATATATCGCATCCGCTCCAACACCAAGCGCTGATCAAACTGCAACAAACATATTGCCAACAATCAGTGGAATTGATACTGCGTCAAACAGCATAGTTAATGGTTACTTTGACACTAATTTATCTGGTTGGTCTCTATCTCCCGACGCATCGAATGGTTGGTATTATAGTTCTAACCACTATGCAAAGAGCAATTCCGGTACTTATGGTGGCGATGCCGCCATCGGAATCATTCGTTCAAGTGCTTTTACGGTTACAACCAACAAATATATTCGTTTCGATTGGGCTGGTGGTTTGAAAAATCAAACTCGAATATTCGTTTCTATTCGTGAGGTTGGCACCAACATTGAAAAACTCCGATTTGTTCGAAGAGATAATTTATCGAGTAAAGAAAGTGAAAATTTTGACAATCACATGCTTAATTTAACTTCCTTATCCGATAGTAAGAAATATTATATTGAATTTACTGACAACATTAGTAGCGGCTGGGGCATCTCCTATGTGGATTCGATTAGGTTTGTTCCCGAATCCGAATGGAACAGCGTTACTTCTGGAGACCGCGCTGTTAGCATTTCTGATTTACCATTGACGTTCACGGTCAATTACGTCCAAGAAGCGGCCACCTATGGTGCCTACTTCATCGATCAAACCGCCAGTTATTGCGCCGCTTCAAATGGTGGCGAAGTTCCCTGGAGCACGCTGACGACTGAATATTCCGGTTTGTCAAACGATGCCAAGAACTACTTTGTGAATCTCTCGACGACTGAAACCAACGTGGTTGCCGCCCGCGATCGCTTCGTGCACTTGTGGAACAAATATCATGTCACACACGAAACCTGGACTTATTTCCTTGTCGACGCGAGCAACAATCCTTATACACCCGCAAGCGCCAACCCCAATAGCGAGCCAATCGAGTTGACCACTACCAATCTTTACTTGGTGGGCGTCGCCGGTTTCATCTTCCTATGCGGCATCGGAGGGTACTTCCTGACCCGACGCCGTCACGCTTAAGTTTCGTCATTGTTGACTTTCGAAAGCCATCCTGCTCCTTGGATGGCTTTTTGTTTGTATATAAAAAACCAGGCGGATGATTTTCGCCCGGTTTTGGATAGCAACGATGGTTGATTTATGAATTGAAGATGATTTTCTTGAGACGGGCTGGCAGTCCGTCGATGTCTTTGAGCGACATCGAGCAGAGGGCCATCCGAATGCCTTGTTCGACCGGGACCGCATAGATGCGATGCTCGGTCAATTTTTGGTAAACCTCGTAAGCATTGGGACAGGTGACGATGACGTAGAAACCGTTTCGATACGGGACAAGTGGCAAACCGACCGTCTTGGCTTGGTCAAGGAACAATTGCCCCCGTTGGATGATGGTGGCTCGGGCTTTCCGGAGCCCTTCGACAAACGACGGTTTCAGTTCGGGGCTTAGCATCCGATTCAACAATTCAATCGCGGGCGTAGGCGTGCAAGACCAGGTCCCGCGGGCGAAATTGAAGACACGGTTTCTCGATTTAGCAATCCAATCGGCGTCGCGGCTCAATCCAATCAACGCCCCGACCCGGACCCCATAGGTTCCAAAAGTCTTAGAACCGCTGAAGGCGACGAGGATGTTGACATGGGGCGCAAGCCGAACCAGTTCGGCGGCTTTGGCCCGTTGATCGATTTCGCAGGAATAGTCAATGTAGGCGATATCGTACAAAAGAATCATCTCGTTAGCGGTTTGTTGGTTCAGGGCCTCGAGAATCCCCAGCCATTCGGCATGACTCAAGGTATAACCGCTCGGGTTGTGGCACGGATCGTTGATGATGACGATGACCCGATGTTGGATTTGGCACAATGCCTTCAGTTCCTTGGTGAAACCCTCAAGGTCGAAGTGGTCGCCTTTGAATAACGGATGGGAATGGAGCGTCAGTTTGGCCGGTTCGCTGAACCGGTCGTATTGCCAACGGATGTCTGAGACCAAGACTTCGTCGCCCGGTTCGCTATGGTTATTTAACACCGCGGCGATGGCGCCGCTGCCGCCTGGGGTGGCCACGACGTAGGAATGGAAATGCTCCTTGATCAAATTCTCGTAGTTTTGAAACGCCCAGCTGAACACGTTGTTCTTGAAGGGCTGTCCCCCATCGACGGCCGGATACGGAATCAATTGCTCCGGCATCATCTTGATCAGATTTTCGTAAACAATCGGTAAGCCGCCGACGAATCCTTCCTCGTCGATGAACATACCGACCGACCCGTCGACCACGTCGCGAAAATGACGTTTGGCTTCACGAGCTTCGCGTGAAATTTGCAATATGTCAATTACCATTTTTATTTCCTTCGGCTATTATTGTATCATCTTTGCGTTTTTTTCGAAGCCCCCTTTCGATTGGCCCCGATTGTTGGGCATATCATTAGAAATCAAGATTTATTTGAGTAAAATATATAAGGTTAAAAAGAGGTACCCGCATGAACATCTATCAAATCACCGTCGAAGATGCCCAAAACCAGAAGGTCTCCTTGGAACGCTACCGGGGCAAGATCATGTTAATCGTGAACACGGCCACCAAATGCATTTTCACCCCGCAGTACAAAGCTTTGCAGTACTTGTTTGACAAGTATCATGACCAGGGCCTGGAGATCCTTGATTTCCCCTGTAACCAATTCGCAAAATCAACCCCCGGCACCCCGGAGGAAATCGAAAAATTCTGCGCCAAGAATTATCAAACCACTTTCGATCGCTTCGCCAAGATCGACGTCAACGGCGACGACGAGAACCTGTTATTCACTTTCTTGAAGCTGATGAAGGGCGGCTGGTTCCGCGCCGGCATCAAATGGAACTTCACCAAGTTCCTGGTCGACCGCAACGGCAAGGTCATCGCCCGCTTTGGTCCCTCGGTCAAACCCGAGAAGATTGAAAAATACATCCTCGCGCTTTTATAACCGGGAAAGGAAATCACATTATGTTCCTCGCATGGAAAGAACTCCGTCACGCCAAAGGTAAATTCTCCTTGATCGTGGCCTTGGTGGCCTTAGTCGCCTATCTCGTGTATTTTCTAACCGCTCTGGCCTATGGATTGGCCAGTTCCTATACTAACGGCATCACCCGCTGGGGCGCCGATCAAATCGTTTTGACCCAAGACGCCAATGACAACATCATGATGTCGGTCATGGGCGACGATGATTACGATTCAATTGATTCGACCGTGGCCAAGGCCCGTCTCGGCTTGTTCCCAGCCGTGGTTTCTAACCCCAACGCCGCCGATGCCGAGTCCACCAAAGAAGAAGTTTACGCCTTTGGCGTCGATAACGGTTCGTTCATCGCCCCCGAGGTTACTTTAGGAGCCTATGAAGCCGTAGCCGACGACGCTTTGGCCGATCTGGGCTATGAAGTCGGTGATACGCTTAAAATCGCCGGAACCGACATCGAATGGACCTTGGTTGGTTTCAACGTCGATTCGACGTATCAAACGGCCCCCATCGTCTACGTCAACCTCGACACGTGGCAAGAATACCGCTTTGGGGCAACCCTGCCGGTATCTTTATTCAGCGCCGCGGTCGTCCAGGGTGCGGTAACCGCCTCTGCCGACACCCTGCAAGTCTATACGCTCCAAGATTTCATCCAAACCCTGCCGGGATACGGCGCCCAAGTCTTGACGTTTTCGATCATGATCGGCTTTCTGATTTTGATCGTCGCCTTCGTGCTCGGTATCTTCATCTACGTCTTGACGATCCAAAAGACGCCGATGTTCGGGGTCATGAAGGCCCAAGGTATCTCCAACGCCTACATCGGGGGTTCGGTCGTCATGCAGACGCTGATCATCACCGCTTTCGGCATCTTCATCGGTTTGGCTTTGACCATCGTCTCCGGGATCTTCCTTGGAAGCGTGGTTCCCTTCTCGGTCAATCCCTTGTTCTTCGTCGGCATCACCTTGGCTTTCTTCCTGTTCTCGGTGACCGGCGGCCTCTTCTCGGTCCGGACCGTCTTGAAAATCGATCCGCGGATCGCCATCGGTTAAGGAGCCCATCATGAAAACACTCATCGAGATGCAAGGCATCACCAAAGACTTTATCCAAAACGATGAAATCATCCACGCGTTGAAAGAGACGAACTTCGTCGCCGAAGCCGGGGATCTGATTGCCATCATCGGGCCATCGGGTTCCGGCAAATCGACGTTCTTGACCATCATCGGCGGTCTTCAGACCCCAACTACCGGCCGAGTCTTGATCGGCGGGGAAAAATTCAGCCAGTTAAGTCTCAAAGACCGGAGCAAAGTTCGGTTTGAAAAGGTCGGTTTCATCCTCCAATCCTCAAACCTGATTCCTTTCCTCAAGATATCGGATCAACTCTTCCTCCATAACAAGATCCAACGGACCAAGGTCAACCAAGCCCGTTACGAGTTGTTGATCGATAAACTCGGCATCAAGAAACTGGTGAACAAATACCCGAATGAACTATCCGGGGGCGAACGGCAACGGGTTGCCATCGCCAAAGCGCTTTATCACGACCCGATGGTCATCTTGGCCGACGAGCCGACGGCCAGCCTCGACACCTCGCGGGCATTTGAAGTCGTCAAGTTGTTGTCCCGCGAAACCAAAGAGCAAAAGAAGGCCACCATCATGGTCACCCATGACGAGCGGTTGACCGAATTCTGCGACAAGGTCTATCAAATCGTCGACGGGGTCATGTCGCGCAAAAAATAAATAGTGGTTCGTCAACATTATCGACAAACGGCAGGTAGCTGCCGTTTTTTTCAAATAAAAACCCCGCCAAGCGGGGAAAATCGGCACGAATGGTGGAGCTGACGAGGATCGAACTCGCTACCTCATCGTTGCGAACGATGC
>CAZBUP010000027.1:0-17029 GCA_964495145.1 uncultured Staphylococcaceae bacterium | reverse complement strand
ACTTTATATTCTAATGTAAAAGAAAAAGTTTGAAGGCTTTTTCCCGATGGGATTTCATAAATTCACGAAAGCCATTCATAGGCTTAAGATGACATCGGCGTAATCCGACCAATTATCATGGTTTCGATAGGTGGTCAATACGCTATTCGGCACATAAAAGCGCAAACCGCTGGAAGCGTTAGCAAAAGAACTCGCGAAACGAAGTGGCGGGGTCAGGGCTCTCAAAGTGACGCTGGTCAGCGATTGGTTATCCGCGAAAGCCCGCGCATTGATTTCGGTCAAATTAACCGGCAAATCCACCGCGGTTAAGCTGGAACACCACTCAAATGCGTTGTTGCCGATTGAAAGCAAACCCGATGAGAATTGAACCGTCGCCAAGGCGGTCGCCCCCGAGAAAGCGTCGGCGGCGATGGTCGTCACCGTATTCGGCATAACGATTGCGGTCAACGAAGCGGCGTTTTTAAACGCGGCCAGGCCAATCGTCTTCAGTTGGCTCGGCAAGACGATGGATAATAGCGATCCATTGTTGTAAAACAGGTACTCGCCGATTTCAAGGATCGGTTTGCTGTTATAGGTGGATGGAAGCGCGAGGTGGGCGGCGTTGCCCACATAGGCTTCCACGATGTAGCCAAGGCCATCCAAAGTCGGGGTGTAGTAAAAACCTTCCGAGGCGGTGATCCAATGGGCGTATAAGGTCATGGCCCGATCGACGAACAAGGGGAAATTCACGTATTGGGTGAACTCGGCGTCGAAAAACCACCCTTCCAAGGTCAAATCGCCGTTATCAAGGGTCGGCATCGTCTCGATGTAGGAAGTGGTAACCGGGTCGAGCGCCGTCTCGCAATTGGTGACGAAAGTGACTAAATATTCGGCGTATGACACATTGGAGTCATAGCTAAAATAGCTGGTGGTCGAAGGGTTGGTCGATTCGCCGGAAACCATCGATCCGCTCGACGCGGTCGCACTCGAGCCGCAGGAAGCGAAAACCAAGGTCACGGCCAAGAGGCCGATGATTTTATGAGGGAATTTCATGATAGTCAAATTATACTAGGGGACTAGCCTCGTTTCAATCACGGATTGCCGGGGCAGTGCCCTCCAACCTCCGATTGGACCCCCTTTGGAAAACTCATCTTTTCTTGGCATGCATGATAACATCGGTTATCATATCCATAGATTGAATATGAGGTGCCGCATGACAAGAAAATGGTATGCCCTCGGTTTGACGGCCTTGATGCTAATCGTATCTTATGACGCCACGGTCAAAGCCATCGCCGAAGATTATGACGGGATCATTGTTCACTACCAGGGCGATTATGAGACGCCTTACATTTACTGCTGGAATTCGACCCCTAGCGGCACTTACCCGGCTTGGCCGGGCGAAGCCATGGTCAAGGATCTCGACAGCGATTGGTACACCAAGGCATTTCCCGGCATCACGTTCATCAATTTGATTTTCAATGACCATGGGTCACCGCAGACCGGAAACATGACTCGAACCACCGGCGAATGGTGGTATTTGAACAGTCGGTGGTACGACCAAGACCCCGGCGATATCGAACTGCCCGATTTCGACAAGACCCCGCTCATCACCGTTCACTTTAAAAGCCCAACCCCGGATCCCAAGATCCGTTATTATGACGTCATCCCGAATGGTACCGGTTCTTCGGGAGCCGTCGCCATGACCCAAGAGCCGAGTCATTGGTACCGCTACACGATCGGTCCGGCTACCGCGACCAGCGCTCGCTTTACCATCAACAATGTCGAAGGTGCCGAACACGAATTGACCGCCGGAGAATGGTGGTTGAAAGACAACGTCTTGACCAGTTTCAAGCCGAATGAGGATGCCCTCGGCCGCACCGATTTCCGCGAGGAAACGATTTATTTTCTGATGACGGCCCGTTTTTATGACGGCGATAGCGGCAATAACGTCCATTGCTGGGAAGACACCAAAGCCCAAAATCCGGATTCGGATCCGGCCTGGCGTGGCGATTTTCAGGGTTTGATCGACAAACTCGATTACATCAAAGCACTGGGCTTTTCCGCCATCTGGATTACCCCCGTGGTCGAAAACGCGTCCGGTTACGATTACCATGGCTACCACGCCATCGATTTCACTCAAGTCGACCCACGGCTCGAATCGGAAGGGGCCACCTTCCAAGACTTGATCGACGCCGCCCACGACAAAGATATGAAGATTATCCAGGACATTGTCTTGAATCACTCGGGAAACTTCGGCGAGGAGAATCTCTTCCCGTTATTTAGAAAAGACTATACCAAAGCCGACACGGTCGATAATCTATTGACCACTGATCCCTACAACGTCCTGCCCGAAGACTATGCTTCCTTGAATGGGAACGACCAGTATGGGTCTCGAATCAACGCCATGAAAATGGACGATAACGACGTCCGAAACATCTATCACCACGAAAAGAGTATGGATTGGGAAGGATATTCGGTCCAAACCGGCCAGATCGCCGGCGATTGCGTTGACTTGAATACTGAAAATCCCTATGTATCGCGCTACCTGATCGACGCCTACAACCGCTACATCGACATGGGAGTCGACGCTTTTAGGGTCGACACTGTCAAACATATCTCGCGGCTGACTTTCAATAACGAATTCCTGCCGGCTTTCAAAGCTCGCGGGGGCGACGATTTCTTCATCTTCGGTGAATTGGCCTCGCGCTTCCGCCAAGTGTGGAATCACGACATGCCAGCGATTTCAACTCCGTTTTATACGTGGAAGGAATCCAAGGATTACCCATGGGCGACCCTCGAGGAACGGGTCGCCAGCGTCGAGGAGAATTTCTACGACAATCAAAGCAACGTCGGTTCCCAGCCGACGAGCGCGAACCATTACCTGAACGGCAACAATTACCGAACCGTCGATTACTCGCAAAACTCGGGCATGGCCATGATTGACTTCCCGATGCATTGGAATTTCCAAAACGCCGGGGATGCTTTCAACGTCGCCAAGGGCGGCGACCATTGGTACAACGACGCCACCACGAACATTACTTACGTCGACTCCCACGATTATGCCCCCGATGGGGCTCCCGAAGGACAGCGTTTCAACCAATCGGAGGACGTTTGGGCTGAAAACCTGTCCTTGATGTTCACCTTCCGCGGTATCCCGACGATTTATTATGGTAGCGAGATCCAATTCATGAAAGGTTCTCCGATCGACGTCGGTCCCAACAGTCCTTTATCGACAACCGGCCGCGCCTATTTCGGCGGGCACATCGAAGGATCGGTCACCGTTAGCGATTTTGGGAAATACACCAACGCCACCGGGACCATGGCCACCACCTTGAATCATTCCTTGGCCAAGCATATACGGGCTTTAAACATCATCCGCCGGGCGGTCCCCGCCCTTCAAAAAGGCCAATATTCGACGAATGACATCGATGGTAATTTCGCCTACAAACGTCGGTTCACTTCGGACACGGTCGATAGTTTCGCCTTAGTGGCCGTATCCGAAAGCGCCACTTTCAGGAATTTGCCGGCCGGCACTTACGTCGACGTGGTCACCGGCGATTCTCGTGACGTCGGGGCCAACGGCACCCTCAACGTTTCGGTCAATGGGAAGGGAAACGTCCGGGTTTATGTCCTATCAACCGGCAAGACCCCGGCTCCCGGAGACGTGATTGATTTTTCAGGCACGTATATTAAATAGGAGTATAGATATATGGAATGTCGATTCGACTACAAGCGTTTGTTAGCCTTTCTGCTCGTCTTGGCGGCCTATGTCCTGGCCACGTTGGCCGGGGTCTTCGTCTATCGCTATTTCATCGCGCTGGCCTACCATCCGCTGTGGGCCCTCTTCCTAGCCGACGTCGCCATGACCATCTTCATTTACCTGATTGGACTCATCGTCAACAACGCCTCGATGTATGATCCCTATTGGAGCGTGATTCCGCTTTTATATGGTTTGCTTTACATGTTCGGCTATGGCGATTATAGCCTTCCGGTCCTCATTGCCAACGGCGTCATCGCCGTTTGGTCGATCCGCTTGACCGCCAATTGGATGTACACCTTCAAAACCATCAAGAAGCAAGATTGGCGCTATGATTACCTTAAAGGAAAAAGCGGGGTTTTCTACCCGCTCGTCAACCTGTTCGGCATCCATTTGATCCCGACCTTGTTCGTCTTTGCGGCTCTCTTGCCGGTTCTGGTCATGTTCCTGCAGCATCCAGGATTCCACCCCTTGATGATCGTCGGGGCCCTCGTCAGCCTGCTCGGCGTCGCCTTGGAATTGGTCGCCGACATCCAAATGCAGCGTTTCCGGCGCACGAACCAAAATCGAAGGGCCATCATTCGGGTCGGGTTGTGGCAATACGCCCGCCATCCCAACTACTTGGGAGAAATCACGTTCTGGTGGGGATTGTTTTTGATGGCCATCGTCTTAATGCCGGCCCTGTGGTACCTAGTCTTCGGACCGATCGCCATGACCTTGATGTTCCTCATCATTTCGATTCCCATGGCCGAAAAGCGCTTGGCCCGGACGAAGGACGGTTTCGAGTCGTACCTCGAATCGACGCGCATGCTGTTCCCCCTGCCGAAGAAATAATCATCTTGAAAGCCTTTTTTAAACGCCGGTGCTATAATAATCAACGGTGAAAACATGATCACGATCGAAGACCAAATCAAAGCGACCCTCGATAAAATCCGCCCCTTCGTTTTGCGGGACGGAGGCGACGTCGAATTCGACTCCTTCGTCGACGGGATCGTCTATATCAACATGCTGGGCGCTTGCGTCGGTTGCTCGCTCATCGATACGACCATCACCGGGGGAATCGAAGTCATCTTGATGGAAGAAGTCCCCGGCGTCCTCGGCGTCAAGCTGGTCGGCGAAAAACCCTAAACAAAAAGTGGCTATTGCCACTTTTCTTTTTCATCCATCGTAATCGTTGGGATTCAAGGTCCCGGCGGCTTGCCACACGTCTTTTAGCACTTCCCGGACGTAGGCGAAGGTATTCAAGGCCGTGTCCTCATTATGGGGATATTGGTCCTCTTCTTTCATATGTTTTTCCGTCAAATAATTGATGGCGATGATCTTATAGGTATTTTGGTCCCGGATGGCAACCCCGCCGTCAAGCGTGTTCGTGAAGGGATCGGCCCCGGCCACGTAATCGTCTTGGGCCAGCCACCACTTCAGTTCCGCGCCGGTGACTTCGGCCACGATCAATTCGTTGTCGAACGGGAATACTTTGTATACGTCGCCATAGGTGACGGTCCCGGAACTGATGGTAGCCCGGACGCCCCCGGCGTTGTGGAAGGCGACCTGGGCTCCGAATTGGCTTCCGTAGTCAAGCATCGAGGTAACGGCCAAATGGCCTAAATTGGCTTTGGAAAAATAACCGCTGGCGGTACCTAGCACCTCGTTTTTGACGTCATTGATCTCTTCTTCGAGATATTGATCGTAAATGGCTTTCATGTCGGGATCTTCATCCAGACTCAAATCCACCAAATTGGCGTCGACCCCGTATTCGGCAATGGCCACGGTATCGGTCGACGCGGTATAAGTCAACGTCACGTGTCCGACGGCGCGTCCGTTGTATCCGGCTTGGATCACCGGGACGCCGGAAGTCAAACGGCTGTAGGTTTCGTGGGTGTGGGCATTGAAGACCACATCGACGTCGGAAAGGATTCCGGATTCGATTTCGCCGTTATGATTCAACAAGACGATGACATCGGCTCCGGCTTCGCGCAGGTTGGCGGCGCTTTGCTGGACAATGTTTCCGCTGGCGACGAAATCGTAGGGCAGCACGTTTGAAGTCAAGATGCTGCTTTCAAGCGTGGCCCCGATCGTCGCGATGATGCCGATATGGACCCCGCCGCGATCAATCATCGTATAGGGAAGCGCAAACTCGGCGTTGGTTGCGGTGGCTTTTTCGAAAATGTTGGCCGACAAAAACGGGAAATCGGCCCGTGCTTGGTTCGATTCGATCGTGGCGACGCCCCAATCGAATTCGTGGTTGCCGACGGCCATCGCCTCGAAGCCGATCAGGTTCATGGCATCGGTAGCCAAACGGCCGCGCGTGATGTTGCTGTCGGCCGAGCCCTGCCACATGTCCCCCGCGGACAAAATCACGGTTCCGTCGGGATTTTCATCCTCGCGGTCGTCAAAATAGGTAGCCAGGCGATTGATGCCCAGCTCGTTGCTGTAGGGATTGTATTCAAGGGCACCGTGGAAATCGTTGATGGCGTAGAAATCCAGGCTTGTCACTTCTTCGATCGGGGCGGTAGGCCACGTCGGATCGATGACGATTTCCGGGGCGGTGAAGGTATAAACGACCGGTTCTTCATTCGAAGAAGCCACACTCGATTGACAGCCGGTCAATAGCAAAACGGCGATTAAGACGCCAAAGACGGTCGACCCGTAACGTTTCATATGGTCTCCTTCACCCTAAATGTAATCATATGGGTCCAAACTGCCGGCGTCGCGCCAAGCTTGGGCGACCATCTCGCGCGGATATTCGCCGGTATTCACCAAATTGAGAGCGTCGTTCGGAAACTCCGCAACGTTTTCGCTCAAATAATTGATGGTGATGATTTTATAGGTGGCACTATTGACGATGGCGGCATTATCGTCGGTGAAACGGGAGCCGTTATAGCCCTCGAGGTAAATCGAACGCGACAGCCAGGTCTTCAGTTGTGAGCCGGTCACGTCGAGGACGACTACGTAATTGTCGAAGGTCAACGCTTTGTAAACATCGCCGTAAGTCACGTCTCCGGCCGCGATCGTCGCCCGGATGCCCCCGGTGTTGTGGATGGCGACGCGCGCCCCATAACTTTGACCAAGGTCATACATGAGTTCCACGGTCAGATTGCCGATGGCGGCTCGGGAAAAACTATAATCCGCGGTTCCGACCACTTCTTCTTTGATGTCTTTGATGTCGCGGTCGTAATAGGTTTGATACAAGGCCGCCATGCCGGGATCTTCATCAAGGCCGGCATAAGCCAGGTCATTGTCGACGCCGTAATCGATGACGCTGACGGCATCGGTGATTTTGTTGTAGCTCAAACGAGCGGCGGCGACGGCTTTTCCGTTGCTGTAGGCTTGCAGAACCGGGCGGCCGCTAATCACATCGCTTTGATAGGAATGGCTGTGGCCGTTGAAGGCCAAATCGACGTAGCTCAAGGCCGTCGCGCTGACGCTGGCGTTATGGTTCAGCAGAATCTTAACGTCGGCTCCCAAGGCATCCAAGTCTGAAGCCGCCTCGGCCACGTAACTGTCGATGGTGTCGAAGTAGTGTCCTTGCAGGGCGGAAGTCAGGATATCGCCTTCAAGATTGGCGCCGATGGTGCCGATGATGCCGATGCGCACCCCTTGGCGTTGAATCATGGTGTAGGGCAATAGGAAATCGGCCTGGGTTTCGGTCGCTCCGTTGATGACGTTGGCGCCCAACATGGGAAAATCGGCCAAATCGATATTGCCTCGAATGGCGTCGAGACCCCAATCGAATTCGTGATTGCCGATGGCCATGGCATCAAACCCAATCAAATTCATGGCATCGGTGACCAAATGGCCGCGGGTAATGTTGCTGTCGGCCGACCCTTGCCACATGTCGCCGCTGGAGGTAATGACGGTTCCTTCGGGATTGGCGTCTTTCTTGTCGGCGAAATAAGTTGCCAGTCGGTTAATGCCGGTTTCCCCAGCATAATCGTCATAGGCGACCGCGCCATGGAAATCGTTCATGTTGTAGAAATCGAGGGTGGTCACGTCGTGATAGGGTTCCTCGGGCCAATCGATGTAGGGATCTTCGCTGGAACTGGTTTCACTGCTCGAGGAGCTGGAGTCGCTCGAGGATGACTCGCTGCTTGAAGCACTCGAAGCGCTACTCGAGCTATCATCATCACTGCTGGATGAGCTGTCCGCCGACGAACTGGTACTGGTCAAGCTGGTGGTTGAAGTCGTCGAAGAAATCGGGCTGCTGCCTTGGCTCGAGGAGGCCACCAAAGAAGAGTCGCACCCGATTAAAAGAAGGGCTAAGACAATGAGACTGACGTAATGATAACGGCGCATGTTGTGATGGGCTCCTGACTATAAAAGGATATTTTCTTTCCGATTGACGATGATATAACCCTCGCGGTTATGAACGTCTTCTCGGTTGTAAGTAATGGCTTCGCCCGAAGGCTTGACGAACAATCCCCCGGCTTCTTCGACCACGATTTGGCTGGCGGCGGTATCCCATTCCTTGGTTCCATCGGAGAGCCGATACATGATCTCGGCCAAACCGGAAGCGATGCGGCACGCCTTGAGGCAACTGCCGTAGGTTTCCGAATGGGTAATCCGATCGGCGTGGCGTTTCACCAGTTCGATTTCCTTTTCCTTGACATGGAAACGCGAATGGACCACGGTCAGATTCTTCGTCTTCTTGCTGACGTGGATCCGGGTGGTTCCCGTTTGATCCTGCCGATAGGCGCCGTTTCCTTTCGAGGCGTAATAGACTTCGTTTTTGGCTGGGACGACCACGACGCCGACCACGACCTCATGACGGTAACTCAAGGCAATGTTAATGGTGAATTCGTCGTTGCGGGCGACGAAATCCTTGGTGCCGTCGACCGGATCGACAATCCAGACCCAATCGTTATTGAGCCGCGATAAATCGTCTTCGGATTCTTCGGTCAAAAAAGCGTGATCGGGAAAAATCGATTTGAGGTAATTGCGGATGATCTCGTCGGCGGCTTCATCGGCGGCGGTCACCGGCGAGTTGTCGCTTTTGATCGTGACGCCAAATGAAGTATGATAAATTTCCATCACGGCCGAAGCGGCCAATTGGCCGGCGTTCAAGGCTTCTTGCAATTCGATTTCCCACATGGTTAAGGTCGCTCCTTGATTAATTTATCCATTTCTTCGATGACGGAGGAAATCTGCCCAACCCCGTCCAGCCGGAAACCGCTCGCCTGCCGATGGCCGCCGCCGCCATGGGCGTGGGCGATTGGATGGATATCGAGTTCGGCACTGCGGATTTCAGCCCGGATTAGTCCCTCGTCTTCGGTAAAGAATCCCCAAATCGGACAATCTTTGATATGGGCCAGGAGATTGACCTTGAGATTGGCTTTGACCGCGGTTAAACCAAAAAGGGCTAAATCTTCGCGCGTCAGGTGGCAATAGATGAATCCAGCCGCGGTGATGCGGTAATGATTGTATACGAATCGTTCAAATGAAAGTTCATCTTGCGATTTATCGTACAGCACCCGATAAAGAGCGGGCAGGTCGGCCCCATGGCTCAAGAGCATCCCCATCAAAATGAAGGTTTCAGCCCGCACGTGGCCAAATTGGAAGCGGTTGGAATCGGTGATCATCCCGAGGGCAAGCGCCGAAGCGCCGCGGGGATTGATTTTCAAATGGTGCAGTTTGACGAAGCGGGCGATCATCTCGGACACGGCCAGGGTCGAAGTGTCGATCCATTGGTGGTCGCCAAAGTCATATGCCGGGACATGGTGGTCGATTTTGAACACGAGGGCCGCTTGAAGGAAACGTTGGTCTTCGATCCGAGCGGTGTCGGCCACGTCGAGCACGAGCGCCAGCGAACGTTTGACGATGGCATCTTCGATGGCGTCCATCGCCCCGAGAAGCGGATGGAAAGAAGGATACCCAGAACCGAGCGCATAGACGTTTTTGGAAGGAAACGACGCTTTGATCGCCTCTTTAAGGCCGATTTGACTGCCATAGCAGTCACCGTCTGGATAGACGTGACCGAAGATGGTGATCGTATCGTATTCTTGAATGAGACGGTAAAGCGTTTCGTGGCTCACGAGGGATCTCCTTTTGATTTTCAAAAGAAATTAAAAATCCTTGGACTGGCCAAGGATTTATTATAACTTAATTGGCTTTGCCAATACAACCGAACACTTGGCATTTGGCTTTGACGACGGCGCGAATGTCATCCTTGCCCGGGCCGATGATCTTGCGGGGATCGTAGACGTCGGGATCCTTTGCCAACACGGCGCGGACTTTAGCGGTCCAGCCTTGTTGCAATTCGGTATTGACGTTGACTTTGGCCGTGCCGCGTTCGATTGCCATTCGCAGCTGATAATCGGGGATGCCGGACCCGCCGTGGAGGACAAGCGGAAGTTTGATCAAGTCATTGATGACGGCCATTTCCTTGAAACCGAGTTTCGGTTCGCCCTTATAGGGTCCGTGGACGGAACCAAGGGCCGGAGCCAGGCAGTCGATGCCGGTCTTGGCCACGAGTTCTTGGCACTCGCTTGGGACGGCGTACATCGATTCGGCGACGACGGTATCTTCTTGGCCGCCGACCCGTCCGAGTTCGGCTTCGACCGAAACCCCGCGGGCATGGGCATATTCGACCACGCGCTTGGTGATGTCGATGTTTTCTTCAAACGGATGGTGCGAGGCGTCGATCATCACGCTGGTAAACCCGGCGTCGATGGCCGCTTGGCATAACTCAAAGCTTTCGCCGTGATCGAGGTGGAGGGCTACCGGGATCGTGATTTTGCGATCCAGCAAGATGCCCTTGACCATATTGACGATGACGTGGAAGCCACCCATGTACTTGGCGGCGCCGGAACTGACTCCGAGAATGACCGGGGCTTGGAGGGCTTGGCATTCGTCGAGAATGGCCAAGGTCCATTCAAGATTATTGATGTTGAACTGGCCGACGGCATATTGCTCCCGGCGGGCTTTGATTAACATCTCTTTCATGCTGACTAATGGCATAGGTATGTCTCCTTTGTTGGGAAGCGATTACTCGTCTTCCTTTTCTTCGAATTCGTCTTCTCCGGCGATGGCTTCTTCTTCGACCAATTCTTCCTCTTCGGGTTCTTCGAACGGGTCGATTTCTTTTTCTTCCTCGACCTCTTCGACGTCGCGGAAGACGCCCCGAATGTCTTCATAAAGTTCCTTGAAGGTGTAATTGGTCCGCAAATCCCACATATTTCCGCCTAAGGCCACGAACCGGCCGTCCAAGGTCAAGTTGGTATAGAAACGCGACATCCGTTCGGGAGTCGCTTGGTTGATTTCTTTGGTGATCCGTTCCCAAATATCCTTGAAGGAAACGGGTTGTCCCCGTTCGACAATCAGGTTGTAAGCGATGTCAAGCATTGATGTTTCGACCATAATCAGTCCCCTTTTTCACATTTTTTCCGGCGCTGAGACGCCGAGCAGGCCCAAGGCGTTGGCCAGCACGATTCGGCTGGCGTCGACTAGGGCGAGGCGCGCCCTTGATAAAGAAATATTTTCTTTATCGACGACACGACATATAGTATAGAAACTATGGGTTAAAGTTGCAAGTTTTTGCACATAATTCGTGATTTTGTAAGGAGCCTTGGTTTTGGCGGCATCAACGATTTCCAGCGGGAAACTTTCCAAGTGGCGCAACAGCTGCTTTTCCTCGTCGGTATCCAAACCGTGACCGGTCAAATCAAATCCGAACTCATGCCCGGCCTTCAATAAACTGCACAGGCGCGCATGGGCGTATTGGGCGTAATAGACCGGGTTGGCGCTACTGGCACTTGCGGCCAAGTCCAGATCGAAATCCAAATGCGAGGAAGCGGCCCGGGCCACGAAGAAATACCGGGCGGCGTCGACGCCGACGTCTTGGCATAGTTCTCTCAAGGTGACACCGACGCCGGTGCGCTTGCTCATCTTCATCTCTTGACCGTCTTTGATGAGACGCACCATTTGGACGATTTCGATCGTCAAGGTATCCTCGGGATAACCTAGCATCGACAAGGCGGCTTTCATCCGGTTGATGTAGCCGTGATGGTCGGCCCCCAAAATATCGATCAAATACCGGTGATCGCGCCGGGCTTTGTCAAGATGGTAGGCGATGTCGGGCAAAAAGTAAGTGAAGGCGCCGTCGCTTTTAACGATGACCCGATCCTTGTCGTCCCCGTATTGGGATGTCTTAAGGAAAGTCGCGCCATCTTGTGAGTACATGAATGGGGCCAGTTTGGTTTTAATTTCATCCAATAGGCCGTGTTCCCGGATGGTGGTCTCGTGGGAAAATATATCGAATCGGACCCGGTAGAAATTCAAATCGGCCTGAATACGGGCTAGTTCGCGGCGAATGCCTTCCTGTTTGAAGAAGGCGGCATCATAGCGATCGAGGAATGCGTCGCCATGGCTGGCTTTGATTTCCGAGGCGATGTCGACGATGTCTTGGCCATGGTAACCGTCTTGGGGCAAGTCCATGGTTCTTCCAAACGATTGGGCGTAACGAGCATAAATCGATTGGGCCAAGTTTTCGATTTGGGTGCCGGCGTCGTTGACGTAAAATTCCCGGGTGACGCGATAGCCGGTTTTTTCAAGCATCCGGGCAATGACATCGCCCAAGGCCGCCCCGCGGGCGTGGCCTAAATGCAGGGCTCCGGTCGGGTTGGCCGACACGAATTCAACGTTGACGGTTTGACCTTTTCCAAAATCGCTGGACCCGTAAGCGGCTCCATCGGACACGATTTTAGCGATGATCGAGGTCAAAGCGGTCGGCAGCAAGAAAAAATTGATGAAGCCCGGCCCGGCAATTTCGATCTTTTCGAATTGGCCGGCTGCCATATGCGAAATGAGTTTCGCGGCGATGAGGCGGGGCGATTGCCCCAAAGGACGGGCCAGTTGCATGGCTAAGTTAGTGGCGTAGTCGCCGTGGGATTTGTCTTTGCTTTGCTCGACGACGATTTCTTCAAGGGACAGGGTCACTCCGAGGGCGGCCGATGCATCGCATAGCTGTTGTTTGATAAAGGCTAATATATCCATGATGTTCCTATCCTAATGCGATTGATCGCTGATTTTTTCGACCAAAACGACGCAGGTCGCCTCGGCTCCGAGCCCTTGGCCGATGTATCCCAGTCCTTCGTTAGTCCCGGCCTTGATCGAGATTTGCTCAGGAGCCAGGCTAAGCATCTTTCCGATGGCGGCGACCATCGCCGCGATATGCGGGCTCAGCCGCGGGGCCTCGATCACGATCGAGACGTCGATGTTGCAAATGCGATAGCCTTTGGCTTCGACGAGGCGGCGGGCATATTGGACAAAGTAACGCGAGGGTTTGTCCTTATATTGGGCGTCGGTATTCGGAAAGTGAGTGCCGAGGTCGCCAAGGGCCAACGAGCCCAACAAGGCTTCGGTCAAGGCATGGAGGACGATGTCGCCGTCGGAATGGGCTTCGAACCCAACATCGTGGTCAATCAAAACACCGCCGATCCATAAGGGTCGACCTCTGACTAATCGATGTATGTCACGACTCATTCCAATGCGATACATGTTCAAACGTTGAATTTATAAAAGACGATGTCGCCGTCCTGCATCGGGTAATCCTTGCCTTCAAGGCGCAGTTTCCCGGCTTCTTTGACCGCAGCTTCGCTTCCGTATTTAATTATATCATCATAATGGTAGACTTCGGCTTTGATGAACCCCCGTTCGAAGTCGCTGTGGATGATGCCGGCGCATTGGGGCGCTTTCATGCCAAAACCAAAGGTCCAAGCCCGGCATTCGTCGCGCCCGACCGTGAAAAAGGTGCCGAGATTCAACAGCCGATAAGTAGCGTGCACCAAGAGGTCGAGTCCGGACATCGTCGCGCCGATCGAAGCCAAGAATTCCTTTTGCTCCTCAGGGTCAAGCTGGGCGATTTGGGCTTCAATGGCGCAAGAAATCGGGATGATCGAAGCCTGATGGCTAGCGGCGTATTCCGTCAGCTGTCGATAGGCAGGTGCCGTTTCGATCCCGGCCAATTGGGTCTCGCCGACGTTAGCGACGTAGACGATCGGCTTCATCGTCAGCAAATGCAATTCTTTATGAAGGTAATCGGCTTCTTCTTTAGACAGACGCAGGGTGCGCGCCGGCAAACCTTGGTCGAGTTGCCGTTTGGCTTTCGACAATACGTCATATTCGAAAAGGGCGCTGGCTTCCTTGCTGGTTTTGGCTTTGGTTCCGACGCGTTCGATTCTCCGATTGACGGCGTCGAGGTCAGCCATCACCAGTTCGAGGTTGATGATGTCAATGTCCCGAAGGGGATCGACGGAATTTTCGACGTGGATGATGTCGGGATCTTCGAATACGCGCACCACCTCGACGATGGCGTCGCATTCCCGGATGTGACCGAGAAATTGGTTGCCGAGGCCTTCGCCTTGGCTCGCCCCTTTGACCAAACCGGCGATGTCGATGAATTCGATCGTGGCGTGAATGGTCCGTTCCGGAATGAATAGTCGCGACAAGAAATCCAGGCGCGGGTCGGGCACCGCCACGACCCCGGTATTCGGCTTAATGGTGGCAAAAGGGTAATTAGCCGCTTCGACGTTGGCTTTGGCCAAAGCGTTGAAAAGCGTCGATTTCCCGACGTTTGGCAGTCCGACGATTCCCGCTTTCAATCCCATAGTTTTGTGTGTGGTTTGACTTGGTTAGTATAAAGGTTTTCCGGTTTAGAAAAAAGTCGCCGGAGCGACTTTTTTTTGTTTCATAAACCGATTGATTAAATTTTCTTAATCTTCGTAGCCCGGGGACCACGATCTGTTTCTTCAACTTCGAACTCTACTGATTCGCCAGGAGCGGCGACTTTGTAGTTGTCCATGACAAGTTCGCTGTAATGGAAGAAGACATCTTTGCCATCTTCGGTGCGAATGAAGCCGTAGCCCTTGTCCTTGTTGAACATTTTGACTGAACCTTTCATCGAAACCTAAACCTTTCTGAATTTTACGACAGTAGGCTTCGCTATGAATACCTACGCGAATATAATACTCGTTAAATAAATAAATCACAATATTTATCATAAGATTTGTCACATTAATTTAAAAAAACGATTATTGAGTATATTTAACGTTAATTATCACGAAAAAAGGCCATGATTTTTTGAATCATGGCCCTTGATGGACGATCGGCTCGGTGGCCTCCTTTAAGCGGTGCGCGTGATTTCGATCACGGCTTTGGTGTCGGTGATTTCGAGAATTTCGATTTCATAGCCGATTTCTTCGCCGCTGTTGAATTTGCCGAAGAACGTATCAATCGAGTAAATGTCGTAGACCGGGAAGACCGAGAAATGCTTGCTGGCCGAGAAGGTGTCGCCTTCCACGAAGAGCGAATCGTTGGTGGCGTATCCGCCGATGATCAAATTGTTGATGCCGTCGGGTTCGAGGAGGTGGACCGTCTTGAAAGCCGGGTAATCGGTTCGGCCGCTGCTGTTGGAGGTGATGATGCCCGAATAATAATCGTAGCCGTATTGGAGCGTGTCGGTCAGACCGTCGAAAATCCAATCGGAGATGGCTTCGCTGTAAACGTATTTGCCGAGCCGTGAATCGATGTGATAGAGTTTGACGCCCGGGATCGTAAAGCCTTGGCGAGTGTTGCCCGGATAAGGAGCCGACGAATCTTTTTCGTTCAATCCGGTCGGGGTGTAGAACTCCATGGCCAGGTATTCGTCGAAGGCAGAGCCGTTCCAACCGTCGTTGATCAAGATGATCTCGCCGGTGTCTTGGTAGGGCGAAAGTTCAATCGTGGTCACTTCTTTGGTGCCGTCGATGATGATGGGATCAGCCCATTGCCAAAGCAGTTTCGAATAGGGGTTGTGGTCGAGGATGTTGCTATCCTGCATGTCGAGGCCCCCGGCGGCGCCCCAGTCGCCATCGGTATAGGTGTAATAGTCTTGAATGCCAAGGAGGTGGCCGGTTTCATGGATGTACGTATGGGCATCGATTTGGGTCGAGCCGTAACCTTCGTACATGAAATCGTAGGACGCGAAACTGTACGTCATCGGGAGGGCGTCGGAAGAATCGATTTCGGTATCGGCCCAGGCATTGTAGTTGGCATAGTTCCAATAGACGTAAGCCCAGAAGTCGCTGTCGGTGCCTAAGGCATAGTTGGCATTGTATTTGTTCGGGTTGTTGTAAACCATGTACAAGGCGTCGACATAGCCGTCGCCGTTGTTGTCGTATTGGGAAATATCGCTTCCGGGAAGGGTTTTATACCAGGCGACCACTTCGTCGGCGATTTGCCATGACGGGATGAAATATTGATAGTAATCGCCGGTGGAACGGGTCAACGCGTCATATTCATTGGTGGTATAAGGCGCTTCATAGAAAGGCGTGACTTCGCCGGTGATATGGAGTTTGCCATAACTTGATTTGTAGAAGTAACTGGAAACCGATTCCCAGGCGGTGTCTTCGGAATCCCCAAAGAAAGCGCGTTCGATTTCATCGATCCGGTTATCGCAGGCGATGCCGGTGCAACGATAGTTGGAGAAGCTGACCGGGACCACCAACATCTTCTGTTCGCCGAGTGACGGCATCGGGAAGCGGTCCGATTGGTACCAATACTCTTGCGGATCGATGGATTGATCCTCGGCGTCGGCGTGATAATAGCCGATGGCTTCGGGATCGTAAACGGTCCCGGAACCGCCCGAATTCGGATCATCGGGATAGGTGAAGTCTTCCGTGAAATAAATCTTGATGCTGCTGATGTAGATTGAACCGGTGCCGTTTACAAAACGGAAGTGGGTATAGTCACCATTGGTAAAATCAAACGTGTACTTGATTTTGCCACTCAGCGAAACGGCCGGAATAACCGTTGCCGAAGGTGCGGCCGAGGTTCCCGCATACATGGTAAATTTGGTTGAATCCTTTGGATAAGTTCCTAAATCCAAGTCAATCTTATAAATTTCATTAAGCGAAAAAACATTATAAAGTTTGAAACCGGAACCTTTGCCTTCAAGCGATGATGAGGCGTAATTCCTCGCCCCGTCGAACTTAAAGTGGACATTATCGATGTAAATGTTCGTCTCGACCAATGGGTATGACACAAGTTCCGGTACGGATACTTTGCGCGCAAAGACGATTTCATTGGCTGGGACTTCTTCTTCGCTGGAGGATTCGGAGGAGGAAGATGACGATTCCGACGAAGAACTCGAAGAACTACTGACTTCGCTTGACGAGGATGAGGAAGTTTCCGAGCTTTCATCCGAAGACGAGGCTTCCGATGAGCTGGCGAGCGAGCTGCCGCAGGAACTCAGCAGCATCAAAGCCAGTATCGAATAGATGATGGCGGTTTTTTTCATATGGTGCCCTCTTTATTAATTAG